>PFUD01000160.1 GCA_002789915.1 Comamonadaceae bacterium CG_4_9_14_3_um_filter_60_33 | reverse complement strand
TCGCGGTCTCTGGCGCTGCCCAGATCGCCCGCCAGTTCTGCAAGCTCATGCGTCAACAAACCGAGCACGTCTTCAATCGTCACGATGCCCGCCAGATTGCCCGCCTTGTCAACAATCACCAAGCGCCGCAGCCGGTATTTTTTCATCAGCAGCACGGCGTCCATGGCGTCCATCTCGGGCTGCGCCTTGACCAGATCGACCGACATGATGTCGCCCGCTGTGAAGACAGCCGGGTCAAGCCCTTCAGCCATGAGTTCGAGCACCAGGTCGCGGTCAGTGACGATGCCGACCGGCTTGTTTTTGTCGAGCGCATCCACCACCACCAGCGCGCCAATGTGGTGCCGGCGCATGAGCTGCGCCACCATCACCGCAGAGGTATCGGGTTCGACCACGGCGACCAGATTGGTCGCAAATTCCTTGAGTTGTGTTGCCATGGCGATTCCTTGTCGAAGGTTCCAGAAAGGCATTCCAGAATAGTCCGGTCAGGGTGTCAGGGCATGCGAATAATCAAGGCGGGAGCAAGAAGGCGATGGATTTAGAGGTTGGTGGGGCAGACTTCAGTCTGCCAGGTCGACTGAAGTCGACCCCACAAGAGATGGTTTAGCGCACGACCAGCACATCCGCGCGCGCCTGGCCCAGCACATGTTTGGTGACGCTGCCCAGCAGCAGTTCCTCGGTCATGCCGCTGCCGTGCTTGCCCAGCACGATCAGGTCGGCGCCCTGCTCTTCTTCTTGTTCCAGAATGAAGTCTGGCGCATTGGCAAAGGCCACCAGCGGCTGCCACTGCGCCGGCGTCAGGTCGGCATCGTGCGCCAGTTCGCCGAGCCGGGCCAGCGCCTCGCGCTTGATTTTTTGACGGTGCCCCAGGATGGTGTCTTCTTCGACACCGGCAAAGCGCATCTTGCCCTCAAATGGTATTTCGCAGGCATGCAGCAGCACCAGTGGCGCCTGCGGGCTAAAGCTGCGCGCCATTGAGATGGCGCGCAGTGACCACTGCGAAAAGTCCACCGGCACCAGCACTTTGCGATAGTCAAGCTGCGGCGCCTGTCTGACCACCAGCACGGGATGCAGGGTTTTGCGCAGCAGGCGCTCTGCCGTGGCGCCGAGCAGCCAGTGGCGCATAAAACCGGCGCCGTGCGCGCCCACCACCACCAGGTTGCAGCCCAGGGCCTGGGCCTGTTCGGCAAGGGTGCTCAGCACTGTGCCTTCTTGCAGGTGCACTGCCACTTGCAACGGGGCAGCCTCGCCGGGCTGCGCGCGCCCAAGCTCGCCAGCCAGATCGGCCAGTGCCTGCTCGGCCTGCGCGTGCATGCGCTGCTCAAGCGCCTCGGCGTCTGGCGCAAACAAGCGTCGCAGTTCGAGCAACGCATTTTTTTCAAGCACATGGACCAGCGCCAGCGTACCGCCGGTCTGGCGCGCCAGCATGGCGGCGCGCTGGGCGGCGTGGCGCGAGGGTGCCGACAAATCTGTGGCGGCAAGAGGTGAAAACACCGTGGTCATGATGGCTCCTTGTCTTGGGTGGGCTGATTGACTTCAGCTGCGGCAATGCGGGCGGCAATGTCGAGCGCGGCAAAGTCGGCGGCCTGGTGAAACGGCAGGATCACTTCCAGCGGGCCCAGCGCCGACAGCGCGTCCACATCGGACTCGTGGCGCGCCACCACTGCCATGTGGCCATGGTAACGGTGTTCAGCCAGGGCATGCAATAGAGCCCGGTTGGCATCGAGCTCAGGCAGGCTGCTGACCACCCAGGGCACGCCAGCGAGCGACAAGCTTTCGATGAAATCGGGCGCTTCGCAGTCGCCAAAACGCGCATCGAGACCGCTGCGCTGCTGCGCCTTGATGACCTCGGGGTCGAAGTCAACGCCCAGCACGCGCATGCCCTGCGCCTGCAGTTTGAGCGCCAGCCGACTGCCATAGCGGCCCAGGCCGAATACCACCACGTCGGGGCGCTGCGTGTGGCTGGGCGCGTTTTCCACGGCGAGTTCCCTGAAAGGTGTGCTGCGCTCAAAAACGCCGAGCCAGGGCGCCAGCCAGCCGTAAAGCCGGTGCGAATACAGAATCATGTAGGACGACAAGGCGATGGTAATGATGCCCACCAGCGTGGTCAGCCCCAGTGCGCTGGCGCTGATGTGGCCCAGGCTGATGCCCATGGCCACGAAGATGATGGAAAACTCCGAAATCTGCGCCACCGTCAGGCCCGCCAGAAAGCTGGTGCGCTTGCGGTAGCCCATGTAGCCCATGATGGCCATCACGATCAGCGGGTTGCCGATCAGCACGAACAGCGACAACGCCAGCGCCGTGCCGACCTCGGCGCCGAGCGTGGAAAAATCAAGCTTGGCACCCAGCTCAATGAAGAAAAACAGCAGCAAAAAGTCGCGGATGCTGGCGAGGCGCGCGTTGATGGCCTCGCGATATGCGGTGGACGCGAGCGAAAAGCCGGCAATGAAAGCACCCGCCTCCTTGCTGAAACCGGCGTATTCACCCAAGGCCGCCAGCGCCGTGCCCCAGGCAATGGCAAAAATCAGCAGCAATTCTTGGGAACGCGCCAGCGTGTCGACCACGCGCGGCAAGACAAAGCGCATCAGCACGTAAAGCAACAAACCAGCACCGCACAGGCGGGCCAGCAAGCTCAGGGCCAGCATGGGGCCGCTGACGGCATCGCCGCCAATGCCGCCGAGGCCGCTCATGACCATCATGGCAATCACCACGGCGAGGTCCTGCACAATCAGAAAACCCACCGCAATGCGGCCGTGCAGCGACTCGAGCTCGCGCTTGTCCGAGAGCAGCTTGACGATGATGATGGTGCTGGAGAAGGTGAGCGCCACCGCCACATAAAGAGCATCCAACCACTCGCGCCCGAGCGCCAGGGTGATGAAAAATCCGAACAATATGGTGAAGCCGAGTTGCCCCAGGCCGGTGGCCAGCGCCACCGGGCCGATCTGGCGCACATGACGCAAATCGAGCTTGAGGCCAACCACGAACAGCAGCACGGTGATGCCGATTTGCGCCAGCAGGTCAATCTGGTCGTGCGCGCCGACCCAGCCGAAGACCGACGGGCCAACCAGAATGCCCACAATGATGTAGGCCATCAGCAAAGGTTGGCGCAAACGCACGGCCACGGCACCCACCACCGCTGACAGCGCGAGCAGCAAGGCAAATTCTTGGTAGGCGCTGTTCATTTTGAGTCCTTCAGGGCCGGGCGTGGCGCCTTCGGTCGCGCCGTTTGGCCAGCGTGCGCCAGCGCCAGATGAGCGAGGTGATGCCGTAGGTGAGCAGCCCCATCAGGACGGCCGTGATCGACAAGCCCACCAGCAGCGGCTTGCCCAGGTTGGTGATGCGCTGCCAGAAAGGGGTGTCCTCATGCTCAAGCGTGATCTGCGGGTCGTGCAGGTCGATGATTTTTGGGCGTTCCTTGCTGCCCGTGACCCAGACCCCGAGCCGGTAGGCGCCGTAGTAAATCGGCCCGAAAGTGACCGGGTTGCTGACCAGCGTGCTGGCCACTGCGGTGGGTATGTTGGCGCGCAGGATGACCGCCGCTGCCACCGACAGCGGAATTTGGGCGATCGGAATCAGCAGGCCAAAGAATACCCCCAGCGCCACGCCCATCGCCACGCCACGGCGCGACCAGTGCCACAGTTTGGGGTGTTGCAGCCAGGGCCGTAACCAGGCCAGCCAGCGGTTGCCGGCAATTTGCGCCTGGCTGGGGAGGTGCCCGGCCAGGCGGCTGCGCAGACGTTGCAACAAGCTCATTCAATCGTTCTCAAAAATTCTTAGAAATGGGTGATATTCATGCATCGCAAGAGCGCTTTTTCTGCGGTGACCGCGAGGAACTTGAGCAAGCCCAGGCCCAGAATCACGGCCCAGGACAGTGCGTCGAGCGCCTCGGTCTGGAACAGGTGCTGCATTGGCGGCGCGTAAGGGCTTGTCCACAAAGCAACAGGATTGTCGGTGAGAATGCCGCGCGCGAGCTTGATGATTTTGTGGTTTCCAGACGGCTTGTGCCGAATTGGTTTTACACCAATTGCGCCCAAGCCTTGTCCAGCCGCTTCACGCTCACCGGCTGCGGCGTGCGCAGCTCCTGGGCGAAGAAGCTCACGCGCAGCTCTTCGAGCAGCCAGCGGAATTCCTGCAGGCGTTCGTCAACCACGCCCTTGCGCTCGGCCAGCAAGCGGGCGTAGCGCTGCTCCAGCGGATGCAACTCCTTCAGGCGCGCGGCATCACGGGCCGGATCGGCACGGTATTTGTCCAGGCGCGCGGTGATGGCTTTCAGGTAGCGGGTGAAGTGGTGCAGGCTGGTCCAGGGTGTGACGCTCAAAAAACGCTTGGGCATCAGGCGCGCCAATTGCTGGGCGGCGTCTTGCGTGGCCTCGGGCGCGTTTTTGGTGTCTTTGATCTTGCGCGCGGCCACCGCGTATTCGAGCAAAATGGCAGCGGCCAGGCGCGCCACTTCGGTGGCGATCAGGGTCAGCCGGCCGCGGCCCTCGTCAATGCGCTTTTTAAAGGCAAACTCATCAGCGGGCAGTGGGTCGAGTAAAAATGCGCGGTCGAGCGCCACTGCGATGATTTGTTCGCGCAGTTCTTCCAGCGTGCCGCCGGTGCCCGAGCCGTCTGGGTTTTTGCCGACCTGCATATAGGCGACGGCCATTTTTTGCAGGTCAGGGACGTTCTTTTCGAGGTACTTGAGCGCGTCCTTGAGCTGTAGCGCAAACAGGCGGCGCAAGCCGGCGCGGTGTTTGGCGGCGGCCACATCGGGCTCGTCGAAGACCTCGATGGTGACGGCGTCGCCGGCGTCGATCAGCGCCGGGTAGCCAATCAGGGTCTGGCCACCCTTTTGAATTTCGAGCAGCTCGGGCAGTTCACCAAAGGTCCACGTGATGTAGCGCTGGGTGGCCACCGCAGCCTTGTTTTCGGGGGTGCGCTTCCCCGACGCGTCTTGCCCCTGTTGTACGTCATCGCGAGGCCGCAGGCCGTGGCGATCCATGCCTGTGGATTTCGTGGATTGCCGCGCTTCACTCGCAATGGCGGGAGATATGCCAGCGCTGCCAGGGCTGGAAACGCCCTGCCCCAGCTTGAGCCCGGCCAGCGCCTGGAAGGCGCCGCGCGCCTGGGCGCCCAGCTCGGCTTTCAGCGCGCCCAGATTGCGGCCAGTGCCGAGCTGGCGGCCGTGTTCATCGACCACCCGGAAGTTCATGAAGAAGTGCGGCGACAACATGTCGAGCTTGATGTCAGCCCGCACCACGTCAACCGCAGTAGCAGCGCGCACCAGCTTAAGCACGGCATCGAGCAACGAGCCGTGGCCAAACAGCTCGGGTGCATTCAGCGTTTCAGCCATCTTGCGGGCGCTCTCAGGCAGGGGCACCAGACGCGAGCGCGGGCGTTGATGCAGGGTTTTGAGCAGCGCCTGGATTTTGTCCTTGAGCATGCCGGGCACCAGCCATTCGCAACGCTCTTCGTTGACCTGGTTCAGCACAAACAGTGGCACGGTCACCGTCAAGCCATCTTTGGCGTCGCCGGGTTCGTGCAGGTAAGTGGCGGCGCAATCGACACCGCCGAGGCGAATCACTTTGGGAAACGACAGGGTGGTGATGCCCGCCGCCTCGTGGCGCATCAGCTCTTCGCGGGTCAACAGCAGCAGCTTGCTGTTGCCGCTGGGTGCTGCGCCGCGCACTGGCATGGGCATCAGGTACTCGGGCTTTTTGCAGGCTTCGCGGTACCAGGCGTCAAAGCTGTAGCCGCTGCACACGTCGGCGGGGAGCTGCTGGTCGTAAAAAGCGTAGATCAGCTCGTCGTCCACCAAAACGTCCTGGCGACGCGCCTTGTGCTCCAGGTCTTCCACCTGTTGGATAAGCTTGTGGTTGGTTTGCAAAAACGGCCATTTGCAGTCCCATTGGCCGTTCACCAGCGCCTCACGAATGAAGATTTCACGCGCGCCGACCAGGTCAACCCGGCCATAGTTCACACGCCTGCCGCTGTACACCACGATGCCGTACAGCGTGGCGCGTTCCAACGCGTTGACCTCGGCTGTTTTCTTTTCCCAATGCGGGTCGAGCAATTGTTTCTTCAGCAAATGGCTACCCACTTGCTCGAGCCACTGCGGCTCAATCGCGGCAATG
>PFUD01000027.1 GCA_002789915.1 Comamonadaceae bacterium CG_4_9_14_3_um_filter_60_33 | reverse complement strand
CCACCAGCGCCTTGGTGCGGCGCAACATGAAGGGTGTGACACGGCCGCGCAACTGGCGCACGGCTTCTGGGTCGCCCTGTTTTTCGATCGGGCCGCGAAACAGCTCGGCAAAACGCTTCTGACTGCCCAGAAAGCCGGGCATCAAAAAGTGGAACAGGCTCCACAACTCGCCCAAATTGTTTTCCATCGGCGTGCCTGACAGACATAGGCGGTGATTGCTGTTGAGTTCGCTGGCCACCTGGGCGGCGTGTGTGTTGGCGTTTTTGATGTTTTGCGCTTCGTCGAGCACCACCAGGTGCCACTGCGCTTCGAGCCAGCGCTCGCGGTCGCGGTGCAGCAGCGAGTAGGGCGCAATCACCACATCAAACTCAGCCATGCTGCCGGCGACTTCGTGGCGGTCTTTACCGTGAATCACCAGGCTGCGCAGGCCGGGGCAGAAGCGTTCAGTTTCGCGCTGCCAGTTGCCCATCAGGCTCACCGGCGCAATGATCAGCGCCGGATGCGTCAGGCGGCCAGCGTCTTTTTCAAGCTGGATATGCACCAGCGTTTGCAGCGTTTTGCCCAGGCCCATGTCGTCGGCCAGAATGCCGGCCAGACCGTATTCGCGCAAAAACTGCAACCAGTTCACGCCTTGCTGCTGGTAGGGGCGCAGCGAGGCGTTGACGCTTGCGGGGGGCAACACCTCGGGCAATTCGGTGCGTCCTTGCAGGCGCTGCACCAGCTCGCGCAAGTGTTGTGCGCCCTGCCAGACCGCGCCTTCACCCAGCGAGGCAGTGGTGCGCATGGCATCCAGGCGTGACAGTTTGAGGCTGTCGCCGGCGAAATCATGGGCGCGCTCGCCCACCAGTTCCAGCAGCGCGCCGAGCCAGGGCTTCAGAGTGTCGGTGGGCAGGCGGATAAAGCCGCCGCCAGGCGCGGGCAGGTAAACGAAGGGCGGCAGGTCGGGCAAGCCGGTGACCGCGTCGCGCGGACTGCCTGCAGCCACCTTGATGAGCTCGGGCAGCAAGGGCAGAATATTTTGCCGCTCGCCGTTGATTTCCATGCCCAATGACAAATCGAACCAGGGCGAGGTGGCCTCGTCGTCACCTTGGGCGTCCAGGCGCACGTTCAGTGCCTCGCCGTGCTGGATCCAGTCGGCCAGCGAATCGTCGAGGGTCACGTCGAAGCCGGCCTGACGCAGCGGCGCGTAGTCGGTATCGGCCCACTGCAGCCAGAGCTGCTGCGCGGCGCTGCCCTGGATCACAAAAACACCGGTGCCAGTGGCGCTCAGGCCGAGCTGCACCAGGCTGGTGATGGCTTCCAGTTCGGCTTGTGGGTCGCGGTGCAGCAGCAGCCGACCCTGCGCGTTGTCGATCAGCACGGTGGTGCCCTGGCCCACCCACCAGCCGCTGTGACCGGCGTAGTCAAAGCGCAGGGTGGCCTGCATCAGGCCCGACACAGGCACGTCAGCGGGCGCCACAACACCCAAGTGCAGGCGGGCCCTGGGCGTGATGCCGGTCAGGGTTTGCAACTGCTCGAGCACGGGCGGCAAGGGCACCGGGCCGAGTCGCTCGGCCAGCTCGGCCTGGTGTTTTTTCAGGGCCGTCGTTTTGAGCGGTGGGCTGCGCAGCAGCACCGCCACCTGGCCCAGGCTCATGTCCTTGACACGGGCCAGGCCGCAGATGCCGTGCTGGGTGTCGAGGTAAAACGGTGGATTGTTCAGGCACAGTTGCGCCAGCGACTGGTCGAGCCGGGCGCGCAACACCCAGGCGCTTTCGTCGGCGCTGGCCTGCGTGACCTCGTGCCAGTGCCAGAGCACGTCCAGCGGCGGGCCCCATGTCGCGGGTGTTGTGGGTTGGCCATTTTTGTCACCGATGAAAAGGCGCCCGGTGCTGGCGGCCAGTTCGAGTGCCTGCACACCGAATTTGCCTTCCACGGTCACGCGCGATTTGGCGCTGTAGGCGTAGTAATAGGCGCTTGCGGCACTCGGCATGGTGTGCATGAGTTGCAGCACGTCGTGGTCGGTTTCGGTGGCCGAGTCGTACACAGGCTGGCCGCTGCCGGGCGTGGTCTTGATGGGCTTGGCCTTGGCCCAGCCGCCGTTGACCTTGGGGTAAGAGACCACGGCTTCGAGCGTCAGCAGCGGCTGCGGGCCTTGCGCTGACATCACGTTGAGCAGATACAGGAACTCGTCATGGCGCAGGTTTTGTCCGCTGCGCTCGGCCGCCATGGGTGCCTTGGCGCCACCACGCTCGAGCTCACTAAGCCAGCGGATCACCTGGTTTTCGGCTTCGAGCTGGGCGGCCGCCTGGCGCCGTGTCAGATCGGCTTCGCGCTGGGCTGCCAGTTGCTGTTCAGTGAGCGGTTTGAAGTTGGGCGCTGCTGCGCTGGCGCCCAAAATCTGCTGGCCTTTGTACGCCGCCTTGATCATCAGCGCCACGCCGTGCTTGCATTGGTAGCCAACCGGGCAGGTGCAGTCGCTGTCCCATTCCAGCACGTGGCCAGCAGCACCGCGCTTGACCTCGATCGACACCTCGTAGGGCCGGCGGGCGCTGCCCTGCACGTCGCCCAGCAACAGCCAGACGTCTTCTAATGGCTCGATGGTCAAAGTCAACACGCGCTGGTTGCGGTACAGCTCCAGGCCGCGCGTGTAGGTGGCGGTGTCGCAGCGCTGCACCAGCGAGGCCAGGTCCAGCCAAAGGCTGGAGGCGTGCCAATGGGTTTGCATGAAACTTCTTTCTCAGGCCGGCGTGTGGCCCATCGCGTGGCCGGCCTGCTCGTCGGCGTGGTAGCTCGAGCGCACCATGGCGCCCACGGCGGCGTGGCTGAACCCCATCTCGTAAGCCTTGGTTTCAAACATCTTGAACACGTCGGGATGCACGTAGCGCTTGACCGTTAGGTGGCTGGTACTGGGCGCCAGGTATTGGCCGATGGTCAGCATGTTGATTGAGTGCGCGCGCATGTCACGCATCACGTCCAGAATCTCGTCATCGGTTTCGCCCAGGCCGACCATCAGGCCGCTCTTGGTGGGCACGTCGGGGAACAGCGCCTTGAATTTTTTCAGCAGGTTCAGGCTGAACTGGTAGTCGGAACCGGGGCGCGCTTCCTTGTATAGGCGTGGAATGGTTTCCAGGTTGTGGTTCATCACATCTGGCGGCGCCGCCTTGAGGATGTCGAGCGCGCGGTCGTCACGGCCCCTGAAGTCAGGCACGAGCACCTCGATTTGGGTTTGCGGCGATTTGGCGCGAATCTGCTCGATGCAGGCAACAAAATGCCCGGCGCCGCCGTCGCGCAGGTCGTCGCGGTCCACGCTGGTGATCACCACGTATTTCAGCTTGAGTTGGGCGATGGTGTTGGCCAGGTTGATTGGCTCGTTCACGTCCAGCGGGTCGGGCCGGCCGTGGCCGACGTCGCAAAACGGGCAGCGCCGG
>PFUD01000030.1 GCA_002789915.1 Comamonadaceae bacterium CG_4_9_14_3_um_filter_60_33 | reverse complement strand
CAACATCGCGCGGCTACCCGAGCAGTTGCCCAAGCTGTTCATGGCTTTGACGCGCTGACTTCAGCTTTGATCAGAAACAGGCAGTTATCGCGCTCTACAGGGTTGCGTAAACCATGGCATCGCCCGATCGCCGCGTTTTGCAGGTTTCTGGCCTGCTGAAAAGATTCACCCTGCGCGACGGCGCCAAGCACCACCTGGTGAAACGCCAACATGAGGCCCAGAGTGGCCAGGATTGCTAAAACGGCCAGTGTGGTCTGCAAATTCAGCCAGGCCGTTAGACGTGGCCACCCCTTCGGCAAATCAAGTTGAGATGATTCATACCCAGGCAGACTGGGATTTGAGCATTTGATTGATTGAAAATTGGTGTTCATCGCCAGACTCCAGTACCTGTGCGCACGATGCGCCCCTGTTGGACTGCAATGTAGCGATGACCTCAACTGCCGTCTGTGCGCTGGCCAACGTTGCCACCATGGTTTGCCTCAAAAGCCGCTGTCTGAAATGACCGCGGGCACTGCCATTGACTGGCAGCGCCCGCTATTTTTCGAAGCCTGCTACGTCGAGCAGGTTTTGCCTGGTTTTAGAAACGGTGGCTGTACATGAACTGCCAGTTGGTCTGGGCGTGGGAAATGTCGATGCCTTGCGGTGTTGTCACAGTGACCTTGGGCGCCATCGTCACCGACATGTTGAAGTCACCCGCTTGCGACACTTTGTAGCCAAACCCCAGCGTGTAGTGGTTTTTCACAATGGCCGGGAACAAGGGATTGACATCGGTATCAGGGATCGGGTTGTCAGCCAGATTCATACCGGCACGCAAGGTGAGTGCGTCGTTGGCTTTCCATGCCATGCCAAGGTTCAGGACGGTTTGGTTTTCCCAGTTTTGCGGCATGGCAAAACTCACTCATCCGTTCCCCATTGAGCTGTCGTAGCGCATCACGAAACTCTTCATGGCGTCATTCCAGCCAATATATTTCAGATCAGCGGCCAACAACAATGATGGAGTGGTCTGCCAACTGGCACCCACCGCCAGCACCGATGGCATCTGGAAGTCGATCACGGTGATCTTGCCGTAGTCTGGCAGAGGACCCGATAAAGACATGCTCGCAGCACTATCTGAGGTCTCCATGTCATCCAAAGCGCTCTTGAACCAGTAAGAAGCGCCGAGCACCACGTCTTGATAAATCCTGTAAGTGGCACCCAGAGCCGCACCAAATCCAGTCGCCTTGGCAGCGCCTGTGAAGTCGTTGCTGTCGGTGACAGTCTATGCGCGCTGGCGTGCCTGCTGGCGCCATGGCGAAGCCCATCGCAAGATTGCCGCTACCGCCAGTCACGATGGGTGACAAAGAGTCAACCGTTCCAGCCATTTGCATGTCAAGTGAAGACCAAAGAAATTTGAGCGTGGCACCCACTGTCAGATTGGAATTGACCTGGTAGGCCACCGGAAAAATGACGTTCCCGACCCCAAGTTCAGAACGTACTGGCAAACCCGTGCCGGCAGCCAAAAACGACGTCGCATCGCACTCATCCCCCATGCCGGCGTTGCCGTGGTCAATGGCCTGGGATGCGCCACCCATGCCGGTGGAGATGGGGCCGTAGCCTTACATCAGCACGCCGTTGGTGGCATGCGCGGCACCGGCTACAGGCAGCGCGCACATGGGGGTGACGTAAAAACGTTTGCGGTTTGCATTCGTGCTTGTCTCCAAGGGTATCTGGGTATGACGACGCTGTGGGCCACTTTGGGGTGATAGGTGCTAACCGCGGCGCCTGGCCGGATTACCAAAAAGCCAGCAGGCGGCCTTTGGCTACTTTGGCTTCAAGGTGCATGAGCGGACTGTTGCCTTTTTTGATGCAGTCGCCGCTTTTGGCGTCGAATTGCCATTGGTGTTTGGGGCAGGTCAGCGTGGTGCCCTTGATCGCCAGTTCGGGGATGTCGGTGCTCTGGTGCGGGCAGTGGCTGTCATAAACCTGGTAAGTTTTCTTGTCGCGGTAGATGAAGATGCCACGGCCCTGGCACTCGGTGCGCATCACCTCGCCGTCGGGCACCTCCTTGGCGGCCATGACATCGCGCCACTCAGCGGGCGCTGGCGCTGCTACAGCCGCCACGGCGGCCACCGATTTGGCGGTGTCAGCGCCCGCCGCTTGCGTGAGCGCCTCGGGCGCGAAGCCGGGAATATTCATGTCCAGAATGATGTCCACAGCCCAGATGATCTTGGCCAGGCCCAGCGCCGGAAACGCCATCAGCAGCGCATCAAGCACCTCCATCGGGCTGCAACCCTCGCGCAGCGCACGACCCAGGTACTGGCGAAAACCACGGTCGGTCTGCGAATGCACCTTGGTGATGACCGAGATCAGGTTGCGGGTTTTAGGGTCAAGGTATTTGCCGGTTTCTTTCAAAAAGGCAAAGTAATGACTGACCGTTTCGGGCCGGGTTTTAATAAGGTAATTGAGAGCATCACTCATGGTTAAGCACCTAATTTTTGAGGTTAAAAGACCATCACTTCAAGACACCCAAAGCGGCCTGAAGCGATGGATAAAAATTGTCAGAGCTAATGGACTGGATCAGACCGGTGCGCTCCGCCACGTCCAGGAAATGCTGCTTGGCATCCACGAATGCCAGTTCGATGCCGTTTTCTTTCAGGTGCATAACCAGTGTTTTGAGCATTTCCACAGCCGAGGCATCTAGTAGATTGATACCGGTTGCCAGCACGATGATGCGCTGCACCCGACGGTGTTCGTGCTCGATTTTTCTGACCGCATCTTCAAAGAAAGACGCATTGGCAAAAATCAGAGCGGCATCAAACCGCAACACCATCACAGTGTTGGCTTCATGGGCTGGAGATGCGGCTGTCACCTCGAGCAACTCACCCGCGTCACCTATGCTGAAGATGGATATTTTTGGAAACATCCGGCGATAAATAAACGCCGCCAGCGAAAAACTGATGCCAATCAAAATTCCCAGCTGAATGTTTGGTGCCAACAACAGCGTCGCCCCAAGGGTGATCAAGGCTGCCAGACCGTCATCACGGCTGGCCGCCCAAGCCCGCTTCAGCGACGAAAAATCGATCAAATTCATCACAGCCATGACGATCATGGCTGCCAGCGCGGGCTTGGGGAGGTGGTACAGCAAAGGCGTGAAGTAGAGCAGCACCAGCAGAATGCAGATACCGCCAAAAACCGAGGAATATCCGGAGCGTGCACCCGATGCCAAATTAAGGGCAGACCGAGAAAACGAGCCACTGACAGGCATGGAATGGCAAAAGGCGGCAACGATCTTGGCCAACCCCTGACCAATCAATTCCTGATTCTCATCCCAACCGGTGCGGGTTTTGATAGCCATGACCTTGCAACTGGACATGGCTTCCATAAAACTGACCAAGGCAATTACGAAAGCCGCTGGAATCAAGGTGAAGGCCACATGCCAGTCCGATATTGGCCAAATCAAGTCAGGCAAACCCTTGGGAATGTCACCAATAATCTGTCCACCACCCTGACCAAAATCCATCCGTTCACTGACAACCGTCATGATCACCACCATGACCAAGACACCGGGCACTTTAGGAGCATAGCGCTTCAAACCCAACAAAATGCCTACGCTCAACAGCCCAAGCAGGGTTGATGCAGGATGAAGGGTTGGTAAATTCAGGACCAGATAAAAAGTATCCTTAACAATGCTCCCCGTCTGCTCCGGATGAATACCCAGCAACGTGGGCAACTGCGACAGTGTGATGACGACGGCTGCTGCATTGATAAAGCCCGACAACACCGGACGCGAGAGCAAGTTCAGCAAAATCCCTGCCTTGAAAACCCCCATCAAAACCTGAAACACGCCTGACAACAAGGCCAACAGTGTTACGCTGGCAAAGAATTGTTCCGTTCCCGGATGCGCCAATTGAACAACGCTTGCCGCTGTCAATAACGATGTGAGTGCCACCGGGCCTGTGGAAAGCCAGACCGAGGAGCCAAACAGCGCGCCCACCACCGATGGAATGAACGCCGCATAAAGCCCATACACAGCGGGCACACCCGCCAGTTGTGCGTAGGCCAAAGACTGCGGCACAACCAACAAAACAACCGTCAAACCCGCCACCAGGTCGGCCGTCAAGGTGGCACGACTGGGGGCAGGCCACCTCAAAAATGGCAGCAGCCGGGAAAGTAAAGGACTTATGGACACAGAAAACAGCGTTCAGGAAATGGTCTGGTAGTAAAGGTTTTGCGGGTGGTTGGCCTGCGCAAAAAAGAACCAGCGCTCGGCCAGCAGCCCCAAGTATTGCAGCACAAAGGCCAGCACCAGCAGCAAAAACGCCCATTTAACCGAGCGCAGCAGCGGCACGCTGCGGCCATGAAAGAACTCACGGGTATTGAACGAGCCGCCCGTGAAACCCTGCGCCTTTTGCACAATGCGCGGGTGCTTGATGCCAATGGCGCTTTGCAGGGTTGACTTGGGCTTGAGCCGGGCGTTGCGCACCAGCGAGGCACTGCGCGTGACCCAGGCCAGCAGCGTGGCCAACGTCAGCCCCGAGGCACAGCCCAGCAGCAGGTAGTTGACAAGGGTCAGCGGGCTGGCCCATTCTTGCAAAAAGCGCACCGAGGCATAGATCATGGCCGTGGCCACAAACAGCGCCAAACACAACAACACCGTCACCGCACCAATCAATCGGGTATTGCCAACGCCAAACCAATGCGCGCCGGCATACACAAACAGGCCCAGCATGAACAGCGGCAAGGCAATCACCTCGCGCGCCAGCCACGAGGTGCGCCACATGGTGGCCGTGCGCCAGGCACGCTCCGGGTGCCCCAAATGAAAGAATGAGGCCAGCAGGCCCAGGCCGGTCAGCACCAGGGCCACGGCACTGGCCGCTGACAAAAACTGCCGGCTCTCTGACGCAGTGAGCGCGCCCAGACCACTGATCTCAGTGCCGTACAGGGCCAAAAACAGCCCCTGGGCCGCAACGGCGAGCGTGGTTAAAAAGATTACAGAAAAAGCGGGTTGCATCTTGTAGGTCCGTCTGAGGTTCAGGTTGCAAAGTCTTCACGCCCGGCGCCACGGCCGGTGTAGTCGGGTTGCTTGCCGTCGAGCTTGAGCGGATTGTCCACGCGCTCGAGGTCTTCGGGGTGAATGCGGATTTCAGTCTTGCGCTGCGGCAGGTAATGGTTGGCCGGGCGTGTGCCCCACTCGGGCATGGGCTGGTAGCCGCCGCGCTCGGCAATGGCTTTGGAGACCACCGACTCGGGGTCGTGCACGTCGCCAAAAAGCCGGGCGTTGGCCGGACAGGCCAGCACGCAGGCGGGCTTGCGCTCGGGCTCGGGCTCGGGCAGCTTGGTGTCGGTGACGCGGTCCACGCACAGCGTGCACTTGGTCATCACCTTGCGCTCTTCGTCGAACTCGCGGGCACCGTAGGGGCAGGCCCAGCTGCAGAATTTGCAGCCGATGCACTTGTCGTAATCGACCAGCACACTGCCGTCTTCGGCGCGCTTGTAGCTGGCGCCGGTGGTGCACACCGGCACACAGGGCGGGTCTTCGCAGTGCAGGCAGCTCTTGGGAAAGTGCACGGTTTGGGTGTTGGGGTATTCACCTACCTTAAAGGTTTGCACCCGGTTGAAAAAGGTGCCGTTGGGGTCGGCTGCGTAGGGGTTGAGGTCCACCAGAGCACCGGCGGTGCCGGAGGTGTTCCACTGTTTGCAACTGGTCACGCAGGCATGGCAGCCCACACACACATTGAGGTCAATAACAAGGGCTAATTGGGTCATTTGTGGTCTCCCCTGCCCGCAAAATAGGCCTGGATGCGTGGCAGCACCTGGCGCATGCCAGGGGCTGCGGGCACGGCCTTGAACTGTGGAAATGTTTGCTCTGGCTCGCCCTCGGCCGCCTTGTAAATGCGCACCCGCACCTCGTACCAGGCGGCCTGGCCGGTGATGGGGTCGGAGTTGGACACCGTCGATGCCGAGCCCGCCTGCGGTAGCTCTTCAGAGATCAGGTGGTTGAGCAAAAAACCGCGTTGCGATT
>PFUD01000040.1 GCA_002789915.1 Comamonadaceae bacterium CG_4_9_14_3_um_filter_60_33 | reverse complement strand
CAAAAGGAAATTTTCGAGCAGCCGCGCGCCATTGCCGACACCCTGCAAGGGGTCACCAGCATCATGCCCGAGCTGTTCGATGGCGCCAATACCAGCGCAGCGCGGGTTTTCAAGGACATCGACGCGGTGCTGATTCTGGCCTGCGGCACCAGCTACTACAGCGGCTGCACCGCCAAGTACTGGCTGGAAAGCATCGCCAAAATCCCGACCCAGGTCGAAGTGGCCAGTGAATACCGCTACCGGGACTCGGTGCCGAATCCGCGCACACTCGTCGTCACCATCACCCAGTCGGGTGAAACCGCCGACACGCTGGCCGCGCTGCGCCACGCGCAAAGCCTGGGCATGACACACACCCTGACCATTTGCAACGTGGCCACCAGCGCCATGGTGCGCGAGTGCGAACTGGCCTACGTCACCCGGGCCGGGGTCGAGATTGGCGTGGCGTCAACCAAAGCCTTCACCGCCCAGTTAGCCGGCTTGTTCTTGCTGACGCTGGCACTGGCGCAATCGCGTGGTTTGCTCAGCGAAGCGGAAGAAGCGCGCCACATCAAGGCCATGCGCCATTTGCCGACCGCCCTGCAAGCCGTGCTGGCGCTCGAGCCCCAGGTGATCGCCTGGTCACAAGACTTTGCCGCCAAAGAAAATGCGCTGTTTCTGGGCCGCGGCCTGCATTACCCAATTGCCCTTGAAGGCGCCTTGAAGCTCAAGGAAATCAGCTACATCCACGCCGAGGCCTACCCGGCCGGCGAGCTCAAACACGGCCCGCTGGCGCTGGTCACCAGCGCCATGCCAGTGGTCACCGTGGCGCCCAACGACGCGTTGCTGGAAAAACTCAAGAGCAACATGCACGAGGTGCGCGCCCGTGGCGGCGTGCTGTATGTGCTGGCCGACGCCGATTCAAACATTGAAAGCAGCGAAGGCGTGCATGTGATCCGCATGCCCGAGCACTACGGCGAACTCTCGCCCATGCTGCACGTGGTGCCGCTGCAACTGCTGGCCTACCACACCGCCTGCGCGCGCGGTACCGACGTGGACAAACCGCGCAACCTGGCAAAGTCGGTCACGGTGGAGTAGCCACGTCAAATCGAATCGGTTCTTTTCTATCACCCGGCACCATCTCTCCATCCCTACAGTGCATCTTCAGCTTGCCCGCTTTTGCGCAGTCCTGCTTGAGCACAGGTTTAGATTTGAAGGCGACTCTACAAACCGCCCGGATACAAATTTGTGAAGTACGCTAGCGATCAATGTCTGGTATGGCATACCCTCTTCGAGGGCTCGGGCTTGAATATCCATCAAGTCTGGCGCGGACAGGCGAATATTGACCCGCTTTTCCTTGAGAAAAGTAGCTGTAGCAGCGGCTTTGAATTTTGCCAATTTTGCTTTTGAAGGAGAGGTGGACTTGAGTTCGCCTTCTTCGTAGGCTTTCACAATCTCTTTCTCAAATGCGTCAAGTTTTTTCATCGGGGTTCTTCCTCAGCAAGTAGTCTCGGGTAGCCTTTCTGCTTGGTATCACTGTTTTCAGAAAATAATGATCCAGTTCTTCAACGTAAGGCACCAAGTAAACATAGTTATCCAACGCCACCACAAGAACGGACTGGTTCGGATATTTTCTAGTGTTCGGGTGGCGCAATTCATCTAGCAAACCATCTGCTTCAATCGCAAGCGCTATCACTTCAAATGAAATGCCACGCCCAACTTTCAGCGCCTCGTTTTTATCGGGATTCCAGCGGAATGGTTTCATATAGCCACTCTATCCGAATGTGTGCCTATTGTCACCTATCAGTGCGTATGTCTCATGTTGAAGGCCCGAGCACTACGGCGAACTTTCGCCCATGCTGCACGTGGTACCGCTGCAACTGCTGCCCTACCACAGCGCCTGCGCCTGCGCGCGCGGCACCGAGCGCTGCGGTCAGGCGCCGTATCAGTTGTTTCCGCTGGCGATGCCTTCACGTCGCGGGTCGGCGCCGCCGGCATAGGTACCCGCCACCGGATTGCGCGACAACAGGCCGGGCTGGCCGTTGGCACGGTAAGCATTGAAGACGACACCATGCAGGCCACTGGCAAAGCTGGTGGTTTGCGACACGGTGTGACCACGGGCCTTCAAATCATCACGAATGGCGGCTGTGTCGATGGCCGAGCCTTTTTCGAGCGCGGTCGTGGCACTGATTTGCGCGCCAAAGTTAGGCAAGTTGATGGCTTGCTGCACGTTGAGCTTCCAGTCAACCATGCCGATCACAGACTTGGTGGTGTACTGGATGATGGCACTGCCACCGGGTGACCCGATGACGGCCTCCAGGTCACCCGAGGCGGCGTTGAACACCATGGTGGGTGCCATTGAGCTGCGCGGTCGCTTGAGCGGTTCAACCCGGTTGGCCACCAAATTGCCATCGGCATCTTTGTCGGTAAACGAGAAATCAGTCAACTGGTTGTTAAGCAAAAAGCCGCGCACCATCTGCAGGCTGCCAAAGCCGTTTTCGATGGTGGTTGTCATGGCAACGGCGTTGCCATTGCGGTCCACGATCGACATGTGGCTGGTGGAAGGCAGGTTGGCCGAGGTGTCGCTGCCAGCAGGATTGAACACACCGGCGGGCACACCGGCAGTTGGTTTGCCAATGGACTTTTTCATGTCGATCAAGGTGGCGCGCTGGTTCAGGTAGGCCGGGTCCAGCATGCCGGCCTGCGGCAGGGTGACAAAGTCGGAGTCGGCAATGTACTTGGCGCGGTCTGCGTAGGCCAACCGATAGGCTTCGGAGATCACGTGCACCGAATCAGCCGTGTTGGGCTTCATGCCTGCCAGATCGAAATTCTGCAAAATGCCCAGCGTTTGCAGTGTTGTGATGCCACCTGAACTCGGTGGCGGCATGCCGCACACCTTGTAGCTGGTGCGGTACACCGCGCACACCGGCGTGCGCACCTTGCTGGTGTAGCCGCTGAGGTCGGCCAGCGTCAGGCGCCCCGGGTTGGTCGGGTGACTGCTGACTTTATTGACGATCTCTTGCGCCAATGGGCCGGTGTAGAAGGCGTTGGCACCGCCACTGGCAATGCTGCGCAAGGTGGCAGCCAGCTCGGGATTTTTCAGCAGCGTACCGGTGGCCTTGGCGCTGCCATCGACATTCAAAAAGTAACTCGCGGCGGGCTCGCCTTGCGCCTTGATGCGCGCGGCGCTGGCGGCAATGGACACACGCATGCGCTCGCTGATGGCAAAGCCGTCTTCAGCCAGCTTGATGGCCGGCGCAAACAAATCAGCCCAGGGCAGTTTGCCATGTGCCTTGTGTGCGGACTCCAGCATGCGCAACAAGCCGGGCGTGCCGACCGACAACCCGCCATCGACCGCCGCAAGAAACCCCAGCGGCTTGCCACTGGCGTCCTGGAACATGTTGGCTGATGCGGCCGCTGGCGCCATTTCGCGCCCGTCGTAGGCCAACAGCTTGTCGGCAGACTTGTCAAAGTGCAACATGAATGCCCCGCCACCAATGCCCGAGGACTGCGGCTCAACCAGGTTGAGCACCATCTGCACCGCAATGGCCGCGTCCACCGCGCTGCCGCCGCGTGCCAATATGGCCACACCCGATTGCACCGCCAACGGATTGGCAGCCGCCACCATGTCCTGATTGGCATAAGCGATCGACTTCGCGGTGTAGCCGGAAGGCGGCTCGGGCGGTATGAACTGCTCGGCAGGTTCGGCCAGTGGCAAGTGGGTGTCACTGACACCGATGCAGGCACTCAGACTCAATGCGGCCAGCACGGCCACGGACGCGCGGCAAAGGGGAAAACAAAACCTCACGAACAAACTCCAAATGGTTGAAACAAAGGTGTTGGGGTATGCCAAATCCAAGTTTAGGAAGTTGACGTGTCGGCATTGCCATGGCCTGTAGGTCGCCCCAGTTGCCCAGGCTGCCCCGGTTGCCACAGTTCATTGCGTTCACACCAGCTTCGTCGCAAAGGCGAAGGACTGCTTCCTTACGTCGTATCCGGTTACCCCAGCATGGTACGTTCGCGACTATAGTTGGTCAGTCACCAACACAAATAAAGGAGCAAAAATGGAAACCTCTAAATTGAGTTCTGCCGGCAAATGCCCTGTCATGCACGGCGGTGCCACAACGGCTAGCATGGCGAACCCTGATTGGTGGCCCAAGGCGCTGAGCTTGGACATCCTGCACCAGCACGACAGCAAGACCAACCCGATGGGCGCCGACTTCAACTACCGCGAGGAAGTCAAGAAGCTCGACGTCGATGCCCTGAAAAAAGACCTCAAGGCCCTGATGACGACCAGCCAGGACTGGTGGCCCGCCGACTGGGGCCACTACGGCGGCCTGATGATCCGCATGGCCTGGCACTCGGCCGGCACTTACCGCATTGCCGATGGCCGTGGTGGTGGCGGCAAGGGCAACCAGCGTTTTGCGCCGCTCAATTCATGGCCCGACAACGTGAACCTGGACAAGGCACGCCGCCTGCTCTGGCCGATCAAGAAAAAGTACGGCAACCAGCTCAGCTGGGCCGACCTGATCATCCTGGCCGGCACCATGGCTTACGAGTCGATGGGCCTGAAAACCTTCGGTTTCGCCTTTGGCCGGGAAGACATCTGGCACCCTGAAAAGGACATTTACTGGGGCGCCGAAAAAGAATGGCTCGCCCCCAGCGGCAGCACCAACAGTCGCTACTCGGGCGAACGCGATCTGGAAAACCCGCTGGCGGCCGTGATGATGGGCCTGATCTACGTCAACCCCGAAGGCGTAGACGGCCAACCCGACCCGCTCAAGACAGCCCGCGACGTGCGTGTGACTTTCGAGCGCATGGCGATGAACGATGAGGAAACCGTGGCGCTCACCGCTGGCGGCCACACCATCGGCAAGTCGCATGGCAACGGCAGCGCGACCAAGCTCGGCGCGCCTCCGGAAGGTGCAGAACTTGAAGAGCAAGGCCTTGGCTGGATCAATCACAGCACCCGCGGTGTGGGCCGCGACACGGTGACCAGCGGCATCGAGGGCGCCTGGACCGCGCATCCAACGCAGTGGAATGTCGGCAAAGGCGGCTACTTTGACATGCTGCTCAACCACGACTGGGCGCTCAAAAAGAGCCCGGCCGGTGCCTGGCAGTATGAGCCAGTCAACATCTTGGACGAAGACCGGCCGGTGGACGTGGAAGACCCAACGATTCGCTGCAACCCGATCATGACCGATGCCGACATGGCCATGAAGATGGACCCCGCTTACCACAAGATTTCGGAGCGCTTTCAGCAGGACCCGGCCTATTTTTCAGACATGTTTGCGCGCGCCTGGTTCAAGCTGACCCATCGCGACATGGGTCCCAAGGCCCGTTACATCGGTCCGGACGTTCCAACAGAAGACCTGATCTGGCAAGACCCGGTGCCCGCTGGCCGCACCGATTTCGACGTGGCTGCGGTCAAAACCAAGATTGCCGCCAGCGGCCTGCGCATCAGCGACATGGTGACAACAGCCTGGGACAGCGCCCGCACCTTCCGGGGTTCTGACAAGCGCGGTGGCGCCAACGGTGCACGCATTCGCCTGGCGCCGCAAAAGGACTGGGAAGGCAATGAACCCGCCCGACTGGCCAGAGTGCTGACCGTGCTGGAAGGCATTGCGGCACAAACCGGCGCCAGCGTGGCCGATCTCATCGTGCTGGCTGGCAACGTCGGCGTCGAGCAGGCAGCAAAAGCCGCCGGCTTTGAGGTGACCGTGCCGTTTGCGCCAGGCCGGGGCGACGCCACTGCGGACATGACCGATGTCGCGTCATTCGAGCCGCTGGAGCCGCTGGCCGACGGTTACCGCAACTGGCTCAAAAAAGACTTTGTGGTCAGCGCCGAAGAACTGTTGCTTGATCAGACCCAACTGCTGGGCCTGACCGCCCATGAAATGACGGTACTGGTCGGTGGCATGCGCATGCTCGGCACCAACCATGGCGGCACCGAGCATGGCGTGTTGACCGACCGGGTGGGCACCCTGAGCAACGACTTCTTCGTCAACCTGACCGACATGGCCTACATATGGCAACCGGCCGGACCGAACCTGTACAACATCTTCGAGCGCAAAAGCGGCGCGGTCAAATGGACGGCCACCCGGGTTGACCTTGTGTTCGGCTCGAACGCCGTCCTGCGCGCTTACGCGGAGGTGTATGCCCAGGATGACAACTTGCCCAAGTTTGTTCAGGACTTCATTGCGGTATGGGCCAAGGTCATGAACGCCGACCGCTTTGATCTGGCCTGAGTTACTTGACCAGCAGCACCGGCACCGTGGACAGCTTTACCACTTTCACGGCGACCGAGCCCATGAGCAAACCGGCAACACTGCCCAAGCCGCGGGCGCCCATCACGATCATGTTGCAGGCTTTGTCTTTGGCGAGCTCGACGAGGGTCGGCGCCGTTTCTCCGATCATGATGTGTGCCGAGTGAGCCAGTCCGGCTGCCTCCAACTTTTGCCGGGCTTGCGCCAGCGCGGCATCGCCTGCTTCACGGTGAAAATCCGAGACCACTTTTTCATCGATGAAGCGGGTGATATTGCCTGACAGCGGTGCTTGCACGTTGACCAGCAACAGTTGCGGCGGCGCCACCCGGCTGGCGGCCTCAGTGATGACAAAGTCAATGACTTTGAGCGACGGCGCCGAGCCGTCAATGGCAATCAGCCAGGAAGTATGCATGGCCATGTTCCTCAGGGTTTGGGGTTGACCGAATCGGCAGACAGCTCTGTTGCCCGGACGGGTTTGCGTCGGCTGCCCAGCCATTTGCCCACCAGCACCACCAGCAACGCCCCGGTGATGGCAAAGACATAATGGGCGTACGGAATGTTGGCCGACACCGCAGTCGGCATCACCGGGTCGGTGAGCAGCATGCCACCGGCGATCCAGCCCAACAGCGCAGCGCCCAGCGTGATCACCACGGGAAAGTGGTCCATCATGGCGAGCACCAGCCTGCTGCCCCAGACCACGATCGGGATGGACACCAGAATGCCCAGGGTAACCAGCAACATGGAGCCGTGCGAAGCGCCAGCCACAGCAATGACGTTGTCCAGGCTCATCACAGCGTCAGCCACGATCACCGTCTTGATGGCCGCCATCAGCGTGGTGCCGCCTTCGGGCAGGCTGCCATGTTCGTCATCATGCTCGGGCATTAATAGTTTGACGCCGATCCACAGCAAAAGCAGCGCGCCGACAATTTTGAGGTACGGCAGAGCCAATAATTGCAGGGCAAAGAAAATCATCACCACACGCAGCCCGATGGCGCCAACCACGCCCCAGAAGATGCCTTTGCGGCGCTGCTCAGGCGGCAGTTTGCGACAGGCCAGGGCAATCACCACGGCGTTGTCGCCACCGAGCATGATGTCGATGGCAATGATCTGGAGCACGGCGATCCAGAACAGGGAGGAACTTATATCAGGCATGGTGAAGTAGGTATTTCAAACCCCGATGCTACTCAATTCTCAAACAATGCCCGCCTGACCAGATGGGCAAGAACATCGGTAAGCTAGCGCACAGACCGGGTTACAGTGCACCATTATGCTGTTGCGACAACGCAAGGACAGGTCACCACCGTGGTATCGCACCAGCATGGTATCGACCTTCTGCGGCCAAACTCCAGGAATTTCGCCATGTCAAACACGCCCTTTCTGCAACACTTGCGCGCCCTGCGTCGCATGAAAAGTGACGGTGGCTGGATTCGTGTGCTGATTGACGAGGCCGAAAATGAGCGCATGCATTTGATGACCTTCATCGAAATTGCCAAGCCGACCTTGCTGGAGCGCGGGTTGATCTTGCTGGCGCAGGGGGCGTTCTTTCATTTCTTCTTTTTGCTCTACCTGATCTTGCCCGGCACGGCGCACCGCATGGTGGGCTATCTGGAAGAAGAAGCAGTGGTCAGCTATACCGAGTATCTGGTCG
This sequence comes from Comamonadaceae bacterium CG_4_9_14_3_um_filter_60_33, assembly GCA_002789915.1. Lineage (GTDB taxonomy): Bacteria > Pseudomonadota > Gammaproteobacteria > Burkholderiales > Burkholderiaceae_C > Rhodoferax. The sequence continues at coordinate 22,173 of PFUD01000040.1, read as the reverse complement.
GCGTTGACTATGGTACCTACGCCAATGTGCCAGCGCCTCAGATCGCCATCGATTACTGGCAACTCGCGCCCGATACGCGTTTGCCAACGCACTGCCCCATGAACCCAGGTAAAACATGACGAACGCGCTGTGGTTTTTGCTGGTGGGCGGAGTGCTGCTGATGCGCGGCCTAACGGCGCCTTTGTTGAAAAATCTGCCTGTCACGCCGGCCATTGTCTATCTGACGGTGGGCCTGCTGGTGGGTCCGACCGTCTTGAATTTCTTTCACTTCAATCCGCTTAAGGAATCCGCGCTGCTGGAAGTCCTGACCGAAGTGGTGGTGCTGATCTCGCTGTTTTCAGCCGGCGTCAAGATGCCAGTCCCGGTGAAGCTGGCGCACTGGCGCGCGCCTATTTTGCTGGCTTCAGTGTCGATGGTGGCCAGTGTCGGGCTGATCGCGGCGTTTTCGTACCTTGTGCTCGGCCTGCCGCTGGGCGCCGGGATTTTGCTGGGCGCCATTTTGTCGCCCACAGACCCGGTGCTGGCCACTGACGTGCAAACCCGCCATCTGGGCGACAACGACCAGTTGCGCTTCACCCTGACGTGCGAAGCGGGCATGAACGACGGCAGCGCGTTTCCGTTTGTGATGTTGGGCCTGGGCCTGCTTGGGCTGCATGATCTGGGCGACTCCGGGCTGCGCTGGGTGTTGGTCGATGTGCTTTGGGCCACGGTGGCGGGCATCGGCATCGGCGTCGCAGCTGGCATGGCGCTGGCCTACTGGGGCCGCAAGTTGCGCCGCCTGGCGCCCAACCAGACGTTGCTGAACGACTTTCTCGGGCTGGGCTTGATCGGTGTGGTCTATGGCCTGAGCGTGATGGTGGGCGCCTGGGGTTTTCTGGCGGTATTTTTTGCCGCCGTGGCGCTGCGCCAGACCGAACTCAAGCAGCTGAGTGGCGACCTGCAAGTGGCGATCCAGCGCCCCAACTGCGTCACGGAAACGGTCCCGCCTGTCACTTTGCCAGAGGCTGCCGCCGTCACCATCAGCGCGCAATCACTGGTTTTCAAAGAGCACCTGGAACGACTCTCGGAGATGATGCTGGTGTTGCTGCTCGGCGGCTCGCTGTTTATGGATTCCTGGAGTTGGCGTGCGGTAGCGCTGGCGCTGTTTGTCTTTGCGGTGGTGCGCCCGGTGAGCGTCATGACCGGCTTGACGGGCAGCGGCACCAGCTGGACCATTCGCGGACTGATCGGCTGGTTTGGCGTGCGTGGCATTGGCTCCTTGTACTACCTGATGTTTGCCATCGACCATGGTCTGCCTGAAGACCTCGCACTGGAACTGATGCAATTGACGCTGATTGTGGTCACCTTGTCCATTTTTGTGCATGGCACCAGCGTCAAACCGCTGCTGAAGAGGTTTTGGCGTAAACGCAAGAAATTGCCTGACCCAGGCCACGCAGATGAGCGCCTGGAGCGGCCAGACTAATGCCCGTTGGTCGCTCTTTGTGCTTTCAGCACCACATGGGTGTGACGCAAATTGCGCAGCGCGCTCTCGAGCTGTTGCGCGTCACGCACGGCAATGACAAACTTCATGTCAAGGGCACCATGCGGTGACTCGTCAGCCATGGTCACCTGGGCGATGTCCACTTCGGCGGCGGACAGGGCCGCAGCCACCTTGGCCAGCACGCCCTTGTCATTGTTGACCGTGACCACAATGGCGGTCTCGAAAGCGCGCACCGGCTCATCAGCCCACTCGACGGCCATGAACCGATCACTATCCTTGTTCTTGAGCTTGACGGCCACCGGGCATTCCCTGTGGTGCACCGTCAGGCCCTCACCACGCCCCAGATAACCCACAATGGGATCGCCGGGAATGGGGCGACAACAAGTGGCAAAGCGCACCGAGGTGGTCTCGCTGCCGTCAATGGCGACGCTGCCTTGGGCTACGGCATCGCCGGCCATGAAACGCTCGCGCGTGAGCAGCAGCGGGTTGGGTTTTTGGCCTGCATCGAACAGCAACTTGGCCAGGCGTTTGGCCACAATGCTGGCAATGCGCCGGCCCAGGCCGATTTCCACCAGCAAATCAGAACGGTTGCGGTTGCCACTGAAGCGCAGCAACTTGTCCCAGACCTCTGTCAGCTGCCCTTGCTCGTCGGGCAGATGGTCGATGCCCTCGGCGCGCAAGGCTTGTGCCAGCATTTTTTCACCCAGGTGTTGCGAGTCGTCCTGCGCCAGGGTGCGCAAATACTGGCGAATTTTTGAGCGCGCCCGCGCCGTGCGGACAAAACCCAGCCAGGCCGGATTGGGGTGGGAGCCCTCGGCGGTGATGACCTCGATCACATCACCGTTTTGCACTTCGGTGCGCAGCGGCACCTGCTCGGTGTTGATCTTGGCCGCCACAGCGCGGTCACCCACGTTGCTGTGGATGGCGTAGGCAAAATCAATCACGGTGGCGCCGCGCGGCAGCGACATGATTCGGCTTTTTGGCGTAAAGACATAGACCGCATCTGGAAACAAATCAACCTTGACGTGCTCCCAAAACTCGTTGGCGTCGTTCGTTTCATTGCCAATGTCAAGCAGTGACTGTAGCCACTTCACCCCCAGGCGGTCTGGGTTGGCATTGGCCGCATCAGGACTTTCCTTGTACAACCAATGCGCGGCAACACCGGTTTCTGCCACCAGATTCATGGCCTCGGTGCGCACCTGAAACTCCACATTGATGCCTGACGGCCCCACCAGTGTGGTGTGCAGGGACTGATAGCCGTTGATTTTGCTGAGCGCAATGTGATCCTTGAATTTATTGGGCACCGGTTTGTAGAGCTGGTGCAACAGGCCAAGCGCGGTGTAGCAATCAATCAGGCCGGGCACGATGACGCGAAAACCATAGATGTCAGTGACCTGGGCAAAGCTCAGGTTTTTGTCTTTCATCTTGTGGTAGATCGAAAACAGGGTTTTTTCCCGGCCAAAGATGCGCACCGCCATGCCATGGCGCTCAAATGTTGCCTCCAGATCGGCTTGTACTTTTTGAATCAGGTCACGCCGACGCCCGCGGGCCTTGGCGACTGCTTTACTCAAGACGGCATAGCGCCAGGGTCGCAGGTATCTGAACGAGAGGTCCTGCAATTCACGGTAGGTTTGATTGAGCCCCAACCGGTAGGCGATCGGCGCATAGATTTCCAGCGTCTCAGAGGCAATGCGCCCCCACTTGGTGCGCGGCGCATCCGACAGGGTGCGCATGTTGTGGGTGCGATCGGCGAGCTTGATCAGAATCACCCGCACATCGCGTGACATGGCCAGCAGCATTTTGCGGAACGACTCAGCCTGGTTTTCTTCGCGCGTGTTGAATTGCAGTTTTTCGAGCTTGGTCAGGCCATCCACCAATTCGGCCACGGGTGAACCAAAGCGCTCGATCAAATCGGGCTTGGTGACTGCGGTATCTTCCATGGCATCGTGCAACAGCGCGGCCATGAGCGCCTGGGCGTCAAGTTTCCATTCGGCGCACTGGGCTGTCACCGCAATCGGGTGGGTGATGTAGGGTTCGCCACTGTTGCGCAGTTGGCCCAGGTGCGCCTCGTCTGAGTAACGGTAGGCCGACTTGACGCTGGCCAGGTCGCTGGCGTTGAGGTAGTCGAGCCGACTGGTCAGGCGCGCAAAACTGGCCGCTGCGGCGTTCGATTCAGCCACACTCAACACTTTGGGCCGGGGCAGGTCGGGGCTTGCTTCTGGCGGGTTCGGGTTGGTTGTGGCACACATGTCATGAATATAGCTTGCCCGCTGCGAATTTGTGCAGTTAAAACAAAAAAGCACCGCAAGCGGTGCTTTTCCTGGCGGCACAAGGCCAGCCTTACAAGGGCACTTTCTTCAGCATTTCAACGCCCACCTTGCCGGCCGCAATTTCACGCAGGGCGGTCACGCCCGGCTTGTTCTTGCTCTCGACCTTGGCGGTGTGGCCGTGGCTGAGCATGCGCGCGCGGTAGGAAGCAGCCAACACCAATTGGAAGCGGTTAGGAATCTGCAACAGGCAGTCTTCTACAGTGATACGGGCCATGAATTCTCCAAAACCAGGTGGGGCGCACTAGGCAATATGCAGTGCTTGAAAGGTGTCTGCCCTGGCGCGGCGTTGCGCCAGATACTTGAGTCGCTGTGAATGGACAATGCACTTAAGGTCAAACACGGCGCGGTCAAAAGACTCGTTGATTATAACGAAGTCGAATTGCGACACCTGCGCCATCTCGGCTGCGGCGTTTTGCAGCCGAACGTCAATCACCTCAGGAGCATCTTCGCCGCGGCGCTCCAGGCGGGAACGCAACTCGTCCCAGCTCGGCGGCAAAATAAACAGCGTGACGGCGTTGGCAAACAGGCTCTTGATTTGCAATGCGCCCTGATAATCAATTTCCAGGATCACGTCCGAGCCCTGCGCCATGCGCTCTTCAATCGCCCTTTTCGACGTGCCGTAGCGGTGGTTGTGCACAAGCGCCCATTCAACAAAAGCATTGCTTTGCACCATGGCGTCAAACTCGGGCTCGGAGACAAAAAAGTACTCGCGCCCGTGCTTTTCCTGGCCACGCGGGGCGCGCGTGGTGTGCGACACCGACGGCCGCACCAAGGCGTCAAGCTCCAGCAAGGCATTGACCAGGCTTGACTTGCCGGCGCCGCTCGGCGCGGCCACAACAAACAAATTTCCGGGGTAGTCGATCACAGCAGGCTCTTTTTTATGACGGCGTTGGGCTTATTCTTTGGACTTACGCAAAATTGTCCCAGCTAGGCGTCCCGACGCCGACAGTACAGGCGTACGGCAAGGCGGGGCAACGACGCTGAGGCTGTTTTGCGCAATTCCTTATTCTATGTTTTGCACTTGCTCGCGCATTTGCTCGATCAGCACCTTCATGTCCACCGAAATGTGCGTAAGTTCCAGCGCCGCTGATTTGGAACCCAGCGTGTTGGCCTCGCGGTGCATTTCCTGGATCAAAAAGTCGAGTCGCTTGCCAATGTCGCCGCCCTTGGCAACCAGGCGCGCCACCTCATCGAGGTGCGAGCTCAGGCGCGTCAGCTCTTCGGCCACATCGATGCGAATGGCAAACGCGGTGGCCTCGGCCAGCGCCCGGTCTTGCGCGGCTTCGGGCAAGGCGCCGCCTTCAACCAGCCCCATGGCATCGCGCCAACGGTCCAGAAAACGCTGGCGTTGTTGTGCCACCAGTTGCGGCACCAGCGGCTCGGCTTGCGCCGCCAGGCTGCGCAGTTGCGCCATGCGATCTTGCAGCATCAAGGCCAGCCGCGCGCCCTCGCGTTCGCGCGCCGCCAGCAGCGCCGCCAACACCTGCTCGGCCAGCGCCAGCAGGTCGGTCTGCCAATCGTGCTCGCTCTGCGTGGTGCCTGCCGTCAGCCGGATGACATCGGCCACGCTCAGCGGCGTGGCCAGCGGCAACCAGGCCCTGACGCTGTCCTGAATCGTGTTGAGGCGTTGCAGCAGCCGCGTGGAGGGGTCGGCCACCAGGCTGGCCGCCTGACTTTCCAGAAAGGCACGCACCTCCACTTTGCCGCGCTTGAGGCGGCTCACCAACAAGTCGCGCAGGGCCGGCTCAAAGCTGCGCAACTCATCGCTGAGCTTGAAGGTCAAATCGAGATATCGGCTGTTGACCGAGCGGATCTCAAGACCCAGCCGCCCGCTTGGCGCTGCGCCAGCGTCGGCCGCCGAGGGATTGGCGGCGGGGTTGTGCTGGGCGCTAGCGTAACCCGTCATGCTGTAAACTGACATGGCAATCATCCGTTGTGTGTTGAATGGTGGCAAGAATAACCCGGTTCCAACGCCAACCGATGCCCACTTCTTTATAAATATGGCCAACCCCAAACCCTCACCGCTAACGCCAGGCACCATGATCGGTGGCTACCAGGTGATCCGCCGGGTTGCCGCAGGTGGTTTTGGTGTGGTTTATTTGGCAGCGGTTGCCGACGGCCAGTTGGTGGCCATCAAGGAATACCTGCCCGCGTCGCTGGCCTCGCGCTCGCCAGGCCAATTGCTGCCGCAGGTGGCGCCTGACAAACTGTCGCTGTACCGGCTGGGCCTGAAAAGTTTTTTTGAAGAAGGGCGCTCGCTGGCGCAAATTTCCCACCCTTCGGTGGTCAGCGTGCTGAATTTTTTTCGGGAAAACGAAACCGTTTACATGGTGATGAATTACCTGGAAGGCGCCAGCCTACAGGACTTCATTGTGGTGGCGCGCAATCGCAGGCAAGCCAAGGTGTTCCGCGAATCCACCATTCGCTCGCTGTTCGATGAAATTTTGCGTGGCCTGCGCATTGTCCACCAGCACAAAATGCTGCACCTTGACATCAAGCCCGCCAACGTTTTCATCACCGATGACAACAAGGCCGTGCTGATCGACTTTGGCGCTGCGCGCGAGGTGCTGAGCAAAGAGGGCAACTTCGTCCGCCCCATGTACACCCCCGGCTTTGCCGCACCCGAGATGTACCGGCGCGACACCACCATGGGCCCGTGGACCGATATTTACGCCATCGGCGCGTGCATGTTTGCCTGCATGCACGGCTACCCCCCCAGCGATGCGCCGCAACGTGTGCCATCCGACAAAACCGCCAGCACGCTCAAGCGTTTGCACGGCGTTTACTCCGACGACCTGCTGGAGATCGTGCACTGGTGCATGGAGATCGACCCGCTCAAGCGGCCGCAGACCGTGTTTGCCCTGCAAAAAGAACTCAACCGCACCGGCGCAAGGCGTTTCACCCAGCTCACCGTGGGCGACAAGTTCAAGCTTCAGTTTGACAACGTGGTGACCAGCACCAAAAAAACCGTCCTCATGGTCACCCAGATCGGCAAGAACTTCTGATGCTGTTCTCAGTTTTCCAGATGAGTCGCCAAGGCGGACGCAAGACCAACGAAGACCGCATGGGCTACTGCTACACGCGCGAAAGTGTCGTGCTGATGCTGGCCGACGGCCTGGGCGGGCACCCCGAGGGCGAAATGGCCGCCAGCATTGCCATCGAGACCGTGGCTGCCATGTTCCAGAAAATGGCACAACCCAAACTTGCTGACGTGGCAGATTTTCTGGGCGACGCCATCATGGGCGCGCACTTGCGGATTCTGAACTACGCCCACAGCAAAGGCATGCCCGATTCGCCGCGCACCACCTTGGTGGTGGCAGTCATCCAGTCGGGCCAAGTGAGCTGGGCCCACTGTGGCGACTCGCGGCTGTACATGGTGCGCCAGCAGCAACTGCTGACCCGCACTCAGGATCATTCTTTTGCCGAACGTGGGCGCCAGCGCCATGCTGCGGCCATGCCTACGCCAACCGAGCTCAACCGCAACGTGTTGTTCACCTGCCTGGGCTCACCCGTCAAGCCCGTCTTTAGTGTGGCCAAGTCCGTCACCTTGCAGCACGACGACAAACTGATGTTGTGCTCCGATGGCTTGTGGTCGATCCTGCCCGAGCACGACATCGTCAGTCAGCTGAGCCAGCAGACGGTTGAAATTGCAGTGCAGGCGCTGGTTGATCAGGCGCTGCTTCAGGCCGGTCATCGCGGCGACAACGTCACCTGTGTGGCGCTCGGGTGGCAAGCACCCGACACCCCGGCAGCCGAACCGGAGTCACTTGCAGACACCAGCCGCACCCCCCTTGATTTGAGCTTTTAACATGACACCCTACCCCAGAACAGGCGCACGCGCCGCCAACGCCCTGCGTCCGGTCACCCTCACTCGCAGCTACACCCGCCACGCCGAAGGCTCGGTGCTGGTTGAATTTGGCCATACCAAGGTGCTGTGCAATGCCTCGGTGCTCGACAAGGTGCCGCCGCACCAAAAAGGCAGCGGCCAGGGCTGGGTTACCGCAGAATACGGCATGCTGCCGCGCGCCACCCACAGCCGCAGCGACCGCGAGGCCGCGCGTGGCAAGCAAAGCGGACGCACCCAGGAAATCCAGCGCCTGATCGGCCGCGCCCTGCGCTCGGTGTTCGATTTGTCACTGCTCGGTGAGCGCACGCTGCACCTGGATTGCGACGTGATCCAGGCCGATGGCGGCACCCGCACTGCAGCCATCACCGGCGCTTTTGTGGCCGCCCAAGACGCTGTCAACGGCTTGCTGGCGCAAGGCAAGCTGAGCCAATCCCCCATACGCGAAGCCGTGGCGGCGATTTCGGTTGGCATCGTGCAGGGCACGGCGCTGCTGGACCTGGAATACACCGAGGACTCGGCCTGCGACACCGACATGAATGTGGTGATGACGGCCAGCGGCCATTACGTGGAGGTGCAAGGCACGGCAGAGGGCGCCGCCTTCAGCCGCCTTGAGATGGATGCCCTGCTGGCCCTGGCCGACCAGGGCATTCGTGAGTTGGTCCAATTGCAACAGGCTGCGCTCGCCGAGCCGTCACGCTCATGAAACTTGTTTTAGCCTCCAACAACCCCGGCAAACTGGCTGAACTGCAGGCCATGTTTGCGCCGCTGGGTTTTGATCTGATCACGCAAGGCAGCCTGGGCATTCCGGAGGCGCCTGAGCCATTTCACACGTTCATCGAAAACGCGCTGACCAAGGCGCGCCACGCTGCCCAGCTCAGCGGCCTGCCCGCCATGGCCGACGATGCCGGTTTGTGTGTGGATGCCTTTGGCGGCCTGCCGGGTGTGCAAACCGCTTTTTATGCCACCCAATTCGGCTACCCCAAGGGCGACGACAACAACGTGCGCGCGTTGCTGGAGCAGATGGCCGACATTGACAACCGGCGCGCAGCACTGGTCAGCACACTGGTGGCGCTGCGCTCGGCCGATGACCCGGAGCCGCTGGTGGCAGTGGGCCGGGTGGTGGGCGAGATCGCCCGTGAGCCCATGGGTTCCAACGGTTTTGGCTTTGACCCGGTGATGTTCGTCCCCGAGTTCGGCCAAACCTTTGCCCAACTGCAGGTGGAAGTTAAAAACGCCCATAGCCACCGGGGGCGGGCTGCGGCTGCAATGGTGGCGTTGATGCGTGAGCGTTGGTTGTGAGTTTCGATCATGCGAACGCTGGGAAGTTGAAACCAAGGCAACGTCCGTTCATTACGGAACCCGCGAGGCAGGCCCTGTGGGCGGCTTCCTCATACTGGAGTACCAGAAATCGTCAGCCCCCCACAGGGCCTACCTCGCTAGACGCTCGTTCCAAAAAAATCGGTCGTCAATCGTTATTTGGGTTTCTGGTATCCAAAAGACCTTTGCAAGCGCTCCGCCCTGTCGGCGCAGCAGCCGGATGGGGTGATCGCCGATTTCTGGTACCCCAGTATGAGGCGGTCGCCCCATCCGGCTGCTGCGCAGTTCACGTCTAACAATCTCGATGATCCCGATCCAGCCAGAAACCCCTTTGACGGATGCGCCTGTCACGACACGCGACATCCAGCACTACATGCGCCCTGGCACGCTGCAACTGGCCAGCCTGCCGCCCTTGTCGCTCTACGTGCACCTGCCCTGGTGCCTCAAAAAATGCCCTTATTGCGACTTCAATTCGCATGAGATGCGCGCCGCCGAGTTGCCCGAGCAACACTACATCGACGCGCTGATGGCCGATCTGGAAGCCGCGCTGCCGCTGATCTGGGGCCGCAGCGTGCAAACCGTGTTCATCGGCGGCGGCACGCCCAGCCTGTTTTCACCGCCCGCCATCGACGCGTTGCTAGGCGGCATCCGGGCGCGGGTGCGGCTGGCTCCTAACGCCGAAATCACCCTTGAAGCCAATCCTGGCACCTTCGAGAAAGACCGCTTCAGGGCCTATCGCAGCGCCGGTGTCACACGGCTGTCGGTTGGCGTGCAAAGCTTCAACGACGATTTTTTGCGCGCGCTGGGCCGGGTGCATGACCGCGCCCAGGCGCTCGCGGCGGTGGAAGAGGCGGTGCAGGCGTTTGACACCTTCAACCTTGATTTGATGTACGCCCTGCCCGGCCAGACGCTCGAGCAGTTGCGCGCCGATGTGGCGACCGCGCTGGCGCTGGCGCCCAAACACCTGTCGATTTACCACCTCACGATCGAGCCCAACACCTACTTCGCCAAGTTCCCGCCAGCCACCGTGGACGACGATCTGGCCGCCGACATGCTCGACCTGATCACCGACCTGACCGGCGCGGCGGGCCTGCAGCGCTACGAGGTCTCGGCCTACGCCTGCCCCGGCCACGCCAGTGCGCACAACGTGAACTACTGGCAATTCGGCGACTACCTGGGTATTGGCGCCGGCGCCCACAGCAAGCTCAGTTTTGCGCACCGCGTGGTGCGCCAGGTGCGCGCCCGCAACCCCGAGCTTTACATGACCCAGGCGCTGGCCGGGCAATGCGTGGTGCAGGACGATGAGGTCAAGCGCGCCGAGCTGCCGTTCGAGTTCATGCTCAACGCGCTGCGGTTGGCGGGTGGCTTCGATGTCGGCCTGTTTGCTGAGCGCACCGGCATGCCGCTGTCTGCCCTGCAAGCCGGCCTGCAACAAGCGCAGGCTCAGGGTTTGCTGAGGGTGGACGGCACACACATCCAACCCAGCGTGCGTGGCTTTGACTTTTTAAACGATTTGCAGTCGCTGTTTTTACCTGCGGCAGGCGCCGGACCTGCACGGCAGCCGTAGCCTGGTTGTCATGTAGCCCGGATGAAGCGCAGCGGAATCCGCGCTGACTTTGTGCCATGAAGTGATACGTTGGCGCAACAATCCCCGGATTACGCTGCGTCTCATCCAGGCTACGAACCTGGTGTTTTCCCCAGATGGCCTGGCTTACGCCAATCACTTGGCGCCCTGCAAACTTGCCAATGCAAATCAAGTACGATTCCATACTCGATCAGCAACATCAAAGTTGCCGCTTCGCTGATTTTCCGCCCCCTATAACAACCCTCCCGAGGAGATCCCACCATGCACGCCAGAGCCCTGTCCACCTTCCGCTTTTCCGCCAACACCTGCATTCCGCAAGCGCAGCCCAAGGCGCAAGGCGCGGTAACGGAACAGTCGCCCGGCATCGAGGTCATGACCGACCTGGCCAGCGTCAAGGCGGCCACCATCGACCCGCACATTTCGCTGGACCAGGCCGAGCAGTCCATGATCTACCAGGGCGTGCGCTCGCTCTTTGTGGTGAGCGGTTACCCATGCGTTGATGGCCTGATCACGCTGGCCGACCTGGTCGGCGAAAAGCCGATGCGCCAGATCAACGAGCGCCACATACGGCGCCAGGACCTGTCGGTGGCTGATGTCATGACGCCGCTGGCCATGCTGGATGCGCTCGACTTTAAGGAACTCACGACAAGCACCGTGGCGCAGGTGATCGCTACCTTCAAAAAACTCAAGCATAGCCACTTGGTGGTGGTGCAGGCTGCCACGCAGCAAGACCCGGCGCGCATCCGCGGTGTGATCTCGCTGACTCAACTCGAGCGCCAACTGGGCCGGGCCTTGCCGGAGGCAATGCCACACCCCTGATCCACCATGAGCACCACGACAAACACCACCGACACCCAAACCCTTGGGCTGCAGGCCAAACAAGCCTCCGCCCTCATGGCCAAGGCGGCGGCCGCAATTAAAAATGCCGCCTTGCGCAAACTTGCCGACCTGCTGCGCGCCAATGTTGAGGCGCTGCAAATTGACAACGCCAAAGACCTTGAGCGCGCCGTGACTGCGGGCCTGGCAACACCCATGGTGGACCGGCTCAGGCTCACACCCAAAGTGATCGAAACCTGCGCCCAGGGCTGCGAGCAACTCGCCGCCATGGCCGACATCATTGGCGAAATCACCGCCTTGCGCCAGCAGCCCAGCGGCATCCGCGTGGGGCAAATGCGCGTGCCCATCGGCGTCTTTGGCATGATTTTTGAGAGCCGACCCAACGTCACCATCGAGGCGGCGTCTTTAAGCATCAAAAGCGGCAACGCCTGCATCTTGCGCGGCGGCTCGGAAGCCATTGAGTCGAACAAGGCGCTGGCCCGGCTGGTGCAACAGGCGTTGGTTGACTCTGGCCTGCCCGCCCATGCGGTGCAATTGGTGCAAACCACCGACCGCGCCGTGGTGGGTGAACTCATCACCATGTCGCAGTATGTCGACGTGATCATTCCGCGCGGCGGCAAGGGGCTCATCGAGCGCATCAGCCGCGACGCAAAAGTGCCGGTCATCAAGCACCTCGACGGCAATTGCCACACCTATGTCGACGACCCCTGTGATCTGGCCATGGCCGTCAAAGTGGCCGACAACGCCAAAACCAACAAGTTCAGCCCCTGCAACGCCACCGAAAGCCTGCTGGTGGCGCGCGGCGCAGCGGGCCAATTTTTACCCTTGATCGGCGCCATTTACGCGGCCAAGGGCGTCGAGATGCGCTGCGACCCCGAGGCCCTGGCCTTGCTACAGGCCTGCCCGGACAAAATGGTGCTGCAGCCCGCCAGCGAGGCAGATTGGTACGAGGAATACCTGGCGCCGGTCATCAGCATCAAGGTAGTAGCCGGTGTGGATGAGGCCATCGCCCACATCAACCAGTACTCCAGCCACCACACCGACGCCATCCTGACACGCGACCACATGCACGCGCAGCAGTTTTTGCGCGAGGTCGACTCGGCGAGTGTGCTGGTCAACACCAGCACGCGCTTTGCCGATGGCTTTGAGTACGGGCTGGGGGCCGAGATTGGCATCAGCACCGACAAGTTCCACGCCCGTGGCCCGGTCGGCATCGAGGGTCTGACCTCGCTCAAATACGTGGTGTTGGGCGAAGGCGAAGTGCGTGGCTGATTCGGGTGGCGGCGCCTGACCCGGGAACTTACCACCCAGGCACTGTTCTGACCCATGCAATGGCTTAGCCGCGCTGATGCTTTTGAGGCCCAAACGCCACCGCTTAAAATGATTTTCCACACTTTGCAAGGTTTCCTATGGTCCCGCACCTGATCACCGCCCTGACGGGCCCCATCAACGAATTGGAGCAGCGCGTGCTGGACTCCATGCCCGCCATCGAACGCTGGTTCCGGCTGGAGTGGATGGAGCACACACCGCCGTTTTACAGCTCGGTAGACGTGCGCAACGCCGGCTTCAAGCTGGCCCCGGTGGACACCAACCTCTATCCCGGCGGCTGGAACAACCTCACGCCCGAGATGCTGCCGCTCGCGGTGCAGGCGGCCATGGCGGCCATCGAAAAAATATGCCCTGAGGCGCGCAACCTGCTGGTGATCCCTGAAAACGGCCAGCCCAGCAGCTTTTACCTGGCCAACCTGGCCCAGTTGCAGCGCATTTTCAACATGGCAGGGCTCAATGTGCGGCTCGGCTCGATCGATCCGGCGGTCAAGAAAAACACTGTTTTTGAGCTGCAAAACGGCGAGCACGTCACGCTCGAGCCGGTCATCCGGACCAAGCGCCGCCTTGGCCTGAAAGACTTCGACCCATGCACCATTTTGCTCAACAACGACCTGAGCGCCGGCGTGCCCGGCATTCTCGAAGAAACCTACGAGCAATACCTGCTGCCGCCGCTGCACGCGGGCTGGCCCACACGGCGCAAAAGCACGCACTTCAAATGCTATGAAGAAGTGGCCAAGCGCCTGGGTAAACTGCTGGGGGTGGACCCCTGGTTGATCTATCCGCTGTTCGACCGCTGCGAAAACGTCAATCTCGACCAGGAAAGAGGCCTCGAATGCCTGCACAACCAGGTCGACACGGTGCTGACCCGCGTCAAACGCAAATACAAAGAATACGGCATCAAGGAAAAACCGTTCGTGGTGGTCAAGGCCGACCACGGCACGCACGAGCTGGGTATCGTCACCGTACGCGACGTCAAGGACATGCAGGCTCTGGATGCGCGCATTCAGAGCCTGACCAAAGGCCGCAAAACACCGCTTTTGCCGCATGACTTCATGGTGCAGGAAGGCGTGCTCACGCAAGAGCGCGTCAACGACGCCGTGGCCGAACCGGTGGTCTACATGATGGACCGCTACGTGGTGGGCGGCTTCTACCGGGTCCACGCCAACCGCAGCATCGACGAAAACCTCAATGCGCCGGGTGCCGGCTATGTGCCGCTGGCATTCGAGCTCAGCACCCAACTGCCGCAACCGGGCGTCAAACCCGGCGCCAGCGTGCCCAACCGCTTCTACATGTACGGCGTGATCGGACGCCTGGCCATGCTCGCCGCCAGCTACGAGCTGGAAGCCACTGACCCGGATGCGCAAGATTTCGAGTAGCCTGCGTTTCTGACGCCCCTGGGTGACTATTTGGCAACGTCCCAATCTTCGTTGCGCGCCCTGACTCTTGGCGCCATCGGTGTCGTCTATGGCGACATCGGCACCAGCGTGCTGTACGCCGTCAAGGAGGTGTTTGGCTCCGGCCACGTGCCGTTTACCACCGATAACGTGATGGGCGTCTTGTCGATCATTTTCTGGACGCTTACCGTCATCATCTCACTGAAATATGTGACGCTGGTGCTGCGCGCCGACAACAACGGTGAGGGTGGCCTGGTGGCCATGCTGGCGCTGGCCTCGCAGTCGGTCAGACACAAGCCCCGCCTGCGGCGTGTGCTGCTGTACGTGGGTATTTTTGGCACCTGTTTGTTTTACGGCGACGGCGTGATTACCCCTGCTATTTCTGTGTTGTCTGCGGTCGAAGGTCTGGAGGTGGTGTCGCCCAATTTCAAGAAGGCGGTGATCCCGCTCACGCTGTTGATCTTGTTTGGCCTGTTTGCCGTGCAAAAACGCGGCACCGCCGACATCGGCAAGTTTTTCGGGCCCATCACGCTGGTCTGGTTTGCCTGCATTGCCGTGCTGGGCGTGTCGCACATCTTTCACAACCCCGAGATTCTGTGGGCGCTCAGCCCGCACTACGCGCTGGTTTTCATGTGGGCCGAGCCGCTCGTCACCTTCATCATTTTGGGTGCGGTGGTGCTGTGCGTGACCGGTGGCGAGGCCCTGTACGCCGACATGGGCCACTTTGGCAAAAAGCCGATCCGGCTGGCCTGGTTTCTCATTGTCATGCCGTGCCTGACGCTGAACTATTTTGGCCAAGGTGCGCTGCTGCTGAGTCAACCCGAGGCGGTGACAAACCCGTTTTTCATGATGGCCCCCAACTGGGCGCTTTTGCCGCTGGTCGGCCTGGCCACGCTGGCCACCGTGATTGCCTCGCAGGCGCTGATCACCGGTGCCTTTTCGGTCACCAAGCAAGTCATTCAACTGGGTTATTTGCCACGCTTTCAGGTGCTGCACACCAGCGTGCGGGAAACCGGCCAAATCTACATGCCGTTCGTCAATTGGGGCCTGTTTGTACTGATCGTGCTCGCAGTGATGCTGTTCAAGTCGTCGAGCAACCTGGCAGCGGCTTATGGCATTGCCGTGACGCTGGACATGCTGATTACCACGGTGCTGACCTTCTTCGTGAGCCGCTACGTCTGGCGTTACCCGCTGGCACTGTGCCTGGCGATTACCAGCGTGTTTTTTGTCGTTGACCTTGCATTTTTCAGCTCAAACATGCTCAAGTTGATTGATGGCGGCTGGTTCCCGCTGCTGATTGCCGCCGGTGTCTTCACGCTGATGCTGACCTGGAAAGACGGCCGCCGCCTGATGAACCAAAAACTGGCCACCGATGCCATTGACCTGACGAGCTTTCTGGAAGCGGTTTTTGTCAGCCCGCCGACCCGCGTGGCGGGCACGGCGGTGTTTTTGACCGCTGCGCCCGGTACCGTGCCCAACGCCATGCTGCACAACCTCAAGCACAACAAAGTGCTGCATGAAGTCAACCTGTTTGTCACCGTGGTCAACCACGAAGTGCCGTGGATCGGCATGGACAGGCGGCTCAATATCGAGGCTCTGGGGCGCGACTGCTGGCAGGTGGTGGTGAACTACGGCTTCAAGAACGACCCCGACTTGCCGCGCGCCCTGCAGTTGATGAAGGGCCGTGGGTTCGAGCTGAACCCCATGAGCACCAGCTACTTCCTGAGCCGCGACACCATCGCGCCCAAGCTTGGCGGTGGTATGGCACACTGGCGCGAAAAACTGTTTGCCCAAATGCACCTGAACGCCAGCGGTGCGGCCAGCTTCCTCAAGCTGCCCAGCAACTCGGTGGTGGAGTTGGGCAGCAAGATAGAGATTTAAAAACTTGCGGGACAGACCAAGATTTGCGCAGCAAATTTGCTCTGTCCTCAACTGACTAGAGGAACCCCAATGCACCTGTTATTCATCGCCGACCCACTCGAATCCTTCAAAATTTACAAAGACACCACCTTTGCCATGATGCGTGAGGCGCAGGCCCGTGGCCACCAGATCAGCGCCTGCGAGCCTAAAGACATCATGTGGCAGCGCGGTGGGCCGGTGACCGCGTTTGTGCGCGACATTACCTTGAACGGCGACCCGGTGCACTGGTTCAGCGCAGCGCAACAAGCACCCGACGAGCGCGGGCAGGCCATCAGGGCCTTCGACGCGGTGGTGATGCGCAAAGACCCACCGTTCGACAGTGAATTTTTCTACGCTACCCACTTGCTCGAACAAGCCGAGCGCGAGGGCGCCCGAGTGTTCAACAAACCCCGCGCGCTGCGCGACCACCCGGAAAAGCTGGCCATCATGGAATGGCCCCAATTCATCGGCCCGACCCTGGTCACGCGCGACGCGCAAGACATCAAGCGCTTTCATGCCGAGCACCACGACATCATTCTCAAGCCGCTCGACGGCATGGGCGGCACAGGCATCTTTCGGGTCAAGGCCGACGGCTTGAACCTAGGGTCGATCACCGAAACACTGAACCGCGATGGCGCCCAGACCGTGATGGTGCAAAAATTCCTACCCGCCATCTCTGCGGGCGACAAGCGCATTCTGGTGATTGGCGGCGAGCCGGTGCCCTACTGCCTGGCACGCATTCCGCAAGGTGGCGAAGTGCGCGGTAACCTGGCCGCAGGTGGCAAGGGCGTGGCGCAGCCCTTGAGCGCACGTGACCGTGAGATTGCCGAGGCCATCGGCCCAGTGCTGGCCCAGCGCGGCCTGTTGCTGATGGGGCTGGACGTAATTGGCGACAGCCTGACCGAGATCAACGTGACCAGCCCAACCTGTTTCCAGGAAATTTTTGACCAGACCGGCTTTGATGTAGCCGCCATGTTTGTGCAGGCGCTGGAGAGGGCTGTGGAAAGAGCGATGGGCAAGGCGATAGACAAGGCGCTAACGCCATGAAGCCCAGCCATCCGCATCACCGCGCTGACCTGATCCGCATTGCCACCCTTGCCATGATCGAGCGCGGGCTTGAGCCTGAGTTTCCGGCGCGTGTCGAGCGCGAGCTGACAAGCATTACCGGCCCCGGCAGCGAGACGGGCCCCGATATTCACGACCTGACAAGCCTGCTGTGGTGCGCCATCGACAACGAGGACTCGCGCGACCTGGACCAGCTCACGGTGTGCGAGCCGCTGGACCAGGGCGTGGTCAGGCTGTGGGTGGCCATTGCCGATGTGGACGCGCTGGTCAAGAAAGGCAGCGCCATCGACGAGCACGCGCTCACCAACACCACCTCGGTGTACACCTCGGCCTGCATTTTCCCGATGCTGCCCGAGCGCCTGTCCACTGACCTGACCTCGCTCAACTTTGACCAAGACCGGCTCGCGCTGGTGACCGAGATGGTCTTCAACGCCGATGCCTCGCTGGCAGGCGCCACGGTGTACCGCGCCCGGGTGCGCAACAAGGCCAAGCTGGACTATGACGCGGTCAGCGCCTGGATCGACGGCAACGCCGCGCTGCCGGCTGCCGCAGCTTCCGTGCCCGGTATGGAAGCGCAACTGCGCACCCAGGACGCGCTGGCCCAGCGCCTGCGGCTGCGCCGGCGCACTGAAGGCTCGCTGGAACTCGAGACCTTTCAGCCGCGCGCCGTGTTTGACGGTGAGCAGGTGGTCGATATCCGTCAGCAGGTGCAAAACCGGGCGCGCCAGTTGATCGAGGAAGTAATGATTGCCACCAACGGCTGCACCGCGCGTTACCTGGCAGGGCGTGGCGGCGCGGCGTTGCGGCGCGTGGTGCGTTCGCCCGAGCGCTGGCAGCGCATTGTGGCCGTGGCCCAGGAGTACAACGAAACCCTGCCAGCCGAGCCTGACTCCAAAGCGCTTGAGGCTTTTCTGGCCAAGCGCCGCCAGGCAGACCCCTTGCGCTTTCCCGATTTGTCGCTGGTGATCGTGCGGCTCATGGGATCGGGCGAATACGTGGTGGAGACACCCGCTGGCCCGCCCATCGGCCACTTTGGCCTGGCCGTGCGCGACTACACCCACGCCACCGCCCCGAACCGGCGTTTTCCCGACCTGATCACCTCACGTCTGCTCAAGGCGGCGCTGGCCGATCAGCCGCAACCCTATTCGAACGCTGAACTGGCCGATCTGGCCCTGCATTGCACGCGCCAGGAAGACGCCGCCCAGAAGGTCGAGCGGCGCCTGCGCAAGTCCGAAGCCGCGCTTTTGCTGGAAGCGCGCGTTGGCCAGCACTTTGACGCGCTCGTCACCGGCAGCACCGCCGATGGCATTTGGGTGCGGCTTTTTGCGCCGCCCGCCGAGGGCAAGCTGGTGCACGGCCAGACCAGCTTCAAGGTTGGCGATAAAGTTCGCGTCAAGCTGGTCGCCACCGACGTCGAGCGCGGTTTTATCGACTTTGTGACGGGCGATTGAGGCCTTGGCCTCAGGCCGATCGCCTGCTGAGCACCAAGACGACCGCCAGGGTCTTCTTGGTGGATGGTTTGCCGTCGCTTGAAATAATCAGCGCAGCAAAATATAGAGAATGATGAGGAACAAGACAGTGCCGACACCGATATACATAGCAGGCTCCTTCGCAATGCCCGCCCTCAACTGAGGGTGTGTTAACACGCGTTAGCAACTCGATTTAATCGCCTGCAAGCAAGCAGGTCAGTGCTCTGGCGCACGTAGCGCCAGATCGTTGATGAATATTCAGGCAGATTCCAAAACCCTTTTCCAGGGCATGATTGATCCATGGGCAGCACACCGCGACTGGGTATGATTCGCCCTTCGCGAAAGTTGTTTCTGATGTCCTCCCCCTCCCCCTCGACCGGCCTGAACCTGGCCCAGCAAGAAGCAGTGAACTACATGCACGGCCCCTGCCTGGTGCTGGCCGGTGCCGGCTCGGGCAAAACACGCGTCATCACCCACAAGATCGGCCGCCTGATCCAGTCGGGCGTGGCAGCCAAAAACATCTTCGCCATCACCTTCACCAACAAGGCTGCCGCCGAGATGCGCGAACGCGCCCGTGGCCTGATCGGCAAGGCGGCCAAGGACGCGGTCATCTGCACCTTTCACGCGCTGGGCGTGCGCCTGCTGCGTGAGGACGGCGCGGCGCTGGGCCTGAAAGCCAACTTTTCGATTCTTGACAGCGACGACGTCAACAGCATCCTGAAAGACGCTGGCGGCAGTGTCGATGCCGCCACCGCGCGCAGCTGGCAATGGACCATCAGTTTGTGGAAAAACCAGGGAATGAACTCGGCAGCGGCGCTGGCCGCCGCCGGCAACGACTCCGAGCGCATCATCGCCCGCGTGATGGCGCATTACGAAGAGCGGCTCACGGCGTACCAAAGCGTGGACTTTGACGACCTGATCAGCCTGCCGCTCAAACTGCTGCAAAACCATGAGGCTGTCCGGCAAAAGTGGCAGGCCAAGGTGGGGCATATTCTGGTGGACGAATACCAGGACACCAACGCCACCCAATACGATCTGCTGAAACTGCTGGTCGGTGGCAAAGACCCGGCACAAGCCCGCTTTACGGCGGTGGGCGACGACGACCAGTCGATTTACGGCTGGCGCGGCGCCACGCTCGACAACCTGAAAAAACTGCCGATTGACTTCCCGGCGCTGAAAGTCATCAAGCTGGAGCAAAACTACCGCTCCACCAGTGCCATATTGCGTGCCGCCAACAACGTCATCGGCCCGAATCCCAAGCTCTACCCCAAAAACCTGTGGAGCGACTTGGGCGAAGGTGAGCCGGTGCGGGTGGTCGATGCCGATACCGAAGAGCACGAAGCCGAGCGCACCGTGGCGCGCATCCAGAGTCTGCGCGCCAGCGGCCTGAACCAGGCAGGGCCGCAGTTCAAGGAGTTCAGGGACTTTGCCGTGCTCTACCGCGCCAACCACCAGGCCAAAACTTTTGAGAAAGCGCTACGCAAGGTGTCCATTCCGTACAAGGTTTCGGGTGGCACCAGCTTTTTTGACCGCGCCGAGATCAAGGACCTGTGCGCCTGGTTTCGCCTGTGGATCAACAACAACGACGACCCGGCGTTTTTGCGCGCCGTGACCACGCCCAAACGCGGCATTGGCCACCAGACGCTGGCACACCTGGGCGACTTTGCCAGCAAATACCGGGTCAGCATGTTCGAGGCGCTGTTTTCCAGCAGCCTCGGGGCAGTGATCTCTGGCAAGGCGCTGGGCAGCCTGCACGAGTTTGGCCGCGAGATCAACGACCTCGAATTCCGCGCCCGCCACACGCTCGGCGCTGAGGCCGCCAAAACCTTTTTGCTCGACTGGCTCAAGGACATCGGCTTTGAGCAATACCTGCAAGACGGCGAAGACAGCGAAAAAGTGGCCGCCGCACGCTGGAGCAACGTGCTCGACTTTTGCGACTGGATGAGCGCTCGCTGTGGCGGCCAGATTGACGATGCGGCCGGTGTGAGCACGGCAGGCGAGGTCAAGTCGCTGCTGGAGGTGGCGCAAACCGTGTCGCTGTTGTCCACCATCAGTGAACGCGAGACCGACCAGAACGTGGTCACACTGTCCACGCTGCACGCGGCCAAAGGGTTGGAATGGCCGCATGTGATGCTGGTCGGCGTGACCGAAGGCATGCTGCCCTTCAAGCTGCGTGACAACCCGGACGACGCCCCCGCCAGCAACGCATCCAGCGCGCTGCGTGCGGCAGCACTTGAGGCCGCCAGCGAAACCCTCACCACGCACTTGCAGGAAGAACGCCGCCTGATGTACGTCGGCATCACCCGCGCCCAGCGCAGCCTGGCCGTGAGCTGGACGCGCAAACGCAAAAAAGGCCGCGAGATGATCGCCGCCCAGCCCAGTCGCTTCATTGCCGAAATGGGGCTGGATCAAGCCACGGTAAAGGAAGACCCGCGTGAGAAGCTCAGAGCCTTGCGCGCCGAGTTTGCCCAGAAAGCGCTGGATGGCGCAGCGGCGCGGGCGCTGGTGCGCTGACTGAATCTGACCTACGAACTCCACAGCCCATGCATGGGAACCGCCCACATGTGCTCGCCGAAGCGCAGTACCTGGTCGCCGGTGTAAAGCACCACACCCCGGAAAGGTGCATTTTTTTCAAGCATGCGCTCACGAAACCATGAAAGGTGCTTGAAGCTGTCCAGCCCCACCGCCGAGCCGGCCTTGACCTCAACGCCAATCGTCATGCCGTCTGGCGTGTCAATAACAAAGTCAATTTCACGCTGCTCGCGGTCGCGATAGTGGGTCAGGCCATACATTTCTTCTTGCGCGTCGATGTGGGATGCCAGTTGCGCAAACACAAAACCCTCCACCAACTTGCCGCTTTGATCCGCATCCAGTCGTACCTTGTCAAATTGCCAACGCAACAGGCTTGCAACCAATCCGGTGTCGGTCATCACCAGTTTGTCCTGCTTGCTCACACGCGCGTAATCTGACTTGGCCCATGGCCGCACACGTTCCACCAAAAACAAGGACTCCAGCGCATTGATATAAGACTCCAGCGTGGGCCGGGCCAGAGCCAACTGCGTGCCGATGGCACTGACATCCATCAACTTGCATGACCAGGCCGCCAGCACTTCCAACAACTTTGCCATGCTGTCCTTGCGCCTGATGTTCGCAATGTCCTGCAAGTCCCGAGCCATCAGTGCGGCGATGTAATCAAGGTGCCAGCGCCGCACGCCTTTTGCAGGAAGGCGCTGCACTTCAGGGTAGCCACCTCGCATGGCCTGAATCAGCACGACATCCTTACCAGACAGGGGCAAAGGTTCCTGCGCTGTAAGTGATGAACTTGTCAGCGCAGTAAAACCAGCATGCAAGCCAGCCCAATCTTCACGCGCTGCGCGGTCCAGGAACGTGGGTGACACGCCTGCCAACTCGCCCGCAGAAAAAGGCCTCAATCGCAGGTGCGCCACGCGCCCGGCCAAAGACTCCGTCACCCTCGGACTGGACTGGATATTGGCCGAGCCCGTTAATAAAAATCGCCCTGGTGCCGTGTTCTCGTCAACATCCTTTTTGATGGCTTGCAACAGGGCCGGCGCACGCTGTATCTCGTCAATCACCATCAACTCCGGCCCATGCGCAACAAAG
>PFUD01000133.1 GCA_002789915.1 Comamonadaceae bacterium CG_4_9_14_3_um_filter_60_33 | reverse complement strand
GGTGGCAAAAAACTCATGGACATCCGCAAGGTCAATTACGTCACCCTGGGCGGGGACAACGCGGGTGAGCACTTGCTGATGTGATCGTTGAATGCACCGGTTGATGGGCATTCGGCGCACACCAACGCACGATATTTTCTTAAAATTAGCTCTGCTAGAATTCAGTGCTTAACGTTGTAATCGATGCATCGTTGAAACCAAGGGAACTTAGCTCAGTTGGTAGAGCAGCGGACTCTTAATCCGGTGGTCGAGGGTTCGAGCCCCTCAGTTCCCACCACTACAAGCTTTACTGCACATAGAAAGCCTGCTAGTTAATTCGTAGCAGGCTTTTTTATTTTCGAGTCAGGTGACAGTTTGCAGCAATCTTGCACTGCAATTTCACGCACTGTCGCACCGTAACGTTACTATGTCCGGCTCGCTACAGGCGTCGTCCCTGGATCACGCGAATCACGATGACCACGAGCGCGATCACCAGCAGGGCATGAATTAGTCCGCCCGCAGTGTAGGAGGTGACCAAACCCAGTAGCCAGAGGATGATCAAGATGACGGCAATGGTTTCGAGCATGAGGTGTCTCCTTGTTTCAAAGCTCGGCGAATGACCAGGCCAGCGGGCTGCCCCGACAAGCGCCAAACGAGTACGCCACTCAAAAATACGCTATGAAATACTCAAGGTCGAACAGCAACCTCGTTCTTGACCGACTTCACGCCGTTGACGTTGCGCGCAATGCTCTCAGCAGTGGTTTTTTCAGTGACATTCTTGGCAAACCCAGAGAGCATCACCACGCCGTTGAGCGTTTCGACGCTGATGGAGGTGCCTGCCACGTCCTTGTTCTCCAGGAGACGGGCCTTGACTTGGGTCGTGATGGTGGTGTCGTCAATGTAAGCGCCGACGGTCTGCTGATCTCGGACGACGGCGCAACCCGACACGGTGAGTAGCGCCACAGCAGAAATAACGGCGGCAAGGGTGGTATGGATGATCACGATCAAACTCCTGTCAAAGTTTTGGTGAGATTGAATGCCTGCCCGAGAGTGAGCGAGACATGTGCCACGTTACCGAGATTCACCAGCGTGACAATGACAATTCTCATGATCCCTTCGGAACCACGCCGAGCGTTGCGTCGTTCACGGTTCGTCGTTCAGCAAGCCATTGCCCTGGGGGCTCGGATAACTCACCTTGATGACTTCGATCTCTTCCACCCGGTCTGGCATGACCAGTTTGAGCACGTCGCCCTCCTCGGCCTTGAGCAAGGTGCGCGCTATGGGCGAGACCCAACTGACTTCGCCCTGGGCGCTGTTGGCTTCGTCTATGCCCATGATCGTCACGGTGCGTTGCTCGCCCTGCGCATCGGCATAGGTGACGGTAGCGCCAAAGTAAATACGTGTGTTGCCAAAGTGCAGCGACGGGTCAGCGACTTCGGCTATTTCAAGGCGCTTGATCAAAAAGCGGATGCGCCGGTCGATTTCACGCAGGCGCTTTTTGCCATAGTGGTAGTCGCCGTTTTCCGAGCGGTCGCCGTTGCTGGCGGCCCAGTGCACCAGCTCTACGATCTTTGGGCGCTCAACGTCGATCAGGTTTTTGAACTCTTGGCGCAGGGCTGCAAAACCCTGTGACGTGATGTAGTTTTTGCCGCCCATCGGCAAGGGCGGCAGGCGAAGCTCGTCTTCGTCATCATCGCCGTCTGACTCTTTTGTAAAGGCTTTGCTCATGCCTAGAATTGTGGCTGAACCCTCAAGAATGAAGCAGACCGCGGCAGACCTTTAGGAGTGATCCCGCGGTAGCGGTAGGTCACCACACTGCCCACCGGCGGCGGGTCGGCGCGCTGGGCGTTGGTAAAGCCGGTGCCCAATGAAAACCGCTTGCCATCAGGCATTTCCAGCAGCAAAGCCCCCATGCGCCCGGTATGCTTGCCTTTGCCGGGCAACAACGCCACAACGCGGGCCTCGTCGTCAGGATGGAATTTGAGTTTGAGCAGAGCATCGCTTCGCCCGGGCGCCCAAAGGGCATTGGCGTGGTGCAGCACCAGGCCTTCGCCACCCGCCTTCACCCTGGCCCGCAGCAAGGTGTGCAGCCCTGCTGCACTGCGCACGCGCTGTTGCGGCACCGCCTGCAACCACGGTTGTTGAGCCTGCGCCACCAGGTCCTTCAGGCGCTCGGCGCGCTCCGAAAAGGTGCCGCTGGCTCCAGGCAAGTCAAACAGCATGTACTGGACGCGGTGCCAGTCAGCGGTCACTGGTACTTGCGTGCGCACAATACCCGAGAGCTTATCAAAGCGCCCATGCCCAAGCCACAGTTCGCCATCCAGCGCGGTCTTGGGCAAGGCTGCCGTGAACCAGTCAGGCGCTGAAATGGGCAAGCCACTGCGAAAACGCAAGGTTTGACCGTCCCAAAAAGCGCGCACGCCGTCGAGCTTTTCGCTCACCCAATAAGCGCTGGGGTTGTCGCCCTCGTGCCAAAGGCGGGCGTGCATCAAGGCAGGCGCCGCTGGCGCTTGCGCCTTCACCGCCATCGGCTCAGCCGTTGTGGCGTTGGCCAAGCCCGGACCCAGGAGTCCGCTACAAAGCAGCGCCAAAGAAAGCGGCGTGATGCCAAAGTGGTGTGGTGTCATGGCATTTCTCCTTCAGTTTGCGAGTCATTTTGACGGCGCAGCCCGAGCCACGCAGTGTCAGCGCCAGCAAACCTCAGAGGTTGTAAGGAACTGAGGGCTTGTTCATGAATAGTTTTACACGTTAATTGTGACCCAGCCCTTAGGCCACCAGCCGAGAAGACTTGGGCACATGCGCCATCAAGAATTCCATCTGGTCCGCCAATATGCGGTGGTTACGCAAAATAAAGTCTTCCCACAGGCTGGGCACGTAGGGCGTGTAGAGCAGCGGCATGTTGGCTTGCTCGGGCGTGCGGTGGCTTTTGCGGTGGTTGCAGGGGCGGCAGGCCGTGACCACGTTCATCCAGGTGTCGATGCCGTTTTGGGCAAACGGCACGATGTGTTCGCGGGTCAGGTCATGCTCATCGAACACATCGCCGCAATAAGCGCACAGTTTGCGGTCGCGGGCAAACAGCTTGGCATTGGTCAAGCCTGGTTTGAGTTCAAACGGGTTGATGTTGGGCACGCCCTTGGTGCCGATGATGCTCGACACGGTGATGATCGACTGCTGCCCCGTAATGGCGTTGTGGCCGCCATGAAACACCACCACATGTCGGCCTAATTCCCAGCGCACTTCCTGAGCGGCGTAATGAATCACCGCCTGTTCGAGCGAAATCCAGGATTGGGGTAACCCCTGGGCTGACAGCTTCAAGACTTTCAAAACACGACTCCTAAAAAGTGCGCAATCCGAACAAACCTCAGCAGAGCAAATGATGCCAGCTTGGCGAACCGGGCGTGCATCCAAGGCACAATATACACTTTTTCCAAGTCGAATTGATGTCAAGCGCTTTGTAAACAGGCGCATCACGCTATCAAAGCCATACCAAATCATGAAGGTTTTCAGAGGTTTCAAACATCCGGACATCGCCCCTGCTTGCGCCTTGACGATCGGCAACTTTGACGGCGTGCACCGCGGCCACCAGGCCATGCTGAGCCTGCTCAAGGGCGAGGCGCAACAGCGTGGCGTGCCCAGTTGCGCCTTGACCTTTGAGCCGCATCCGCGCGACTTTTTTGCCGGGCTCACCCGCAACCCCGACCTGGCGCCAGCGCGGGTCGGCACGCTGCGCGACAAGCTCATCGACCTGGCCCAATGCGGCGTCGATCAAACGGTGGTGCTGCCGTTCGATGCGCGGCTGGCCAACCTGTCACCTCAGGCCTTCATTGACCAGGTGTTGCTGCAAGGCCTGGGTGCGCGCTATGTGCTGGTCGGCGACGACTTTCGCTTTGGCCAGCGCCGCACGGGCGATTACGCCATGCTTGATGCCGCAGGCTTGAAGCAGGGCTTTGACGTGGCGCGCATGAACAGCTATGAGGTGCATGGCATGCGGGTGTCGAGCTCTGCCGTGCGCGACGCGCTGTTGGAAGGCCGTATGGCGGATGCTGCGCGCTTGCTTGGCCACCCTTACCGTATCTCGGGCCACGTGGTGAATGGCCGCAAACTGGGGCGCAGCCTGGGCTTTAAAACCCTGAACCAGCGCTTTGCCCACTGGAAGCCGGCGGCAAGCGGCATTTTTGCCGTGCTGGTGTATGGCTTGAGTAATGAGCCGCTGCGCGGCGTGGCCAACCTGGGCGTGCGCCCGTCGATCGACCCCAAGGATGTCAACGGCGGGCGGGTGCTGCTGGAAACCCATTGCCTGGACTGGCCTGCCGAGTTAGGCGCCGAAGGGGCCTACGGTAAAATTGTCCGCGTGGAACTTCTCCACAAGCTGCACGACGAACTCAAATACGACTCCCTGGACGCTTTGACCGCTGGCATCCGTCAGGATTGCGAGCACGCCCGTGCCTACTTTGCTCATCCGCAACACCATGACCACTAAGAACACAGACGCCGGCTCAACCGGCAAAGCCGATTACCGCAGCACGCTGAATCTGCCCGACACGCCGTTTCCGATGCGTGGCGACCTGCCCAAGCGCGAGCCGCAATGGGTCAAGCAGTGGGAAGACCAAGGCCTGTACCAAAAGCTGCGCGCTGCCCGCTGCGGCTGCCCGAAGTTTGTGCTGCACGACGGCCCGCCCTACGCCAACGGCCAGATCCACATGGGCCACGCCGTTAACAAGATTTTGAAAGACATGATCGTCAAGGCGCGTCAGCTCAAAGGCATGGACGCGGCCTACATCCCCGGCTGGGACTGCCATGGCCTGCCAATCGAAAACGCGATCGAGAAAAAGTTTGGCCGCAAACTGGCGCGTGACGACATGCAGGCCAAGAGCCGCGCCTATGCCACCGAGCAGATCGACCTGCAGCGCGAAGACTTCAAACGCCTGGGCGTGCTGGGCGACTGGGACCACCCCTACCGCACCATGGACTTCAAGAACGAGGCCGATGAGATCCGCGCCTTCAAGCGCGTGATCGAGCGTGGCTTTGTCTACCGCGGCCTGAAGCCGGTGTACTGGTGTTTTGACTGCGGCTCCTCCCTGGCAGAGTTCGAGATTGAATACGCCGACAAGAAGTCACAAACGCTCGACGTGGGCTTTTTATGCGCTGAACCGGCCAAACTGGCCAGTGCCTTTGGTTTAGAGGCACTCGCCAAAGACGCGTTTGCTGTCATCTGGACCACCACCGCCTGGACCATTCCGGCCAACCAGGCGCTCAACGCGCACCCCGAACTGACCTACGCGCTGGTCGATACCAAGCGCGGCCTGCTGGTGCTGGCCGCCGATCTGGTCACCGCCTGCCTGGAGCGCTTCGGCCTGAGTGGCAATGTGCTGGCCACCGTCAACGGCAAGGCGCTGGGCGGCATCCACTTCAAGCACCCGCTCGCCCATGTCGATGCAGGTTATGACCGTCTGAGCCCGGTCTATCTGGCCGACTATGTGAGCGCTTCTGACGGCACCGGCATCGTTCACTCCGCACCCGCCTATGGCGTGGAAGACTTCAACAGTTGTGTGGCCCACGGCATGGCCTATGACGACATCCTGAACCCGGTGCAGGGCAACGGCACGTATGCCGCCGACTTCCCGCTCTTTGGTGGCCAGCATATCTGGAAAGCCTGCCCGGTGGTGATCGACACCTTGCGCGAAGCCGGTCGGCTGTTTTGCACCACTGACATCGTGCACAGCTACCCGCATTGCTGGCGCCATAAAACGCCGGTGATTTACCGTGCGGCGGCCCAGTGGTTCATTCGCATGGACGAGGGCGAAGGCGTGTTCACCAAAGACAAGGCGCCCGACACCCTGCGCAACATGGCACTCGCTGCCATCGAAGAAACTGCGTTCTACCCGGAAAACGGTAAGACGCGACTGCGCGACATGATCGCCGGTCGGCCTGATTGGTGCATCAGCCGCCAGCGCAGTTGGGGCGTGCCGCTGCCCTTCTTCCTGCACAAGGACTCGGGCGAATTGCATCCAAAAACCATGGAAATTCTGGACCTGGCCGCAACCATGGTCGAGACCGGCGGCATCGAGGCCTGGAGCAAGGCCAGCACCGAAGAAATCCTGGGCAAAGTCGGCTGTGCCGCAGACGCACCCCACTACACCAAGAGCAGCGACATTCTGGAAGTCTGGTTTGACTCCGGCACCACCCACACCACGGTGCTCAAGGGCTCGCATCCCGGCAGCGGCCACCCGGAAGGCCCAGAAACCGACCTGTACCTGGAAGGCCACGACCAGCACCGCGGCTGGTTCCACTCGTCGCTGTTGACGGCCTGTGCCATGTACGGCCGCGCGCCCTACAAAGGCATCCTGACGCACGGCTTCACGGTGGACAGCAAGGGCCACAAGATGAGCAAGAGCGCCGGCAACGGCGTCGATCCGCAGGAAACCAGCAAGAAGCTGGGCGCCGAAATCATCCGCCTGTGGGTCGCGGCCAGCGACTATTCCGGCGACATCGCCGGCGACGACAAAATCCTGGCGCGTGTGGTGGACACCTACCGGCGCATCCGCAATACCTTGAAATTCTTGCTGGCCAATACCAACGACTTCGACCCATCGGTGGATGCCGTGCCGCTGGAACAGATGCTCGAAATTGACCGCTACGCCCTGAGCCGCGCAGCCCAGTTGCAGGCCGACATCCTGGCGCATTTCGAGGTCTATGAATTCCACCCGGTCGTGGCCAAGTTACAGATTTATTGCTCTGAAGATTTGGGCTCGTTCTACCTCGACATTTTGAAAGACCGGCTCTACACCACCGCGGCAAAATCGCTTTCCCGGCGCAGTGCGCAAACCGCGCTGTGGCACATCACCCAGGCCATGCTGCGCTGGATGGCGCCTTTCTTGAGCTTTACCGCCGAAGAAGCCTGGGCTGTGCTGGGCGCAGCAGGCAAGACACCTGCGGCCACGCGCGAATCCATTTTCATGGACCAGTATTTGACCCTGGCCGAGCCTGATGCAGCGCTGCTGGCCAAGTGGTCGCGCATTCGTGAGCTGCGCGACGCCGTCAACAAGGAAATTGAAGTGCTGCGCGCCGACGGCAAGCTGGGCTCATCGCTGCAAGCCGATATCACACTGACGGTCGGCGCTGACGACCATGCCCTGCTGGCCAGCCTGGGCGATGACCTGAAATTTGTGTTTATCACCTCGGCCATCGACCTGCAAGCGGGTGACGCCTTGAGCATCGGCGTCAGCCCTTCGAGCGGCGTCAAGTGCGAGCGCTGCTGGCATTACCGTGACGACGTCGGCGCACACACGGAGCACCCTACCCTGTGCGGCCGCTGCACCAGCAACCTGTTTGGCGCGGGTGAAATCCGCACGGTGGCTTGATGGCGCGCAAACCCTTCTCACCCGGCGGCGTCAGCGTGCTGGCCTGGCTCGGCTGGGCCATGTTGATCCTGGTTGCAGATCAGTTCACCAAGGTGATGATCATGGGCTATTACCAGTTGGGTGACAGCACGCCAGCGACCTCGTTTTTCAACATCGTGCGGGTGCACAACAGCGGTGCTGCGTTCTCGTTTCTGGCAGGCGCCGGCGGCTGGCAACGCTGGTTTTTTACCGCTATCGGCGTTGGTGCCGCCTTGCTGATGGTCTGGCTGCTCAAAAAACATGCCAGTCAAAAACTGTTTGCCTTCGCCATTGCCAGCATTCTCGGTGGCGCGGTGGGCAATGTGATTGACCGGGTGTTGTACGGCTACGTGGTGGACTTCCTGGATTTCTATTGGCGCGGTTGGCACTTTCCGGCCTTCAACGTGGCCGACAGCGCCATCACGGTGGGCGCCGCCTGTCTCATTTTGGACGAGCTACTGCGCGTGAGGCGCGGCCGCTAAAGAACGCGCAATCTCACAAGGTCAGAATGCTGCAGCCGGTGGTTTTGCGCGCTTCCAAGTCGCGGTGCGCCTGCTGCACATCTTCAAGCTTGTAGCGCTGGTCGATGTGAATCTGCACCTTGCCACTGGTGACCGCTTCGAACAAATCGTCGGCCATGGCCTGTGTGCTCTCGCGGCTGGCAATGTGGGTGAACAAGGTTTGCCGCGTCAAATAGAGTGAGCCCTTGGGGCCCAGGATGCCAGGCGCAAACGGCGCCACCGGCCCGGATGCATTGCCAAAACTGGCCATCAGGCCAAAGGGTGCCAGACAATCCAGAGACTTGTCCCAGGTGTCTTTGCCCACCGAGTCATAGACCACCTTGACGCCTTTGCCAGCCGTGATTTCTTTCACCCGCGCCAGAAAGTCTTCGCTGCTGTAGTTGATGACAAAGGCCGCGCCATTGGCCTTGGCCAGCGCGCATTTGGCATCCGACCCCGCGGTGCCGATCAGTTGCAGCCCCATGGCTTTGGCCCACTGGCAGGCAATCAGGCCAACGCCGCCCGCCGCCGCGTGAAACAACACGAAGTCACCGGGTTGCAAACCGCCTTGGGGTTGGGTTTTTTTGAGCAGATACTGGGCGGTGAGCCCCTTGAGCATCATGGCAGCACCAGTTTCAAAGCTGATGGCGTCGGGCAGCTTGCAGACGCATTTGGCGGGCATCACACGCAGCTCGCAGTAACTGCCAGGGGGCTGGCTGGCGTAGGCGGCGCGGTCGCCCACCTTGAGGTGCGTGACGTCCTCGCCCACCGCTTCGACCACGCCAGCCGCTTCCATGCCGAGCTGCTGTGGCAGCGTCATGGGGTAGAGGCCACTGCGTTGATAAACATCAATAAAGTTCAGGCCCACCGCGTGGTGTCGAATGCGAATCTCGTCTGGGCCGGGCTCACCCACGGACACAGTGACCAATTTGAGCTGCTCGGGGCCGCCATGCTGATCGATGAGAATGGCGCGCGATGTTGTTGTCATGTTTTAATTCCTGAAAAGTTGATTCGCACGATGTTGCCATGATTTGGCAGCGCGGGCTGTCGCGCGGGCATCAGGCCAGGGTAAAAGCCTTGCTACAGTCACGTTCTATGCACGCAAAACTCAGCCCCAGCACCATTGTGTTGCTGACCCTGCCGCCTATCTTCTGGGCTGGCAACGCCGTAGTGGGGCGGCTGGTGGCACCGCTGGTCTCACCGATGACGCTCAACCTGCTGCGCTGGGCCATTGCCTTTGCCCTGCTGCTGCCGCTGGCCGCGCCGGTGCTGCGCCGGGGCAGTGCCCTGTGGCCGAGCTGGCGGCGTTTTGCGCTGCTCGGGCTGCTGAGCATTGGCGGCTACAACGCGCTGCTGTATCTGTCGCTCAACACATCCACCCCGCTCAATGTGACGCTGGTGGGGTCGAGCACGCCGGTGTGGATGCTGTTGATTGGACGGCTGTTTTTTGGCATGCGCATTTCGGGCAGGCAGTGGCTGGGCGCGCTGTTGTCGATTTGCGGCGTGATGCTGGTTTTGAGCCGGGGTCAGCTTGACGTGCTGCTGCAGGTGCGTCTGGTACCTGGCGACATCTACATGTTGTTAGCTGCAGCCGCCTGGGCCTATTACAGCTGGATGCTGGCGCACCCGACCACCGAGCCGACCGAGATCAGGCGCAACTGGTCGGCCTTCTTGCTGGCGCAAATTGCCTTCGGCCTGGTCTGGTCGAGCCTGTCCGCCGGTGTGGAGTGGTCGCTGGGTCTTGGCCGATTGGAGATGAGCTGGGCGCTTGCCCTGGCGCTGCTGTTCATTGCCACGGCCCCGGCCGTGCTGGCTTACCGGGCTTATGGCGCCGGTGTGGCGCGCGCCGGCCCGGCAGTGGCCGGTTTTTTCGTCAACCTGGTGCCGCTTTTCACTGCGGTGCTGTCTGTGGCCTTTTTGGGCGAGTTGCCGCACCTGTACCACGCGCTGGCGTTTGTGTTGATCGTCGGCGGCATTGCGGTGTCGTCGTCACGGCGCTGATGCAACTGCCCTGTTGCGTTTGAAAACAGGGTTCATTCGTGATTTACTGGCGGCGGTGATGGGCCAATCGGGGTAAGGCAGGGGGCCTCAGACGCGCTTCGCTTTGCGACATCGGCCCCCTGCCTTACCCCGATTGGCCTGATGCCGTTGGGTTTGGCGAGCATAGAAACCGAATACGGGACAACCGCGTCGGCCTCAAGTGTTGGCCTACAGGTATTCAGCGCTGGCAAAGCAGAGCCTCACAGCAGTGAGTGGGGCATTGAGGAGCGCCGATGTCGCAAAGCGAAGCGCGTCTGAGGCGGTCCCCAATGCCCCACCCACTGCCGCTAAAGAAAAATCACGCCGAAACCAGCCCTCAGGCAGCCCCAATATTTGGCACCAGGCTACCCGCATCAAGCCCGCCCTTGAGCGCCGAGGTAAACGCCAGCATGCGATCAATTGGCAAGCGCGCCCTGGGAATGATGGCGGGGTCAACAAATATCTCGTTAGCGCCGGTCTCCAGCACGCGGGCCACGTCGGCCAGGCTGTTCATCGCCATCCAGGGGCAATGGGCACAGCTCTTGCAGGTGGCGCTGTTGCCCGCCGTGGGCGCTTCCAAAAAGAGTTTGCCGGGGTTGAGCGCGCGCAGCTTGTGCATCATGCCGTTGTCAGTGGCCACAATGAACATGTCGGCGTCCATCTCATGAGCGGCCTTGAGAATGGCCGAGGTGGAACCCACGGCATCAGCCAGCGCAACCACCTCAGAAGGGGATTCGGGGTGCACCAGCACCTTGGCCGCCGGGTGCTGCTGCATCAGATATTTCAGTTCAACGGCCTTGAACTCATTGTGGACGATGCACGCGCCGTTCCACATCAGCATGTCGGCACCGGTTTCGCGCTGAATGTAGCCGCCCAGATGGCGGTCGGGCGCCCACAAGATTTTGTGACCCTTGTCCTTGAGCGCTTTCACAATGTCGAGCGCGCAGCTGGACGTGACCAGCCAGTCCGAGCGCGCCTTGACGGCCGCGCTGGTGTTGGCATAGACCACCACGGTGCGATCGGGGTGGGCGTCGCAGAAAGCGCCGAATTCATCCGCCGGGCAGCCCAGGTCGAGCGAGCAGGTGGCGTCGAGGTCGGGCATCAGCACACGTTTTTCGGGCGACAGGATTTTGGCTGTTTCGCCCATGAAGCGCACGCCAGAGACCACCAGCGTTTGCGCCGCGTGGTCGCGGCCAAAACGCGCCATCTCCAGCGAGTCGCTGACCAGGCCGCCGGTGGCTTCAGCCAGGTCTTGCAGGTCGGGGTGCACATAGTAATGCGACACCATGACTGCATTTTTTTCCTTCAGCAGGCGGCGGATTTTGTCTTTCAGGGCTGCACGTTCAGCCGGGCCAGGCTCTTCCGGCACCCGTGCCCAGGCGTGTTTGGTGGCACAAACCGAGCCACTCGCGTCGGCTTGCGGCTGTTCGTAATCGACTTCTTTAAGGGCGATGTTCATGCTTTCTCCTGAGGTTCACAACGCAGGGCGAGGCGCTGCTGCTGACGGCGGCTCGGTCACCAATCGCATCGAAAAATCAACCGCCTTGACGTCTTTGGTCAAGGTGCCAATCGAAATACGGTCCACCCCGGTCGAGGCGATGGCGCGTACCGACGACAGGTTGACGCCGCCCGAGACTTCCAGAATGGCGCGCCCGGCATTGAGTTGCACAGATTCCTGCAACTGCGACAGGCCCATGTTGTCGAGCAGCACCATGCCAGCACCGGCGTCAAGCGCTTCGCTCAACTGCGCCAGGGTTTCAATTTCGATCTCGATAAAGCGGGCGCTCGGCGCCACCCGTGCGGCTTGGTGCAACACGGCGGTCACGCCACCGGCGGCGGTAATGTGGTTTTCCTTGATCAGCACCGCGTCATACAAGCCCAGCCGATGGTTGACGCCGCCACCTATGTGGACCGCGTACTTTTGCGCCAGGCGCAAACCGGGCAGGGTTTTGCGGGTGTCGACTATGCGGGCGTGCGAGCCAGGCACATCACAAATGGCTTGCACGTAGTCGCTGGTTTTGCTGGCCACGGCACTGAGC
The DNA here is from genome assembly GCA_002789915.1 of Comamonadaceae bacterium CG_4_9_14_3_um_filter_60_33. Classification (GTDB taxonomy): domain Bacteria; phylum Pseudomonadota; class Gammaproteobacteria; order Burkholderiales; family Burkholderiaceae_C; genus Rhodoferax. Next base: position 49,892 of record PFUD01000133.1, on the reverse strand, counting down.
AGTTGTAAAAAATTCAGCGCGGTGCGCTCAGCCGTCAGCAGCGCTCTGGCATTACCATGAATTTCGAGCACCACCTGGTCGGCTTTGCAGCGATGGCCTTCGGGCACCAGCCAGGTGATATCGACCTCGGGGTCGAGTTGGCGCAAGGCGGCCTCGGCCCAGGACTGGCCGCAGATCACGGCGCTTTCGCGCGTCACCACACGGGCATGGGCGCGCAAGCTAGCGTCCACCAGGCCAGCGGTCAGATCGCCGGTGCCCACATCTTCCTGCAAGGCCCTGAGCACATCTGCGCGGGCCAGTTCAGCCACGAAGGCGGGAGAAAATTCAGAATGAGCCGTCATGTCAGTGTGTTCAAGATTGAAGTGACTAAATCAGGATGACGTGTCAGACTGCTCGACCGTGGGCTCGCGCCCCATCAAGTCAGCCACCGCCTGCTGCGGGGTTAGCAGCCCATCGAGCAAGGCCACCACCGCGTTGGCAATAGGCATTTCCACACCCAGATGGGCAGCGCGCTGCACCACGGTGCGGGCGCTATAAACACCTTCGGCGACGTGGCCGAGCGCGGCTGTGGTTTGCGACAGGCTCTGCCCTTTCGCCAGAGCCAGGCCCACTTGCCGGTTGCGCGACAAATCGCCGGTTGCGGTCAGCACCAGATCACCCAGGCCACTCAAGCCCATGAAGGTGGCGGACTGAGCGCCCAAAGCCAACCCGAGGCGGGTCATTTCTGCCAAGCCCCGCGTGATCAGCGCAGCGCGGGCGTTGAGGCCAAGACCCAGGCCATCACACAAGCCGGTGGCAATGGCCAGCACATTCTTGACTGCACCGCCCACTTCGACGCCGACGACGTCGTCATTGGCGTAAACCCGCAACATGGGTCCGTGAAAGGCATCAACCAGCGCACGGCGCACTGAGTCATGGGCGCTGGCTGCTACCAGAGCGGTCGGTTGCCCCCGCGCTACTTCGAGCGCAAAGCTGGGGCCGCTGAGCACGCCAGCCTGCAAGTCAGGCGCCACCTGCGCCTGAACCTCATGGGCCAGCAGGCCGATGTCGTCACCAACCGGTGCTTCAAAGCCTTTGCAGAGCCAGGCCAGCGGTGCCGGGCAGGACGCCAACCCCGTCAGCATGGGGCGCAGCGCTGCCATCGGCGTGGCCACCACCACCAGATCGGCATCAGCCACCAAAGCCTTGAGTTGCGCAAACGCAACGGCATTGAAAGCCAGCGTTGGCGGCAAACAAACCCCTGGCAGATAACGCTGGTTTTCGTGCCGCGCTTGCAGTAAACCCGATTGGGTGGCATCACGCGCCCACAACGTCACCGCATGATGCGCCGGATGCTGACTGGCACTGACAGCCAGCGCCGTGCCCCAAGCACCAGCACCAAGCACAATGATTTTCATCTTGAGTTATGCAGTAGCCACTGCATCAGGAGCACGCCAGAGCAGCAAAATTATTGCACTGCAGCAGGGGTGGACTCGGCCTGGGCAGCTTGGGCGGCGTTCTGCTGCTCGTACATGGCCTGGAAATTGATTTCTGACAGGTGCACGGGTGGAAAACCACCGCGTTGAATCATGTCGGCCACATTGCCGCGCAGGTAGGGGTAAACGATTTGCGGACAGGCAATGCCCAGGATCGGACCCATCTGCTCCTGTGGCAGGTTGCGCAGCTCGAAAATACCGGCTTGCGTGGCTTCGACCAGAAATACAGTCTTGTCCTTGATTTTGGTCTGCACGGTGGCGGTCACCATCACTTCAAAGACGCCCTCGCCAACGGGCGCAGCATTGACACCCAGCTGGATGTCGACGGTGGGTTGCTCCTGCTCCAGCAGGATCGCGGGCGAATTGGGTTGCTCCAGCGAAGCCTCTTTGAGATAGACGCGTTGAATTTGGAAAACAGGGTTTGCCGAGGTTGCGGGGGTTGGGGTTTCAGCCATGGATGGTCTTTCAGTTAAAAATAGGGGAGAAATTATCTCAGGCGGCCTGCAGCAGCGGCAGCAAACCACCCTGGGCGTCCAAAGCCACCAGCTCATCACAACCACCAACGTGTGTGCTGCCAATGAAAATTTGCGGCACCGTGCGCCGACCGGTGATGGCCATCATCTGGTTGCGCTCAGCCGGATTTTGGTCAATGCGGATTTCTTCAATATTCTCAACGCCGCGGGCCTTGAGGAGTTGCTTGGCGCGAATGCAGTAGGGGCAAACGGCGGTGGTGTACATCTTGACGACTTGCATATTTGGCTCCAGGGTTCAGGCTTTTTCAACTGGCAAATTGGCCGAACGCCAGGCGCCCAGACCACCTGCGAGAGACTGCGCGTTTTCAAAGCCCAGTTTTTTGGCAATGCCCAGGGCACGGCTGCTGCGCGCACCCGACTGGCACACCAGTATCACCGGCAAGGCCTTGTTCTTGACCGTGGTGGCCAGTTTGCCTTCAAGTTGGCCTACAGGGATGTTTTTGGCGCCAATCGCGTGGCCGGCGGCAAACTCATTGGGCTCGCAAATGTCAATCAAAACGGCCTTTTCGCGGTTAATTAGCTGCACGGCAGCTTCCGGGGTCAGGGCGCCCTGGCCGGCACCTTTGATCATGGGCATCAGCAGCATGGTGCCTGCCGCCAGAGCAACGGCAATCAACATCCAGTTGTCAAAAATAAATTTCACGGGTAATTTCCTAGGTGGGGGGAGCGTGTCAATCCGAGCATTTTAGAATGCAGTCGCAGCATCGCTTCTGCACCTGCAATTATTCCTTTTTTACCATGCACAAACTCGTTTTGATTCGCCACGGCGAATCCACCTGGAACCTGGAAAACCGCTTTACTGGCTGGACCGACGTGGACCTGACCCCCACCGGGCTTGAGCAAGCCATCTTTGCCGGGCGCCTGCTCAAGGCCGAGGGCTATGACTTCGACATCGCCTACACCAGCGTCCTCAAGCGCGCCACCCGCACCCTGTGGCACGTGCTCGACGAAATGGACCGCACTTGGCTGCCGGTGGTGAACAGTTGGCGCCTCAACGAGCGCCACTATGGCGCGCTGCAAGGACTCAACAAGGCCGAGGTGGCCAAAGAGTATGGTGATGCGCAAGTGCTGATCTGGCGGCGCAGCTACGACACGGCACCGCCCGCGCTGGAAGCCACCGACCCGCGCTGCGAGCGCGGCGATGTGCGATACGTCAAGCTCGCCCTGGAGCAGGTGCCGCTGACTGAATGCCTTAAAGACACAGTGGCGCGCGTCATGCCGTTCTGGAACGAAGCGCTGGCGCCAGCGATGCGACTGGGCAAGCGCGTGGTGGTGGCAGCCCACGGCAATTCGATCCGGGCGCTAGTCAAATACCTCGACAATATCTCTGACAACGAGATCGTCGGTCTGAATATCCCCAACGGGATTCCGCTGGTTTATGAACTCGACGACGAGCTCAAACCGATTCGCCATTACTATCTGGGTGACGCCGCGGCAGCCGCCAAGGCGGCCGCTGCTGTGGCGGCACAGGGAAAACAGTAAATTTTTGCGGTCGCAAGGAACCCTTGCGGGCTTCAACACTCCAAATGGCTTTAATTCAAACGCTCACAGGTCTGGAAACACAATGGGATATAAATTAAAAGTTGCTGGCTGGATTTCGGTCGGCGTAGTCGCTGGTGCACTGACCACCGTGTCGTTGCAAACGATGGCGCGCGGCGCGCTGGCGCCCCTACCGCTTGAAGAGTTGCAGCAACTGGCGGCCGTCTTTGGCATGGTCAAGACCAACTACGTCGAGCCGGTCGATGAAAAGAAGCTGATCACCGATGCCATTGCCGGCATGGTCGCCGGGCTGGACCCGCACTCGGTCTACCTGGACAAAAAAGCGCTACAGGATTTCAACGAAGGCACCACCGGCAAGTTTGTCGGCGTGGGCATCGAAATTTCCCAGGAAGACGGACTCATCAAAGTGGTCTCGCCCATTGAAGACTCACCGGCAGACCACGCCGGCCTCAAGCCCAACGACCTGATCATCAAGATTGACGACACGCCGGTCAAGGGCATGACGCTCAACGAAGGTGTCAAGCGCATGCGTGGCAAGCCCGACACCAAGGTGAACTTGAGCATCTTCCGCAAGGACGAAAGCCGTACCTTTTCGGTGACCATCACACGCGCCGAAATCAAAACCCAGAGTGTCAAGGCAAAAGTGATCGAGCCTGGCTACGCCTGGGTTCGCATCAGTCAGTTCCAGGAGCGCACGGTGGCCGACTTTGCACGCAAGGTGGAAGACATTTACAAGCAGGAGCCAAAACTTAAGGGTCTGGTGCTCGATTTGCGTAACGACCCGGGTGGCTACCTGGATGCCGCGGTAGCAATTTCGGCCGCCTTTCTGCCCGAGAACGTGACCGTGGTGTCGGCTAACGGGCAGCTTGCCGACAGCAAGTTCACCTACAAGGCCTCGCCGCGCTATTACCAGCGTCGCGGTGGTGCCGATCCGCTAAAACGCCTCGAGGAGGTTACCAACGGTGCACTCAAGAGCGTGCCGCTGGTGGTGCTGGTGAATGAAGGCTCGGCCTCGGCCAGTGAAATCGTGGCTGGCGCCCTGCAAGACCACCAGCGCGCCACCTTGCTTGGCAACCAGACCTTTGGCAAGGGTTCGGTGCAAACCGCGGTCTGCCTCGATTCGGGTTTTCGCATGGACAACTGCCCCACCGCAGCGCTCAAGCTCACCACCAGTCGCTACTACACGCCCAGCGGCAAGTCGATCCAGGCCAAAGGTATCGTACCCGACGTGATGGTCGACGAGTCGGCCGACGGCAACCTGTTTGCCGCCCTGCGCACACGCGAGGCTGACCTGGAAAAGCACCTGTCGAGTGGCCAGGGCGCCGAGGTCAAGGATGCGGCACGGGAAAAATCCCGCGAAGAAGCCCGCATCAAGCTCGAAGAAGAAATGAAGAAGCCAGCGTCTGAACGCCGCCTGCCGGAACTGGGTTCAGACAAGGACTTCCCCCTGGCACAAGCTCTGAACCAACTCAAGGGGCTTCCCGTGTTGGCTAGCAAGACGCTGGTCGAGCGCAACGAAGAGAAGAAAGAAATTTAGGGGTCCGCATGACCGATGATGACCTGCTGCGCTACTCGCGCCACATCCTGCTCAACGAAATCGGGGTAGAGGGCCAGGAACGTATCCTGGCAGCGCGGGTGCTCATCATCGGTGCCGGTGGCCTTGGCTCACCGGTAGCGTTGTACCTGGGCTCTGCTGGCGTCGGCCACATCACCGTGGTTGATGACGACACGGTGGACATGACCAATTTGCAGCGCCAGGTCGCGCATACGATGGACCGTGTGGGCTATCCCAAGGTAGGCTCCATTCAGGCAGCCATTGCGCAGCTCAATCCCGGTGTCGAGGTCACGGCGATTCAGCAACGCGCCGAAGCCGCGCTGTTGAGTCAGTTGGTGGCGCAGGCTGATGTCGTGCTGGACTGCTGTGACAACTTTGCCACCCGCCACGCCATCAACGCGGCGTGCGTGGCGCAGCAAAAACCGCTGGTCTCGGGCGCTGCGATCCGCTTTGATGGCCAGGTCAGCGTGTTTGATGCGCGCGACGCCCTGTCGCCCTGTTACGCATGCGTCTTCCCGCCAGACACCACGTTCGAAGAAACCCGCTGCGCCACCATGGGCGTGTTTGCACCGCTGGTGGGCATCATCGGCAGCGTGCAAGCGGCAGAGGCACTCAAGCTCATCACGGGTGCCGGTCGCCCTTTGACCGGCCGCCTGCTGATGCTCGACGGCCGCGCCATGGAATTTACCGAAGTGCGCATCAGCCGCCACGCCGCCTGCCCGGTGTGTGGCACGGCGCAGGTGCCGCAAGCAGCGTAAGTGCTGAATACTCAGCGCGGCGCCTGACACGGGCCGTGGCGCTTGCGAAAATCGCGTGGCAATTCGGCCGCCGGGTCAGAAAATAACCCCGATCGGGCCGACCGTGCAGACGCTTCCTGCGCCGCGTAAGGCCCCAGGCTGTTGTGCCAACGGCTCGACCAGGCTTGGCCGGCACTGACCAAAGCTGCGCCAACGTCGCGATCATCAACACGCAGCCGACCCAGATCGCGGCCATAACTGTCCTGAAAATTCACCGTGACTTGCACCAGTTTGTTGGCCACCAGGACTTGTAACGCAGCGCGCGCAGCCTTGCCACCCTCTTGGCAAAGCTCGGGCGCATCCAGCCCAAGCAGTCGCACTTTTCTGGGCGCTGCGCCATCCGCAGGCTTGAGCCAAAGGGTGTCACCATCTGAGACATGCTTCACCACACCGCTCCAGACCCTCGCTTGCGCACAAGCTGGCAGCAGCAAGCAGACCATGATGAATTTGCGCCACATGAATCGTCAGGCGCTCACGATCCAGCCTTCCAGCGGATCCAGGTCCGTCGGCAAACCGTACAGCGCAGCGCCGCTGTCATGTTGTGTTTGCGCCCAGGCTGCCTGCATCAGGCACAGCACCGCGTCGAGCGCATCGCCGCGCGCGTCGTCAGCCACGGCATCGCGTTGCGCGTGGGACAACTTGAGGCGCAAACCCAGCCGGGTGTTGCCCTGCTCAAGCGCCGTGATCAGGTCTTTGCGGGCAATCAGGCGCTCGGGGGTCTGGCGTGCCTTGTCATCGGCCTTGTAGCTGCGCTGGCTTAGCACCTCGCGCGCCAGCATGCCGGGGTAGGCTTCAAGGGCAACTTTTTGACCATTGCCAGCATGCACGCCTGGCAGCGTGGCGCCGGCCTCAAGCAGCAGCGGCACCCCGGCGTGCAGCATGAACGCGACCGGCGGATTGACCCACTTCATGCTCGGACTCGAGCCTGCTGGCCAGTCGGTGGCGCGATGAGCGAATTTGCCACCTGCCGGACGCAAGTTGCAAAAAGCAGCAAAGGCCTGACGAATCTGATCCCGGCTTAGCGAGGTGTAGTGACTCATGCAGGCCGCCCAGTCGGTTGGCCAACCCAGCGTTTGCACCAGTTCTCTCGGCAGGCCAAACGGCAAATCGAAGGCACCCACCCAATTTTGTGGAAGTTTGAGCCAGTCGGAAAAAGCCGTCAGTGTCGAAAAATATTCCAGTTTGGCGAGACTAACTCGGCCCTGATGTAGGCCACCCAAAGCGACAACGATGGGCTTTTTGGTTGTGGGAGCGCTGGAAAAATCACAGCCAAGCAACACTCGCGCAGGCACCAATCAGGCGCGACCGATGACCGAGGCGGTGGCCATCAGTTCTTCAAGCAGGGCCAGCGAAACCTGGCCGGAAACTGAATAGGGATCAAGCTCGGGTTTTTCTGCGTATTTGAGCAAAATGGACGCGTTGATGCGGGTCATATTGACTTCGCCCATGGTCCAGCCTGCAAAGCGGCGCTCGGAAATTTCTTCGTAATGTAGTAGCACGACGTCCTTGTGGCGTGGGTCGCGCTGGATGTGGCCATACAACTCACTCACGGTCATGCGGCCACCTTCAAGGGCCTGTAGAAAGATGCCGCCACCGTAGCACAAAACACCTGTCACGCCACTGCTTGGGTTGTGCGATCGCGACTGCTGCAAAATGGATTCAATGGCCTCAGGGCGGGTATCGATGGCCCGACTGGCGTACAACAAACGTACCAACATGGTTAACCTTTCTGGGGAATCAAAGATAAAAATTCGCGACGCAGATTGGCGTCTTTGAGGAAGCTGCCGCGCATGACCGAGTTGATCATCTTGCTGTCAGGGTCCTTGACACCACGCCAGCTCATGCAAAAGTGGCTGGCTTCCATGACGATGGCCAGGCCATCAGGCTGGGTTTTGTGCTGGATCAGGTCGGCCAGTTGCACCACCGCTTCTTCCTGAATTTGCGGTCGGCCCATGACCCATTCGGCCAGACGCGCGTATTTGGACAGGCCAATCACGTTGGTGTGTTCGTTGGGCAGCACGCCGATCCAGATCTTGCCCATGATCGGGCAAAAATGGTGGCTGCAAGCGCTGCGCACCGTGATCGGGCCCACGATCATCAGCTCGTTGAGGTGCTCGGCATTGGGGAATTCGGTGATGGGTGGGGCTTTGACATACCGGCCCTGAAACACTTCCTTGAGGTACATCTTGGCCACGCGGCGTGCGGTGTTGTCGGTGTTGTGGTCATGTTCGGTGTCGATCACCAAACTGCCCAGCACGCCTTTCATTTTGTCTTCCACTTCGTCGAGCAGCAGTTCAAGCTCGCCGGATTGAATGAAGTCGGCAATGTTGTCGTTGGCATGGAAACGCTTGCGGGCGGCCTGGATACGTTCGCGGATCTTGACGGAGACCGGCGTGCCTTCTTCTGGGGGAGATGAATTCATGGATGTCACTATCAGTTATTGAATGTCAAACGATGTTAGCAGTCTTTTGGCAGCAAGGTTATTCGTCTGAAACGCCTACATTGCTGTCTTTTAAAGCTATTTATTTAATAGCTTTTACCATTGACGAACAAAAGCATTCGCATGACCACATAGGCCGCCCGGTCCAACAACCGCTGCACCAGAGGCCGACCTGCATAGACTGCCGGGTCCACCCGCGTGCCCTCGAGCTGAATGGCGCGCTCCAGGCGCGCCTGTAAATTATGCGCAAACGCCACGTCATCCACCACCACATTGGCTTCGCGGGCTAGCAACAGGCTCAATGGGTCCAGGTTGGACGAGCCCACAGTGGCCCAATGACCGTCGATCACGGCCACCTTGGCGTGCAAGAAGCTCACCCGGTACTCGATGATCTCAATCCCGGCAGTCAGCAGTCGGCCATAGACCATGCGCGCGGCGTGGAACTGCATAAAGTATTCATAGCGCCCTTGCAGCAGCAAGCGCACACGCACGCCGCGCTGCGCAGCATAAATCAGGGACTTGCTGATTTTTCGGCCTGGCAAAAAATAGGCGTTGGCGATGATGATGTCTTTTTTGGCCTCGCCGATGGCCTGGCGGTAAGCGTACTCGATACGGGTGCGGTGGCGCAGGTTGTCACGCAAAACCAAAGCCGCCTTGGTACGTGCCGGTTGGCCAGCCGATGGCTTCGGTTCTGCGCCAACCAAGGCGTCAGGATCAGATTTTTTCGCCTCATGCAAGGCTTGCCAGGCCGCAGCAAGGTCTCCTTGACGCACGATACGCGTGGCTTGCAAGCGCCACCAGAACTGCACCAGCGCGGCGTGCGCTGATTGCACCAGGGGTCCAGTCACGCGCACGGCAAAGTCGAAGCGTGGCGCGGTCAAGGTGCCGTAATTGGGGTCAAAAAAATCGTCCAGCACATTGATACCGCCACAAAAAGCCACCCGACCATCGACCACGCACAGCTTGCGGTGCAGGCGTCGCCAGCGGCTGGGAATAAGAAGGCCCAAGCCTCCTAGCGGGGAAAAAATTCGCCAGGCCACGCCGGCTGCCGAAAAACGGCTGGCCCACTCCTGGCTCAAGTTGTCGGTGCCCGCGCCATCCATCACCACGAAGACCTTGACACCACGCTGCGCGGCGCGCTCCAGCGCCAGCGCCACATCAGTACCCGAAGCCTCCACGCTGAAAATATAGGTTTCCAGGCGAACCTCGCGCGTACTGCGATCAATCGCCTGAACCAGCGCGGCAAAAAATTCCTGCGACCCCTGCAACAAATCAACCTGATGACCGGCTGCCAGCATGCTATGCATCAACCCGCTGGCAAGGTAAATTCAGCGATCAGCGGCAAATGGTCGGACATACGCGTCCAAATGCGCCCCTGCGGCACCATCAATCCCATCGGCGTCAGATTGCGGGCAAACACATAGTCAAGTTGCGCCAAAGGCAAGCGCGACGGGAATGTGGGCTGGCGCGCATTCCAGGCTTGCAAGCCTTCCTGCGCCATCGCCTGCTGCACGGTCTTGCCCCAGTCATTGAAGTCGCCGGCCACCAGCAGCGGTGCCGACGCGGGGATTTCACGCTCGATAAAGCGCTTCAACTGCGCCACCTGGCGCACCCGGCTGGCCTTGACCAGGCCAAGGTGCACCACCAACACATGCACCATCTTTCCGTGAAAATTAAGCATGACGTGCAAAAAGCCTCGCTGCTCCAGGCGGTGGTCCGACATGTCCTCATGCTGGTGCGACAACACCGGCCAGCGCGACAGCAGCGCATTACCATGCTCACCGTGGCGCGTGATAGCGTTGGTGCGGTACACCGCCTCGTAGCCCTGAGGTGCCAAAAAATCGGCTTGCGCCAGCTCTGGCCAAAGCGCAAAGTGCTTGGCTTCAAGGCGGTTGGATTGCCGAACTTCTTGCAGGCAAACCACATCCGCGTCGAGTGACTCAACAGCCAAACCCAGGTTGTGAATTTCCAGGCGCCGCGCCGGCCCGATGCCTTGCACGCCTTTGTGGATGTTGTAGGTGGCCACCCGGATAATGTTCATGACAAATTTCGCTTCTGGAAAAATCTTGGCAACAGCAAACACGCTTCGGCGTTGGACGGCGAAAAACAGGCCTCTGCCGCTTGTCTGTACGGCAACCACTGGTACGCGGTGTGCTCGCGCGGGCTCAAACGCACCGGCGTGTTTTCTGGCACCAGCAAGCCAAACAGATGTTCGGTGTTGCGGGTCACGCCGGGCGCATAACGGTGGCGCCAGCGCGGGTAGATCTCAAATACATTTTCCAGTTGCCAGTCGTGCAACTGGTCCGCCAGTGCAGTGCCCTGACCACAGTCAATGCCGGTTTCCTCCATCACTTCGCGCCGCGCGGTTTGCGCAAACGACTCCTCCAGCGTGTCCTTGCTGCCGGTGACCGATTGCCAGAAATCATCGGCATCAGCACGTTTGATCAGCAGGACATCGAGGGCCGGCGTGTGAATGACGACCAGCACCGACTGCGGGATTTTGAAGGGACGGAAAATTGCATTCACGTGGAAAAGACGGTGTCAATTGAAAAGGGCGCCAAGTTAGCGCCCTTTCATTTTGCATCAAACCAATGTCAGCCAACTTAGAAGCTTGCGGGTCAGACCACTCGCGCAGCGACGTGCTCTGACCCCAACTGATCAGAGCGCTTTCACCGCCTCGGGAGTGCGCAGTCGAATGTGCAGTTCGCGCAACTGCTTTTCGTCCACCGGCGACGGTGCCTGCGTCAACAGGCATTGGGCGCGCTGGGTTTTGGGAAAGGCGATCACGTCGCGGATCGACTCGGCGCCAGTCATCAGGGTGACGATGCGGTCCAGGCCAAAGGCCAGGCCACCATGTGGCGGCGCGCCGTATTGCAGCGCGTCGAGCAGAAAGCCAAACTTTTGTTGTGCTTCTTCGGGCGTGATCTTGAGCGCATCGAACACCTTTTTCTGTACCTCGGCACGGTGAATCCGGACCGAACCGCCACCCATTTCCCAGCCGTTGAGCACCATGTCGTAGCCCTTGGAGATGCAATTGGCAGGGTCGGTGACCATCAAATCTTCGTGGCCGTCCTTGGGCGCGGTAAACGGGTGATGCACCGCCATCCAGCGGTCAGAATCCTCGTCGTGCTCGAACATCGGAAAGTCCACCACCCACAACGGTGCCCAGCGGTCTTCAAAGAGGCCGCTTTTCTTGCCGAAGGCGCTGTGGCCAATCTTGATGCGCAGTGCGCCGATGGCGTCGTTGACGATCTTTTCCTTGTCGGCACCAAAAAACAAAATATCGCCGTCCTTGGCACCAGTGCGCTTGAGGATTTCTGCCAGGGCCGCATCGTGCAGATTTTTGACGATCGGGCTTTGCAGGCCTTCGCGCCCCTTGGTCACGTCATTAACCTTGATCCAGGCCAGGCCCTTGGCACCATAAATCTTGACGAATTCGCCGTAGTTGTCGATTTCACTGCGGGTAATCTCGGCCCCGCCCGGCACGCACAGTGCCACCACGCGGCCGCCTGCGCTGGTAGCGGGTGTCGAGAACACCTTGAAATCGACATCGACCATGACATCGGTGAGCTCGGTAAATTCAAGCTTCACACGCAAGTCAGGCTTGTCGGAGCCGAAGCGGCGCGCCGCCTCCTGGTAGGTCATGACCGGGAACTCGCCCAGGTCAACGCCCAGGGTGTTCTGGAAGATGGTCTTGATCATGCCTTGGAAAATATCGCGGATTTCTTCTTCGTCAAGGAACGAGGTTTCGATATCGATCTGGGTAAATTCGGGTTGACGGTCAGCGCGCAGGTCTTCGTCGCGGAAACATTTGGTGATCTGGTAATAGCGATCGAAACCGGCCACCATCAGCAACTGCTTGAACAACTGCGGGCTTTGCGGCAACGCAAAAAAGTGGCCGTCATGGACACGACTTGGCACCAAGTAGTCGCGCGCGCCTTCGGGCGTGCTCTTGGTCAGCATGGGGGTTTCAATGTCGACAAAGCCATGGGCATCGAGAAACTTGCGCACTTCCATGGTCACGCGGTAGCGCAGCATCAGGTTGTTTTGCATGTAGGGGCGGCGCAAGTCGAGCACGCGGTGCGTCAGACGTGTGGTCTCGCTGAGGTTTTCCTCGTCCAACTGGAAAGGCGGTGTCACCGACGGATTGAGCACGGTGAGCTCGTGGCACAGCACTTCGATCTTGCCGCTTTTAAGGTTATTGTTGACCGTGCCATCCGGGCGCGCGCGCACCAGCCCTTTGACCTGGATGCAGAACTCGTTGCGCAGGTCTTCGGCCACAGCAAACATCTCGGCACGGTCAGGGTCGCAGACCACCTGCACGTAGCCTTCGCGGTCGCGCACATCGACAAAAATCACGCCACCGTGGTCACGTCGGCGGTTGACCCAGCCACACAGTGTCACGATTTCACCCATCAGGGCTTCTGTGACCAATCCACAATAATGAGAGCGCATTGCCATAAAACTGCTTTCTAATGCCGCCTTGTCAGGGCAGCAGGGTTGTCAAAAAATTATTCGGGAAAAACACCCGCTGCTGTGGGCGCCACCGAGCCCATCGAGATCACATAGGTCAGCGCTTCGTCAACGCTCATGCTCAGTTCAATCACGTCACTGCGCGGCAGCATCAAAAAAAATCCGCTGGTAGGGTTGGGTGTGGTGGGCACATAGACGCTGACAAAGTCAGGCCCTAAGTGCTGCGCCACCTCGCCACTCGGCGAACCGGTCTGAAACGCAATGGTCCAGGCGCCACGACGCGGATACTGCACCAGCAAAGCGGTGCGAAAAGCATTGCCGTTACTGGAGAACAGCGTATCAGACACTTTTTTAACGCTGTTGTAAATCGTCTTGAAGACCGGAATGTTGGTCTGTAGACGATGCCATTGCACCAGCCACCAGCGCCCCGCCACATTAGAAACCAGCGCCCCGGTAATAAGCAGCCCGGCAAAAACCAGGATCACGCCGAGGCCGGGAATATGCTTGAAATACTCCAGCGTACTCATCAGGGAGTCCGGCAAAACGGCCTGCAACACCGTCAACATGCCGACAAAAATGCCATCGAGCAAGTCCATCAGCCATAGCAACACCGCAAAGGTGATGGCGGTGGGCAACCAGACCAGCAGCCCCGTTAGCAGGTATTTTTTGAACGGCACAAGGACTCTCTACGAAATCGGGTCAGCTGTGGCAGGCGCAACCGGTGCTACAAGCGGCGCCAGCAGGTGCAGCGTCGGACTTGGCGGCGGGACTACCGCTGGGCCCGGCGTCGGCGGCAGTCGCCGTTTCGGCTGTAGCCGGGGCGGCCACCGTTGAAGCAGCACCGCCGCCCTTGAAATCGGTGGCGTACCAGCCCGATCCCTTGAGCTGGAAGCCCGCCGCCGTGAGCTGTTTGACAAAGCTGGCCTGGCCACAGGCTGGACAATCTGTGAGCACCGGGTCAGACATTTTTTGCAACACGTCCTTGGCAAGACCACAGGCGTTGCATTTGTAAGCGTAAATTGGCATGGTGTTGAAGCTGAAGAAAGGGTCGCAAAGCCGATGATTATAAAGTGCGCATTCAGCGCCCCGCCAACGGGGTACCAGCCGTCAGAACAGGCGCACCCGCACCAAAATCTGCATCATGATCATGCCCAGCGCGAACCCAATGGCACCGTAAATGATGGCTTGCAAAAGACGATTGGTTCGTTTTTGCTCAGCCAGCAAGGCCTGTAACTCTAGCGCACTAGACCGGGTAGGCGCCTGCTGTAAAAAATCAAACAAAAGGCGCGGCAGTTCTGGCAGCATCTTGGCGTAGCGTGGCGCTTCGTTACGCAATTCCTTCAACAATTTTTGCGGGCCGACCTGGTTCACCATCCATTTTTCGAGGAAAGGTTTGGCGGTGTGCCACAAGTCCAATTCAGGATCGAGCTGACGCCCCAGGCCTTCAATATTGAGCAAGGTCTTTTGCAGCAGCACCAGTTGCGGCTGAATTTCAACCTGGAACCGGCGCGAGGTCTGGAACAGCCGCATCAGGATCATGCCCAGCGAGATTTCCTTGAGCGGCCGGTCGAAATAAGGCTCGCATACCGCGCGCACGGCGGCCTCAAGCTCGTCAACCCGGGTCGCGGCAGGCACCCAGCCTGATTCAATGTGCAATTCGGCTACGCGCTTGTAGTCACGGCGGAAAAACGCGATGAAGTTTTGCGCCAGATATTCTTTATCGCCCTCGGTGAGCGTGCCGACAATACCAAAGTCAAGCGAAATATAGCGGCCAAAGGTGGCGGGGTCCAGGCTTACCTGGATGTTGCCGGGATGCATGTCGGCGTGGAAAAACCCGTCGCGAAACACCTGGGTAAAAAAGATGGTGACACCATCGCGCGCCAGTTTGGGGATATCCACCCCGGCAGCAACCAGGCGCTCAACCTGATTGATGGGCACACCCTTCATGCGTTCCATCACGATCACCTCGGGCATGCAGTAATCCCAGTACATCTCGGGAATCAGCACCAAGTCGAGGTCGGCCATGTTGCGGCGCAGCTGCGCCGCGCTAGACGCCTCGCGCACCAAATCGAGCTCGTCGTGCAGGTACTTTTCGAACTCTGCCACGACTTCGCGCGGCTTGAGCCGCTTGCCGTCTTCTGTCAGGCCTTCGATCCAGCCGGCCAACATGCGCAGCAGCGCCAGATCCTTGTCGATCACGTCCAGCATGTTCGGACGCAGCACCTTGACCGCCACGTCCCTGGCATAGCCGTGCCGGTCCTTGAGCACCGCAAAATGCACTTGCGCGATCGACGCGCTGGCGACAGGCTCACGCTCGAACGAGACAAAAATCTCATCGACAGACTTTTTGAAAGCGCGCTCAATGATGGCTGTGGCCACCTCGCTGGGGAACGGTGGCACGCGGTCTTGCAGCATGGCCAGCTCGTCGGCAATGTCAACCGGCAGCAAATCGCGCCGGGTGGATAGCACCTGACCAAACTTGACAAAAATGGGGCCCAAACTCTCGAGGGTCTGGCGGATGCGCTGGCCACGCGGTGCGTCGAGCTTTCGCCCCAGCGTCAACAGCCGGGCTAGGCGAAGCAACCAGGGTTTCTTGAAGCTGGTGAGCACCAGCTCATCCAGTCCATTGCGCAACATCACCCAAAGGATGAAGGCGCCTCGAAAAATATGGGTCATTTGGCTGACTTGCCAGGCGTGAACGCTGCTGCTTTGGCCAAAAACTCCCGCAGGCTGGTGCTCATGGTACGGCTCATCTGACTCAGGGTGTGGGCTGGCACGTCGCCGATGATGCGCGCCAGGTCTTCTTCCATGTCCCAGCGCACATGCTCGGTCAGCCAGTTCACCTCGGCCGCCAACTGCACATCGCCTTCGATGCGCACGGCTGGCTTTTCACCCTTGAAAACCGCCTGCGCGAGCGCCAGCGGCGACTCGTCCGTCACCGTCAACACCAGATCAGGCTTGGCCTCGGGGTCAGCCAGATCAAGCAACCCAGCCGGTGTTGCGACCAGCTTGAAGTAGAACGTGCGCCATTGCGCCAGCATGATTTGGCCCTGGTGGCGCGAAAGACGTGTCATGGCTTCGCTTTCCTGCATCAACACGTGATTGAGCAGCAAGACAATGCGGCGCTGGGCCTCATTGACGGCCCATGCCGGCGGGGCGAATTTGGGAAGCGGGAGTTTTTCTGCAAAACTCTCCAAAAATGCAAAAGGGGTCTGTGTTGCCATAGACCCCATTATTCCCTGAAACGGCAAGACTTCGCTTACTGCAAGGCTTGAACCCCTGCAACCAACCAGCCGCTACGTCCGCTTTTCGGTTTGATCATGTTCCAGACTTCACGGAACGGACTCGGGCCTGACGAAGGCTCTTCGCGAATCATGCCGGTGAACTCGACGCTGGCCATGTATTCGTCACCCATGTCTTCGATGCCAAGCAGATGCGCTTCGATCATCACCACTTCGGTCTGGTTCATCGGACCACCGGTGTGTGCTTCACGCTCGGCCAGTTGTGCCTGGATTTCCTTGAGCATGGTGTCGGTCATCATGACGCGCAAGGCCGGAATGTCCGACTTGTCCCAGGCTGCTTGCAGCGAGACAAAATTGGCCTTGGCCGCCTTTAGGAACCCCTCGGAGTCGAAACCTTCAGGAATGCCCCAGGTCTGTGAGCCCGACAAGCCAGAACCGATCATCGACCCGTTCACAGCAGTAGTTGCCGTACCAGCCAAGGTGCCATCAAAGGCAGCCGAATTACGCTCCCAAGGGCGCGCCGAAGCATCATTGCCCACGTTTTCCGGGCGGTAACTGGCAGGCATGGTGGCCTGGCCAGCGGCGCCGGCGCCCTGAAATGCGAAAGGCGAGGCAGACGACTGGGAAGCCGCGTTGTTACGCCGCTTGAACCAGGTCACAGCAGCCATGATCAGCATCGCCAACAAGGCGAGCATCAGCACTTGGCCCATGGCTTCACCCATTCCCAGCGAACTCGCTAGCCAGGCCAGCCCCAAACCAGCGGCCAGACCACCTAGCATCGCACCCCAAGGCTTCCTGGGAGCAGTGGCAGCGGGGTTCGCAGCCGTTGGTGCTTTAGCGGCTGCCGCCTGCGTTGGCGCTGGCATCGGTGCAGCCTGGCGTTGCGTCACGTTGTTGGACTGCTTGCCAAATGACATGCCGCCGCCAAAACGTTTAGCGTCGGCGTGACCAGCAAACAGCACCAGACACATCGTTACCATGGGAAGCCATCGTTTCATACCATCTCCAAAATTCATGAGCCAAGGAAAAATCGGGCGGCGAAAACATTGATTCAATTCAACATTTGATACCGACATGCAAGGCTACCAGACCCCCGGTCATGTTGTGGTAGTCGACATGGCCAAAGCCATTAACCTTCATCAGGGATTTGAGTTCTTCCTGGCTTGGATGCATGCGGATTGACTCGGCCAGATACTGGTAGCTAGAGGCGTCCCCGGCGACCCATTCACCCAGTTTGGGCAGCACCTTGAACGAATACCAGTCATAGGCTTTTTCCAGCGGCTTGGCCACTTTGGAAAACTCCAGCACAAGCAATTTGCCGCCGGGCTGCAACACCCGGTTCATTTCCTTGAGCGCTACGCCCTTGTGCGTCATGTTGCGCAGGCCAAAGGCCACCGTCACCAGGTTGAAATGGTTGTCGGGAAACGGCAGTTTTTCGGCGTCGCAGACCAACGTGGGCAGCACCACGCCGGCATCGACCAGGCGGTCGCGGCCAGTGCGCAACATGGCTTCATTGATGTCGGTGTGCACCACCTCGCCGCTGCGGCCCACTTTTTTTGAAAACGCCAGCGCCAGGTCACCGGTACCCCCGGCAATGTCGAGCACCTTATCGCCCTCATGCACGTTGGCCACTGTCACGGTGTAGGCCTTCCAGAGGCGATGCAGACCCATTGACATGAGGTCGTTCATGACGTCGTATTTGGGTGCAACAGAGTCAAAAACGCCTTTGACATGGTTGGCTTTTTCGGCCTCTTCAACGGTACGGAAACCAAAATGTGTGGTGCTCATGGCGATGATGTGAGTGGTGGCGCGCCGGAACTCGCCGCGCTAAACCCGAAGCCTCGGGAGGGAATGAAGTGGCAATAGATCAATGGCTGCCGCAACTGCTGCCGGCCTTTTCGGGCATCGGCGCGTCTCGGTCCACACCGGCGGCCGCCAGCCGAGCGTTGTAGTCGGCCCATAATTTGTCCTGCTGCGAGCCCAGAAAATAGAGGTAGTCCCAAGAAAAAATGCCGGTATCGTGACCATCAGAAAACGAGGGTTGCACGGCGTAGTTTCCCACCGGCTCCAGCCCTGTCAACGTCACATCGCGCTTGCCGGTCTGCAGGGTTTCCTGGCCCGGCCCGTGACCCGCCACCTCGGCCGACGGCGAATAGACGCGCATCAACTCGAACGGGAGGCGAAACTGCGCGCCGTCAGAAAAACTGACCTCCAGCACGCGCGACTTGCTGTGCAACGTGATGTCTTTTGGCGCTGGCGCGCCGCTTTGTAAACCTGCCATGGTGTGTCACCTCTTGAAAATAGTTGTTGAATTCAAACCAGCACCCGCTCGATGCCACCGTCGTTCGCCACCTTAACGTAATCAGGCATCCACTGCTCACCCAGAATCTGCCTGGCCATTTCAACCACGATGTAGTCGGCTTCCAGCAGGCCATTTTGCAGGTCTTCGCCAAAACGGCTCAAACCTTGTAAGCAGGCTGGGCAGGAGGTGAGCATCTTGATGTTATCTTTGGCACCCACGCCCGGCTTTTGGCGCAACTGCGCTTCGCCCTTACGGATTTCTTCTTCCTTGCGAAAGCGCACCTGGGTGGACACGTCCGGACGCGTCAGGGCCAGCGTGCCGGATTCGCCGCAACAGCGCTCGGACTGGATCACGTTGTCACCCAGCAGCGCCTTGACCGTCTTGAGCGGCTCTTGCAATTTCATCGGGCTGTGGCAGGGGTCGTGGAACAAAAACGCGCCAGCATTGGCCAGCGTGATGCCTTTTTCGAGCAAGAATTCGTGGATGTCGATGATGCGGCAACCTGGAAATATTTTGTCGAATTCGTAACCCTGCAACTGGTCGAAACAGGTGCCGCAGCTCACCACCACGGTTTTGATGTCGAGGTAATTGAGCGTGTTGGCCACGCGGTGAAACAGCACCCGGTTGTCGGTGATGATTTTTTCGGCCTTGTCAAACTCGCCGCCGCCACGCTGCGGATAGCCACAGCACAGGTAACCCGGTGGCAGCACGGTTTGCACCCCGGCGTGCCACAACATGGCTTGCGTGGCCAGACCGACCTGGCTGAAAAGACGCTCGGAGCCGCAACCCGGAAAGTAAAACACCGCCTCGGTCTCGGCGCTGGTAGTTTTGGGGTTGCGGATGATGGGCACGTAGTCTTTGTCTTCAATGTCGAGCAAGGCACGCGCAGTCTTTTTGGGCAGCCCGCCAGGCAGCTTTTTGTTGATGAAATGGATCACCTGCTCTTTAATGGGTGCCGTGCCCAGCGAGGCAGGTGGTGCCTTGGTTTGCTTGCGGCCCACTATTTTCAACACATCGGCAGCGGCACGCTGCGCCTTGATGGCCACGTTGACCATCACCGAGCGGGCCATTTTGATGGTCTCGGGGTTGGTGGCGTTGAGCATGAACATGGCCGCCGCTCCGGCAGGCCGAAAGCTCTTTTTGCCCATTTTTCGCAGCAAGTTGCGCATGTTCATCGACACGTCACCAAAGTCGATGTTGACAGGACACGGGCTCAGGCACTTATGGCACAAAGTACAGTGGTCCGCCACATCTTCAAATTCTTGCCAGTGCTTGATGGACACGCCACGGCGCGTTTGCTCTTCGTACAAAAAGGCTTCTACCAAAAGGGAGGTAGCCAGAATTTTGTTGCGCGGGCTGTAAAGCAAATTGGCGCGCGGGACATGGGTGGCGCACACCGGCTTGCACTTGCCGCAACGCAGGCAGTCTTTCACGCTGGCGGAAATCGCACCAATGTCAGACTGCTGCATGATCAGCGACTCATGCCCCATCAGCCCAAAGCTGGGGGTGTAGGCGTTGGTCAGGTCGGCATGCAAGGCGTCAAGGGTCAGCGCGACGCGCAGCAACTTGCCCTTGTTGAAACGCCCCTCAGGGTCCACCTTGGCCTTGTAGTCGGTGAACGGCTGCAGTTCGGCATCGCTCAAAAACTCCAGTTTGGTGATGCCAATGCCGTGTTCACCCGAGATCACGCCGCCGAGGCTGCGCGCCAGCGCCATGATGCGTTTGACCGCACCGTGCGCCGCTTGCAGCATGGTGTAGTCGTCGCTGTTGACGGGGATATTGGTATGCACATTGCCGTCACCAGCGTGCATGTGCAGAGCCACCCAAACGCGGCCCTTGAGCACACGCTGGTGGATCGCGGTGCATTCCTTCAGAATGGCCTCGAACGCCACACCGCTGAAAATCTGCTGCAGCGGGTGACGAATTTGTGTTTTCCAACTTGCACGCAAACTGTGGTCCTGCAACTGGGCAAATAGCGGCTCAACATCGCGCAGCCAGCCCGACCAAAGTGATTTCACCTGGTCGAGCAGCGCCAGCGACTGTGCCACGCGGTCTTCGAGCAGTTCGGCCGCAGAAATCTCACCAGCATCGTCCTGACGGCCCACCGGCAGCTGGCTGCGCTTGAAGTAGTCTTGCAGCGCATCGCACAGCGCCAGCTTGTTTTGCAGGCTCAGCTCGATGTTGATGCGCTCGATGCCGTCGGTGTACTCAGCCATGCGCGGCAGCGGAATCACCACGTCCTCGTTGATCTTGAAGGCGTTGGTGTGGCGGCTGATGGCGGCAGTGCGCTTGCGGTCAAGCCAGAACTTCTTGCGTGCCTCGGGACTGATGGCAACAAAGCCTTCGCCGCTGCGCGAGTTGGCAATGCGAACCACCTCGCTGGTGACACGCGCCACCGCATCGGCATCGTCGCCAGCAATATCACCAAACAGCACCATTTTGGGCACACCGCCCGCGCTCAAGGCTGCGCCGCGCTTGCTTTTGGTCGTGTAGCCCACAGCTTTCAGGTAGCGATCATCGAGGTGCTCCAGCCCGGCCAGCAGCACACCACTGCGCTTTTGCTCGGCGAACATGAAGTCCTTGATCTCGACGATGCTGGGCACGGCGTCTTTGGCGTTACCAAAAAACTCCAGGCACACGGTGCGCGTGTGTTGGGGCATTTTGTGCACCACCCAGCGCGCGCTGGTGATCAGGCCGTCGCAGCCCTCTTTTTGAATCCCGGGTAGGCCACTCAAAAACTTGTCGGTTACGTCCTTGCCCAGGCCTTCCTTACGAAAAGTCTTGCCCGCAATGTCGAGCCGCTCGGTGCGCAGCGGCGTTTTGCCGTCAGCCTTGAAATACTGCAACTCAAAGCGGGCCACATCGACATCATGAATCTTGCCCATGTTGTGGTTGATGCGCGTCACCTCCAGCCACTCGGCTTGCGGTGTCACCATGCGCCAACTTGCCAGGTTGTCCAATGACGTACCCCACAGCACGGCTTTTTTGCCGCCCGCGTTCATGGCAATGTTGCCGCCAATGCAAGAGGCATCGGCCGACGTGGGATCGACAGCAAAGACAAAACCCGCGCGCTCGGCAGCATGGGCTACGCGGCTGGTGACCACACCGGCCTCAGTCCAGACCGTACCAACCTCATGATCCAGCCCGGGCAACGTACGCATTTCGACCTCGGTCATGGCCTCGAGCTTTTCGGTGTTGATGACCACGCTTTTCCAGGTCAAGGGAATCGCTCCGCCGGTATAGCCGGTGCCACCACCACGCGGGATGATGGTCAAACCGAGTTCAATACAACCCTTGACCAGATGTGCCATCTCGGCCTCGGAGTCGGGTGTCAGCACCACAAATGGGTACTCCACGCGCCAGTCGGTGGCGTCGGTCACGTGGCTGACACGGCTCAGGCCGTCAAACTTGATGTTATCTTTGGCCGTTAGCTTGGCCAGCACCTTTTGCGCCTTGCGGCGCAGGGTCGCCGTTTCGACAAAATTGGTGTCAAAGGCTTGCACCGCCTGCCCTGCCGCGGCGAGCAACCGCCCCACCAGTGCATCGCGCCCGGGGTCATCGGCGGGCGTCCGGCGTTTTTCTATTTCACCCAACCGATGCTGCAAGGCTTGCACCAGCAGCACCCGGCGCTTCGGGTTATCAAGCAGATCGTCCTGCAAGTAGGGGTTGCGCTGCACCACCCAGATGTCGCCCAGCACTTCGTATAACATGCGCGCCGAGCGGCCGGTACGGCGCTCTTCGCGCAAGCTGTTGAGCCAATCCCAGGCCGGCGCCCCGAGCAGCCGGATGACGATTTCGCGGTCAGAAAACGAGGTGTAGTTGTACGGAATTTCGCGGATGCGTTCGGGCACATGCTGCGCTATGGCGCCAGCAGGTAACAAGTGGCTGAGCTGTGTGGGGGCGTTCATCAAAGTGTGTGGTAGCGGCCATCGCGGGCATTCATGCCCTGTCACAAGCGTGAGCTGGCTGGGCCAATGATTTTACCGCAGCGCAGCATTGCCCTTTTGCAGTCATGGGGAACACAGCGCCCTCTGCGCAGGCCATTGTTTGTATTCAAAAGCGCTCTCTTTAAATCGCAAAAATAGCACTTAGGCGAACCGAGAGTCGCTATCGCAAACGCCTACGCCCACTATCGATCTACCTGCCACCCATCAACTTCTGCACAATCGCCAGCACTGTGTTCAGGTCTTCGATTGGCACTTGCCCGGGGGCCGACCTGGCAGCCCCCACGGCAAAGGTCAGGCTGGAACCAAAGACCCAGCCAAACAAGCGAGTGAGCGCGCCATAAGGCCCCATTGACAGGCTGATGAAAGGGATGCTCAAATTCTTGCTGGCTTCGCGGGTGGCGATCAGGAGCGTCAGCACGTCGTCGAGGTTGACTGGCATCACCGCCACTTTGGCTACGTCGGCCCCCAATTTCTCGGCCATCAGAAACTTTGTCGCCAGGGTTTCGAGGTTGGGCGTGGCTGAAAAATTGTGATATGACAGCACCAGCATGACGTCGTTGGCAATCGCTGCGGCGCGCACCTGCGCGATATGGGTCGCGTCGTTGGCCATTTCGTAGTCGATCAGGTCAATGCATTTGCTCTCGCACACAGCCGCGTACATGGCGATCACTTGCGCTTCGCTGATCGCTATTTTTTCTCCGCCTTCGAGGGTGGAGCGGCGCGTGAACAGCACAGGGATATTGCCTGCGCCCCGTTTAATGGCAAGCGCTGCGGCAATAACGGCAGCGGTGTTGCCAATGGCCTCAAAAAAATCAACGCGCCATTCCAGCACGTCGGGCCGCTTGGGCAGCACGATGGCCAGTTCAGCTGTCAGCTGCTTGAGCGTGCGCCCCACCAGCGGGACGCAGACCAACGGGAACTTGCCGCTGGCAATGGCTTGGCCGCGCAGTTCAATGGGCCGGGATGTTTGCATGTCGTGCTCTGGTCAAGATGAAGTGGCGAGCGTCACATCAATGCGAAAGGCGTGCAACGGATGTGAAAAAAAGATTGGTGGGCCGTCACAGACTTGAACTGTGGACCAAAGGATTATGAGTCCTCTGCTCTAACCAACTGAGCTAACGGCCCAACCTGACCGCAGATTGTACGGGGCAGAAAAGCGCCATTTCTGATGCGCTATTTGTGGTGACTTAGCGCGTTGCTGACCAGCTTGGAGGTGATATCGACAATCTGGATCATGCGGTCGTAGGGCATGCGGGTCGGGCCGACGACACCTAGCGTGCCAACCACCTGGCCGTCGACCTCGTAGGGAGCACTGACGATTGACAGGTCTTCAAACGGCACCACCTGGCTCTCACCGCCAATGAAAATGCGAACACCTTCGGCCTGGCCGGTGACGTCGAGCAGGCGCATTAACTGGGCTTTTTGCTCGAACAAGTCAAAGGCGCGACGCAGGTGACTCATGTCACTGGAGAAATCGCTGACCGAGAGCAGATTTTTTTCGCCTGAAATGATCACCTCATCCTGCCCTTCGGTCATGGCCTCGGTGTTGGCCGTCACGGCGGCGTTCATCAGGCTGGCAATTTCCGCGCGCAAGCCGTCAACCTCGTTTTTCAGCCGCTCGCGCACCTGCTCGATGGCCATGCCGACATAGTGGGTGTTGAGGTAGTTGGCTGCCTCAACCAGCTGCGACTGGGTGTAGTCCACCTCAGTAAAGATGACGCGGTTTTGCACGTCGCCCTCGGGCGACACGATGATCACCAGCAAGCGCCGCTCCGAGAGCCGCAGGAACTCGATGTGCCGAAACACCGAGGTGCGCCGCGGCGCAATCACTACGCCGACAAATTGCGACAGGCTCGACAGCAGGTTGGCCGCGTTGGAGATAACTTTTTGCGGTTGGTCGTGCGCCAGGCTGGGCGTGCCGATCTGGCTGCGCTGCACCGTCAGCATGGTGTCGACAAACAGCCGGTAACCGCGCGCCGTGGGGATGCGCCCGGCCGAGGTGTGCGGGCTGGCAATGAGGCCGAGTTCTTCCAAATCTGACATCACATTGCGGATGGTGGCCGGTGACAGGTCGAGCCCTGAGGCACGCGACAGGGTGCGCGAACCGACTGGCTGGCCGTCGGCAATGTAGCGTTCTACCAGCGCTTTGAGTAATAACTTGGCACGATCATCGAGCATGGTTTCATTTTAGTGATGTAATTTGCAAATGAAGTCCAAATTCCAGCATGTCGCATTAATCGGCAGATACCAGACCACCACCGCCAGCACCAGCGGCGCCAACTCGCGCGCAGCCCTGCTGGCGGTGGCCCATTTTCTGGACGACCTGGGCTGCGACGTCGCGCTGGAGCACGACACCGCGCTCAACATGGGCATCACAGACTACCCAGCCTTGAGCGTGGCGCAAATCGGCAAGCAATGTGATCTGGGGTTGGTGGTGGGGGGCGACGGAACCATGCTGGGCATTGGCCGACAAATGGCGCCCTACGGTGTGCCGCTGATCGGCATCAACCAGGGGCGCCTGGGCTTTATCACCGACGTTCCCTACAGCAGTTTTGCCACCAATCTGGCCCAAATGCTGGGCGGCGCTTATGTGGAAGACCACCGCAGTCTGATGAACGCCCAGGTGTTGCGCGACGGCCATTGCGTGTTCAAGGCCATGGCCATGAACGATGTGGTGGTCAACCGCGGCGCCACCTCGGGTATGGTGGAACTGCGGGTCGAGGTGGACGGACATTTTGTGGCCAACCAGCGCGCCGATGGCCTCATCATTGCCACGCCCACCGGCTCCACTGCTTACGCGCTGTCGTCGGGCGGGCCGCTGCTGCACCCGTCGATTCCCGGCTGGGTGATGGTGCCAATTGCACCGCATACCCTGTCAAACCGACCGATCGTGCTGGCCAACAGTTCCAAAATCGGCATTGAGATCGTTTCGGGGCGCGACGCCAGCGCCAGCTTTGACCAACAGTCACTGGCATCGCTGATGCACGGGGACCGCATCGAAGTAACGCGCTCCAAGCACCACGTGCGCTTTTTGCACCCGCAAGGCTGGTCTTACTACGACACTTTGCGCGAAAAACTGCACTGGAACGAGGGAGTGTCTGCAACGTGAGCCTGAAACGCCTGGTGCTGCGCGACTTTGTCATCGTCAGCGAACTCGACCTTGAATTTGGCAATCGATTCACCGTGCTGACGGGTGAAACCGGCGCCGGCAAATCTATTTTGATCGATGCCCTGCAATTGGCCACTGGGGGTCGAGCCGACGTTAACCTGATTCGCGAAGGCGCCAGCCGCTGCGAGGTGAGCGCCGAATTTGACAGCACCCCCGGCGTGAGGCAATGGCTGGAAGAAGCCGGGTTCGAGGCGGAGACCACGCTGCTGCTGCGCCGCACGCTCGACGCCCAGGGTAAAAACCGCGCCTGGATCAACGGCAGCCCGGCCACTGCCACGCAATTGCGCCAGTTGGGCGAGCAGTTGCTTGACATTCACGGCCAGCACGCCTGGCAAAGCCTGACGCGCCCGGATGCGGTGCGCGGCCTGCTTGATGCCTATGCCCAAGTGTCAACCACGGCAGTGGCAGAAAAATGGCACCAGTGGCGCGCGGCGCAAGCCCAACTGGAACAGGCGCGCGCCTCGCGGGACTCGCTACTGCGCGAGCGCGAGCGCCTGAGCTGGCAGATTGGTGAACTCGACAAGCTGGCCCCAGCGCCCAACGAGTGGCCCGCACTCAATACCGAGCACACCCGCCTGGCCAACGCGCAAGCCCTGCTCGACGCAGCCCAAGCCGCCGCCCTGACGCTCGACGAAGACGAGGGCAACGCGATAGCGCGCTTGGACCATGCCCGCCAGGTGCTTCAGCAGCAGGAACACCTGGAACCTCAATTCAAGGCATTGACCGAAGTGCTGACCTCCAGCCTGGCGCAGGTGCAGGACAGCGCTCACGCCTTGCGCAGCTACTTGCGCAAGACCGAACTCGACCCGCAACGGCTCACTGAGCTCGACGAGCGCATGGGGCTTTGGCTCGCGACAGCGCGGCGCTACAAACGCAGCCCGCATGAATTGCCGCAACTGCAGGCGAGCTGGCAGCAAGAGCTGGCGCAGCTCGATGCCAGCGCAGATGTGCAGGCGCTGGAAAGCGCGCTGGAGGCAGCCTGGCAGGCTTATGTCCACGAGGCCGGGGCGCTGACCCTTGCCAGAACCCGCAGTGCGCCCCAACTGGCGCAGGCCATTACCCGCGCCATGCAAGGCCTGGGCATGCAGGGCGGGCAATTTGAGGTGCAGTTGCAAACTGCTCCCCAACCGCTGCAAAGTGGCCTCGAAGAGGTGACATTTCTGGTGGCTGGCCATGCGGGCAGCACACCGCGCGCAGTCAATAAAGTGGCCTCCGGTGGCGAGCTTTCGCGCATCGCGCTGGCCATCGCGGTCACCACCAGCCAGCTGGGTACCGCACAAACGCTCATATTCGACGAAGTAGATGCCGGTGTCGGTGGCGCCGTGGCCGAAACCGTGGGGTTGCTCATGAAACAACTGGGCCGCGACCGCCAGGTGCTGGCTGTTACGCACCTGCCGCAAGTGGCGGCTTGTGCTGACCACCATCTGGTGGTGCGCAAACAGCTGCACGAGGGCATCACGCTGAGCTCGGTCGGCGCGGTGGCCAATGAGGCGCGGGTGGCCGAACTGGCGCGCATGCTGGGTGGTGAGCGCCTGCTAAACAGCACACTGGCCCATGCACGGGAACTTCTGCACAGTCAGGACATCTAGTCCGATATGAGCTTACCTACCGAAAAAATGCATTTGGTTCTGATTACGGGCATGTCTGGCTCAGGCAAGTCGGTGGCGCTCAATGCGCTGGAAGACCTGGGCTTTTACTGCGTTGACAACATGCCCCCCGAGCTCCTGCTGCCCTTGATTGAGCTTGAGCGCGGCTACCACGCCGGTCAATTGGCCATTGCCATGGACGTGCGCAGCGCGGGCTCCCTGCCACTGGTTCCCAGGCAACTGTCACAACTCAAGATCCAGGGCTTGCAGGTGGACTCCATTTTTCTGGACGCCAGCACCGACTCGCTGATGCGCCGTTTCTCCGAAACCCGACGGCGGCATCCCTTGTCCAAAACCGATAACCCTGACCACAGCCTCGACCAACACCGCGTACTGGCCGAAGCCATTGAACTTGAGCGCGAGCTTCTGAGTGAGCTGCGCGCCGATGCCCACGTGATCGACACCAGCATCATCCGTCCCACCCAACTGCAAAGTTACGTCAAGTCTTTCATCCGCGCTCCCGACGACCAGTTGACGCTGGTGTTTGAGTCGTTTGCCTTCAAGCGCGGCGTGCCCAACGATGCCGACTTTGTCTTTGACGTGCGCATGTTGCCCAATCCGTACTACGAACCTGGCCTGCGCGAGCTCACCGGGCGCGATGCCCCGGTGATCGAATTTTTACAACAACAAGTCGATGTGCAAGCCATGCTGGACCATATCCATGCTTTTCTGGACCACTGGCTGGGGGCGATGGTGCGCAATCACCGCAGTTATGTCACCGTGGCCATAGGTTGCACCGGCGGTCAGCACCGCTCGGTCTATCTTGTGGAGCAGTTGAACACCCTGTTCACGCCTCGCTGGAGCACCCTCAAGCGGCACCGGGAACTTGCAGCAATTTCTTGATCGGCGCGGGCAAGCCGAGCCGGGCCAACTGCGCGGCACCCATCCATTGCCCCTCGATTGGTAGCGTTTGTCTGGCAGGCAGCTTGAGCCGCACCGGGTGCAAATAAAGGTCCTTGTGCGTCAGAACATGCTTGAACGACGGAAGGTCTTGCAGCTCTGTCTTGCCGGGCGGGCCCACAACCGCCTGCAAGGCCTGCCTGTCATCAAACAGGGGCAGGCAATACAGGCCTGCCCACACGCCGGGCGTAGGCCGCTGGCTGAGCCACACCGCGCCGTCATCAGCCAGTGCCCACAGCAGCCAGGTCGACTGGGCGCTGCGCTTGAGTTTGCGCGTCTTGACCGGAAATTTCTCGGGCGAACCCAAGGCCTGGGCCACACAGCGCGTGGCCAATGGGCAATACGAACACGCTGGATTTTTGCTGCTGCACAGCGTCGCCCCCAAATCCATCATGCCCTGGGTGTAGCGCACCATGTCGCGCAACAGGTTTTCTTGAGGCAACAGTTTAGTCGCCTGGTCCCACAGACTGCGCTCGTGCCCGGCCTGCGCCAGGTCGCCATCAAAGCCCAGATAGCGCGTCAGCACCCGTTTGACATTGCCATCCAATATGGCCACCTGCTCGCCAAAGCACAGCGCGGCAATGGCTGCAGCGGTTGACCGGCCAATCCCCGGCAAGGTTTGCAGTTGCTGGGCGGTACGTGGAAAGGCGCCAGCGTGCAGGCGCATCACCTCCTGCGCGCAGCGATGCAGGTTGCGCGCGCGGCTGTAGTAGCCCAGGCCGGCCCACAGGTGCAGCACGTCATCGAGCGGCGCTTGCGCCAGCGCCTGCACGTCGGGAAATCGCGCCAGAAAGCGTGCAAAGTAGGCTCGCACCGTGACCACCTGCGTTTGCTGCAGCATGATCTCGGAGAGCCAGACGCGGTACGGGTCACGCGTGTTTTGCCAAGGCAAATCGTGGCGACCCGAGTTAGCCTGCCAGCCAATGACTTGCAATGCCAGAAAGCCATCCATCAGAAAAACCTCAAAAAAATCATCTCAGGGCTTTTGACAGGTGGGGCAATAAAAGGTGGAACGCTGGCCCTGCTTGATCAGGCGCACCGGGTTGGCACAAACATGGCAGGGCAAGCCGGCGCGGCCATACACCATGGTCTGCAACTGGAAATAACCCGCCTGGCCGCTGGCGCTGGAAAAATCACGCAGCGTGCTGCCGCCCAGCGCCACAGCTTGGCCCAGCACCTGAACAATGGCCGCGTGCAGTCGCGCTGCCCTGGGCCGGCTCAGCCTGGCGGCCCGCACTGTGGGGCGAATGCCGGCCATGAACAGTGCCTCGGATGCATAGATGTTGCCAACGCCTACCACCGCCTCGCCGGCCAGCAGAACCGACTTGATGGCGCTTTGGTGGCGCCTGAGTTGCGCCTGGAACTGTGCCACACCGAACGTGTCCGCCAAGGGCTCGGGGCCGAGGCGGCCCAACAGCTTGAGCGCTTGCACGTCGTTCAGGCTGTCCACATAAACCACGGCACCAAAGCGGCGCGGATCATGCAAACGCAAGGTGCCCAGAGAGGTGACCAAGTCGAAATGGTCGTGCGCGCCCGCAGCAGGTAGAACCGGGGCAAAACGCAAGCTACCCGACATGCCCAGGTGCACCAGCAACAGGCCCTGATTCAGGCTGATCAACAAATACTTGCCGCGCCGTCCCACCGACAGCACCTTACGACCGACCATGGTCTCAGGGACACAGCCCAGCGGCCAGCGCAACGGTTTGCCAAGCCGCACTGCCTGCACGGTGGCGCCTTCAATGGCATCGGCAAAACTGCGCCGGGTGACTTCGACTTCGGGTAATTCAGGCATGGCGCTCGTTTCTGACAGACATGAATTATTATGACCACATGCGTCAAACCCTCCGCCTCCTCATTCCCCTGCTGCTGGCTTGCAATTTCAGCGCCCCGGCCCAATCGGCAACGCCGCCCGAAACACCAGTGCGGAGTTCCGCACTTGACAGTTCGCTGTTCTACCAACTGCTACTGGGCGAACTCAATGCGCAGGCGCAGGAGCCCGCTGCCGCGTTTTCCTTGCTTCTGGACGCCGCTCGCAAAACCAGTGACGAATCCCTGTACCGGCGCGCAGTAGAAATTGCGCTGCGGGCGCGATCAGGCGACTCTGCGCTTCAGGCGGCCAATGCCTGGCGCGAGGACGTTCCAGGCTCACTGGAGGCCAACCGCTATGTGCTACAGATTTTGCTCAACCTCAATCGCCTGTCAGCCACCCAGGAACCACTCAAAAGCCTGCTGACGCTCACCCCCAAGGCAGAACTTGTCGATACGATCTGGGCCATACCTTCTCTTTTTGAGCACGCCAGCGACAAGCCGTTGGCGGCCTCGTTGGTACAAAATGCCCTCGCCCCCATGATGACTGACCCCGCCCTGGGTGCCACGGCCTGGGCGGCGCTGGGACGCATGTGGGTTAACGCTGGCGACACGGCTAAAGCCTTGCAAGCCGCCGAAAAAGGGCAAGGCTTTCAGGTTCACCAGGATCACCCGGCATGGCTGGCTCTGGCCCTGATGCGGAGCGATGTGAACGGGGCCGAAAACTTGGTCAAGAACTATTTGGCAAATGTGCCCAGCACTGATTTTCGGACAGCCTACGTGCAAACCCTGCTGCTGGCCCAGCGCAACGCAGAGGCCAAAGCAGAGTTGCGCAACATCAACCAGCAGCAGCCCGACTACGCCCCTGCCTGGTTGATGCAGGGGGCGATCCATTTGCAATTGCGAGACTGGAACACCGCTGAAAGCCATTTTCTTAAATACCTCGAGCTGATGAAAACACCGGCTCAGGCGCACACAGGCGCGCCAGCGCCGCGGGGCCTGTCGCAGGCCTACCTGTCGCTGGCACAAATTGCGGTGCAACGCAAAGACCTGACGCAAGCCCAGGTCTGGTTGCAGCGCGTTGACCACCCGGACGACCGGTTGGCGGCGCAACTCAGACGTGCCGGGCTGATGGCGCAGCAGGGCAAAGTCGAAGAAGCGCTGTCGCTCATTGACGGTCTGCAGGAACAGTCGCACGCCGACATTCGCCTCAAGCGCAGCACCAAAGTGGAAATTCTGCGCGACCAAAAGCAGTTTGCGCGCGCCCGCAGGCTGCTTGAAGAGGCGCTGGCTGACAACCCGGGCGACACCGACATCCTATACGACCTGGCCATGCTGGCTGAAAAAATGGGTGACATCGACGAGATGGAACGGCTGCTGCGCCAGTTGATCTTGGCCAAACCGGACGATCCGCAGGCCTACAACGCACTCGGCTATGCGCTGGCCGACCGCAATCTGCGCCTGCCCGAGGCCCGGCAACTGATAGAAAAGGCACTGGCGCTTGCCCCTGGCGACTCTTTCATTGTGGACAGTCTGGCCTGGGTGACCTACCGCATGGGTCAAACCAAAGAAGCGCTTGAACTCCTGCGCAGCGCTTACAGTCAGCGGCCAGACACTGAGATTGCTGCCCATCTGGGCGAATTGTTGTGGGTCAGCGGGCAACGCGATGAGGCGCTGCAAATCTGGCGTGAAGGTTTTCAGACCAACCCCGACAACGAGACGCTGAACGAAACACTGCAACGGCTGCGCGTCACACTGTGAAACTGCGCTTTGCCTGGCTGCCGCTGTGTCTGCTGACACTGTTTTTGGTCATTGGCTGCGCTACACCCCAAATCAGCCCGAATGGTGCGCCAACGCCGACCTGGAGCGGCCGCTTGGCGGTTCAGGTGGATGCCACTGAATCGCAGCCATCCCAGTCGTTTTCATCGGCTTTTGAACTGCAGGGCCAGGCAGCACAGGGGCAGTTGCACTTTTACACACCGCTGGGCAGCACTGCGGCGGTTATTGTATGGACCCCCGAACAAGCCAGCCTGCGAAGCGGCAGCGACGTACAGTCTTTCAGTAACATTGACATCTTGATCGCACAGGTACTGGGCACGCCCGTTCCGGTGTCCGCGCTGTTTGCCTGGCTGGCAGGCGAGCTGACAAGCCTGGACAACTGGCAGGTAGATTTGTCGCAATTCGACCGTGGCAAAATCACCGCCCGGCGCATCAACCCCGCGCCCAAGGCTGAAATACGTGTCATTCTCGAACCCTGAAAGCATGATTACACGTTAATGAAATCTCTTTTCGACGTCCCGGCTCCAGCCAAACTTAACCTGTTTCTGCACATCGTCGGTCGCCGGGCTGACGGCTACCACATGCTGGAATCAGTGTTCATGCTGATCGACTGGTGCGACACCCTGCACTTCGACCTGCGACCCGACCGCACCATCAGCCGCGAAGACCTGTCCACACCGCTGCCCGCAGACGATCTGATCACGCGCGCCGCCCGTGCCCTGCAAGTTGTCAGCGGTACCGCGCAAGGCGTTCACATCGGCGTCGCCAAAAGTATTCCAGAGCAGGCCGGGTTGGGCGGCGGATCGTCTGATGCGGCCTCGACCCTGTTGGCACTCAACCGCCTGTGGGAGCTCAAACTGAGCCTGGTGCAGCTCCAGCAAATCGGCCTGCAACTGGGTGCCGACGTGCCCTTTTTTCTGCACGGCCACAACGCTTGGGTGAATGGTATCGGCGAGCAGATGACGCCGATCACGCTGCCAGCCGCCCGTTTTGTGGTGATCAAACCCAGCGTCGGCCTGCAAACCGCAAGAATTTTTTCACATCCAGACCTCAAAAGAGACACCGGAACCGCTACAATATTGGACTTCGCTGCAAACGAATTTGACTTCGGTCACAACGACTTGCAGTCTGTTGCTCAGTTACTTTGTCCCTCTGTAACGCAAGCACTTGACTGGTGCGGCGAAAGAGGGTTGAAGGGCAAAATGACAGGCTCCGGAAGCGCGGTTTTCGCCCGGATCGAGGGAGATTTAGAAATCGGCAGTGAAGCTGGTTTTCTGATCAAACCATGTAGAAATTTAGCAGCTCATCCCCTTCAGGGCTGGGCTGAGAAGTGAGTTATAGGTTGTGCATGTCTCATGCGCGACCCGTGTAGGGGAGTCGCCAAGCTGGTTAAGGCACTGGATTTTGATTCCAGCATGCGAAGGTTCGAATCCTTCCTCCCCTGCCAAAATTTACACATGTCCGAATGTGACATGCAACTAGCGATTCATAAGTTGGGATTTCCATGCGCGCCGATCAAACCCCTGATTTCATGGTTTTTACAGGCAATGCCAATCCCGTCCTTGCCAGCGACATAGCGCATTACCTGCACATCAGTCTGGGCGATGCGGAGGTCGGACGTTTCTCTGACGGTGAAGTCACCGTGGAGATCAAACAAAACGTGCGCGCCCGTGATGTTTTTGTGGTGCAAAGCACCTGCGCCCCCACCAATGAAAACCTGATGGAACTGCTGATCATGGTGGACGCCCTCAAGCGTGCTTCTGCCGAACGCATCAGCGCCGTGATTCCCTATTTTGGTTACGCCCGGCAAGACCGCCGTC
Source organism: Comamonadaceae bacterium CG_4_9_14_3_um_filter_60_33 (assembly GCA_002789915.1). Taxonomy (GTDB): domain Bacteria; phylum Pseudomonadota; class Gammaproteobacteria; order Burkholderiales; family Burkholderiaceae_C; genus Rhodoferax. Next base: position 16,508 of record PFUD01000133.1, on the reverse strand, counting down.
CGCGCTCCAGCCGTGTGCCAATTTCAGCCAAAGTGGTGGCCAACATGCTGCAAGCTGTAGGCGTGGCCCGGGTCCTGACCATGGACCTGCATGCCGACCAAATTCAGGGCTTCTTTGACATTCCGGTAGACAATATTTACGCCTCGCCCGTCCTTCTCGGTGACCTTCGGCAAAAAAATTATGACGACCTGATTGTGGTGTCACCCGATGTCGGCGGCGTGGTGCGCGCCCGGGCACTTGCCAAGCAGCTCAACTGCGACCTGGCCATCATTGACAAGCGCCGCCCCAAAGCCAATGTCAGCGAAGTCATGCATGTGATCGGTGAAATCGACGGCCGCAACTGCGTTGTCATGGACGACATGATTGACACCGCAGGCACCTTGGTCAAGGCCGCCGAGGTGCTCAAAGAGCGCGGCGCCAAAAAGGTGTATGCCTATTGCACGCACCCCATTTTTTCGGGTCCGGCCATTGAGCGCATCACCACTGGCGCGGCGCTGGACGAGGTGGTGGTTACCAACACCATCCCCTTATCGCCTGCCGCATTGGCTTGCCCCAAAATTCGCCAGCTCAACGTGGCGCCGCTCATTGGCGAAACCATCCAGCGCATCGCCAAGGGCAAGTCGGTGATGAGTTTTTTCTCTGATCAGGAAAACCTTTTCTGATCAGATTTCAAGTCGCCGGTGTCACCCTCCAGTGTGCCCGGTTTTTTTCAACCCAAACATTCATTTGGGTTCAATCAGGACACCACTGGTCGCGGTGGGTCCTTCCAGGAGTTAGTTATGAAATTTACCGCTTTTGAGCGTTCCAAGCAGGGCACGGGTGCGAGCCGCCGTCTCCGCATCACCGGCCGCACACCCGCCATTGTCTATGGTGGTGCCACGCCCCCTCAAGCGATCGAAATGGATCACAACGCGCTGTGGCATGCACTGAAAAAAGAAGCCTTCCATTCCAGCGTGTTGACCATGGAAATTGGCGACACCAGCAGCCAGGTCTTGCTGCGTGACGTTCAGGTTCACCCTTTCAAGCAGCTCATATTGCACATCGACTTTCAACGCGTGGATGCCACCACCAGACTGCACATGAAGGTGCCGTTGCACTTCTTCGGTGACGAAGAATCGCCCGCCATCAAGACAGAAAACTGCATTGCCAACCACGTGATCAGTGAAATTGAAGTGCTTTGCCTACCCAAAGACCTGCCGGAGTTCATCAAGGTTGACCTGAGCGGCCTGAAAAAGGGTTCTTCCCTGCACCTGGCTGAAATCAAATTGCCAAAAGGCGTGTCCTTGGTGAAACACGGCAGCGACAAAAACCCGGTTGTGGTTTCTGTGGTGGTCGTCGCAGGTGCAGATCCTGAAGCCGCTGCTGAAGCTGATGCTGCCGCTGCAGAAACAACTGATGAAGCTGCCGCAAAACCGGCAGAAAAAGCCACCAAAAAGTAAGCCGATCAGGGTTTACACCAAAGGGCTCATCATGGTGGGCCCTTTTTTTGCCTGCAGATATTCAATAATGTTGCCATGATCAGACTTTTTGTGGGGCTCGGGAATCCCGGTCCGGAATACGAACAAACCCGTCACAACGCCGGTTTTTGGTGGCTCGATGCGGTAGCGCGCGAGCTCAAGATAAATCTGACGCCAGATAAGAGTTACCACGGCTTGGTGGCGCGCACCAGCGTTCACGGCCAGTCTGTCTGGCTGCTGGCACCGCAAACCTTCATGAATTTAAGCGGCAAATCAGTCGCTTCTTTGGCCAACTTTTTCAAGGTATCGCCGCAGGAAATCCTGGTCGCCCACGACGACCTGGACATTGCTCCTGGGGAAGCCAAACTCAAGCTTGGCGGCAGCCACGCCGGCCACAACGGCCTGCGCGACATCCACGCCCAATTGGGTAGCGACCAGTACTGGCGGCTGCGCCTGGGCATTGGTCACCCGGGCAGCAAGGCGGAAGTGCTGAATTGGGTGCTTAAAAAACCGTCGCTCGACCACCGCATCGCGATCAATCAAACCATTGACCGTGCGCTCAAGGCGCTGCCCTACTTTCTGTCGGGCGACATGGAGCAGGCCACGCGTCTGGTGCATACCAGCAAGCCACCGCGTCCCAACAAACCCAAACCAGTCGTTGCTGTCACACCAGCATCCCAAGTCAGCGACACGTGATACGCTGCGCTAAGCCTCCTCTGACAAGAGCTAAAAGGGAATCATGATGCAAAAATTGCACTGGCAAGTCTTTTTCGTGAGCGCTGGCTTTTCTTTGCTTTGCCAGGTTCAAGCCCAAACCATTTACCGATGCGGCAGCGCTTACAGCCAGATTCGCTGCCCGGGTGCGTCTCCCATGGAATTCAATGACGCACGCCTGCCCGAGCAAAAATTGCAGACCGAGGCTGCAGCCCTCAACGACGCCCGGCTCGCCAACACCATGGAGCGGGAACGATTGGCAGAGGAAGAGCGCCTGCTGGCAGGCAACCGGCCCTCACCCCAAATTGCAGCCAGTGCCCCAGTCAAAGCGCAATCCAAGGCGCGAGCCAAGACAAGCGGCAAAAAAATCAAACGACCGAAGTCAAAAGCCAAAAAATTAGTCGCCACCAGCGCAGCGACTCTGGCCACCCATCAACGGATGTTTCGTCGCAAGTAAGCCGCACATTGCGGCAGCTTCACGCCGATGGCGCGGGTGTTTTTTGCGCTTGCAGGCTTCGGTACTTCTGCCAAAGGGTTTCCTGGTCTTCGACACAATCGGGATTGACCGGGATGCAGTTCACCGGGCACACCTGAACGCATTGCGGCTCGTTAAAATGGCCGACACATTCGGTGCATTTTTTCGGATCAATTTCGTAGATTTCTTGCCCCATGTAAATGGCTTCATTGGGGCATTCGGGCTCGCACACATCGCAGTTGATGCATTCGTCAGTGATCCACAGGGCCATAAGCGCAGTCGGGCAAAATTTAACAGACCCTGATTTTAAAAGTTCGGCTTATTCCGGGGTGTCAACGCTGTCTTGTGGCGCGCCCTTGACGATCATCACCGGCACAGAAGCGGCATGCAGTACCTCGTTGGAGACCGAGCCCAGCAGTGCGCTGCGCAGCGCACTGGTGCCGCTGGCGCCCATCACCACCAGGTCGCAGTTGTAGTTTTCCAGAATATCCACCAGCGTGTGCGCCGGGTCGCCCGAGGCCACTTCCACCTCATACGACAGACCTGCCGCATCGAGCAGCGCCTGAGCGGCTTGCAGCATGTTGGCCCCGGCGGCCGCGCTGGCCTGCTCGATCACCTGCGGGTCGTGCGCCACCATCAGTTCATACAGGCTGGCGGGTTCCTGCACATTGGCCAGCACCACGCTGGTCTGTAGGCCATCGGCGGCCATGCGAATGACAAAGCGCACGGCTTCCAGCGCCACTGGCGAGCCGTCGAAAGGTAACAAAATCTTCATGTATTTCTCCAGAAATTCAGGGTGTACCAGCGAGGCTGCGCACTTTTTCAAGCAAGCGCTGATTGACACCGGGCGAGACAAATTTGTCTACCTCGCCACCAAGTGTGGCGATTTCGCGCACAAAGGTGCTGGAAATAAACTGGAATCTGTCGCTCGGCGTCAAGAATACGGTTTCGACGTCGGGCATGAAGCTGCGGTTCATGCCGGCCAACTGAAACTCGTAATCAAAATCGGTCACGGCACGCAAGCCGCGCACCATCGCCTTGGCGCCGCACTTGACCACAAAGTCGCGCATCAAACCGTCAAAGCTTTCCACGCGCACACCCGGTAGCGCCTCGACCGCCTCACGCGCCATGGCCATGCGCTCTTGCAGTGAAAACATGGATTTTTTATGGTGACCGGCCGCCACGGCCACGATCACTTGTCCGAACAGTTGGGCCGCACGGCGCACCACGTCTTCGTGGCCCAGCGTGATCGGATCAAAGGTGCCCGGGTAAACAGCGATCAGATCATTGGCCATGACAGGCAATATGTTGAAGTTGACATGCAGGCATTATCAACCCGCTGAGTCTGCCACCACGTCGATTCGCCGCAGCAAATGCGCATGCACCATGCCGGCCCTGAGGTGGCGATGCAGCTGCAAACCCAAGCCATGCAGTTCAGCATCAAGCCAGCGCCGGGGCGCCTCCAGATAGACAAAGCCAGTCACGGCCAGCGCAGGCGCAGCTGCCTGCACAGCCGACTCAAACAAAGTCGAGTCAAACGGCGGGTCCAGAAAAATCAGCTCCAGGCTGCCTGCACAAGCATGGCGCATTGCCGCCACGCCGTCGCCGCGAAGCACCTGCACCGCGGTCGCCGTGAGTTGCTCCTGCACGCGTTTGAGCTGCGCCACCAGAGCAGCGTCTTGCTCGATCAGCAACACCTGCGCGGCGCCGCGCGAGGCAGCCTCAAAACCCAGTGCGCCGGTGCCGGCAAAGGCATCCAGACAGCGCCAGCCACTCAGGTCCTGGCCCAGCCAGTTGAACAGGGTTTCGCGCACCCGGTCGGGCGTCGGGCGCAGCCCGGGTTTGTCGGCTACTTGCAGTTTGCTGCGTTTGTACTGGCCGCCGATGATGCGCACTTCGTGACTTTGCACCGCTCGCGGGCGGGGCGGGCGGGGCGGACGGGGTGGGTGGGGGGCTCGGGGCTTGTCTGGGGACGGGGTTCGCTTCATGCGCAGCATCTTACCCGCCGGGGCACTTGCCGGGCATCACTGGGCGCTTGCGCCAGCTCCACCCAGCACCACGGTCACCATCCGGTCGGGCTGCAACTTGCGCTGGAAGGCTGCCTTGATGTCCGCCACGGTGATGTTCTGCACACGCTGCGTCCAGTTGTCCAGATAGTCCAGCGGCAAGTTGTTCCAGGCGATGTTGGCCACGTTGTCGAGCAGCTTGCGGTTGCTGTCCAGGCGCAGCGCAAAGCCACCAATCAAGTTGTCTTTGGCGGCCTGGAGCTCAGCCTCGGTGGGTCCGTCGGCAACAAAACGGGCCAGCACGTCGCGCGAGACTTGCAGCGCCTGATCAGCCTGATCCGGGCGAGTTTGCAGGCCCAGGGTAAAAGCACCCGCATGCAGGCCAGGCGCAAAGTAGCTGTACACGCTGTAGCTAAGCCCGCGCTTTTCACGCACCTCGTTGGTCAGCCGCGAAACAAAGCCACCGCCTCCCAATATGTAATTACCGACCAGCAAAGCAAAAAAGTCGGGATCGTTGCGCTTGTAGCCGGGCTGGCCCAAAAGTACATGGGCTTGCGCCGAGTCGAAAGCGATGCGCTGCTCGCTGGCTTGACTCAGCGGCGCCACTTCGACCACGGCGGGCAGCGCCTGGCAGTGCGCGTCCCCAGCCGTTGATGATTGCGAACCCGCCAGCCCTGCGAGCAGTTGCGCCACCAACGCATCAGCCTGCGCACGCGTCAAGGCCCCCACCAGCGAGACCTTGGCACGGCAGGGCTGGAGCATCTGGCGATACAGCTCAGCCATGTGCGTCACCTCAATGCGCTTCAAACTATCCTCGGTTGTGTCATAACCGTAAGGGTGCACCCCGTACACAGCCTGGTCGAAAGCGCGCTGGGCGAGCGTAGCCGGGCGCGTGTTGGCCTCCTTGATGGCGGCGCTCATGGTTTCGCGCTCGCGCTGCCAGATGTCTGCGGGAAAAGAGGGTTCAGCCAGTTGCCGCGCGGCCAGAGGCACCGCTTTGGCCAACAAATCCGGGTAGGTGAGCGAGCGCAGGGCAAAGCTCATGCGGTCGCTGCTGGCGTGGCCACCAAAGTTGGCGCCCAGATCAGCCCAGGCCTCGCCCAGTGCGTTTTCATCCAACGCGGGTTCACCGCGCGCCGGATTGGCCCGCACGCCCATGCCGCTCATGCTGGCCGTGACGCTGGCCAAGCCGACCTGAGCAGCCGGATCGCGACGGCTGCCGGCGTCGAAGTCGAGCTGCACATCGACCATCGGAATGGCGTGGCTTTGCACCAGAAAGACCTGGGCACCACTGGGCTGGGTCCAGTGTTCGATGGCAATGGCCGCCGTAGCAGCATGCAGGCCAACAAGGCTGGTGGCGACAATTAAAACCGCTTGCCCGATTATTTTTTTAAAGGTGATCATGAGGTTCATTCGGTATATTTCTCAATGCCGTGCACCGGCTACAGCAGCGCGCGGCTTGCGTTCTTTGTTAAGGGGCTGGGGTAGCAACCGGGCCACAGTCAACTGATCATCGCCAAAGTACTTCGACGCCACCGCCTTGACCTGCTCCGCCGTCACGGTGCGCAAGCGCTCGATGACACGTTCGTTGGCATCGAGCGGTTGGCCCTGAACCCAACTGGTGCCCAATTCACGTGCCTGATTGAACACCGAGTCGAGCTTATAGACCTCGCTGGCCACCCACTGGGTTTTCACGCGGTTAAGTTCTGCCTCAGACACGCCCTCGGCGGCAATGCGCGCCACCTGCTCGCGCAGCGCGGCCTCTACCTCTTCAGCCGTCTCGCCTTGGGCGGGTACTGCCGACAGCGTGAACAATTGCGGGCCGCGGCCCCACAGGCCGTTGTCGGCCCCGGCACTGTCGGCCAGGCGGTTCGGACCCTGGGTCAGGGCGCGCTCCAGGCGGGCGCCGCTGTAGCCGTCGAGCACTGCGGCCAGCACGGTCAGGGCCAGCGCGTCGTCTTCGTCCGGGCCGCCCTCGAAAGACTGAAATGACGGCACTTTATAAGCCAGTGTCACCAGCGCCTGTTCGGCCGGCGCTTTGAAAGCCATGCGCTTGATGCCCGTTTGCATCGGCTCGACGCGCGGCTTGCGCTCCGGCACGGCGCGGCTCGGAATGCTGCCATAGTATTTTTCAGCCAGCCGGCGCACCTCGGCCACATCGACGTCACCGGCCACCACCACTGCGGCGTTGGCGGGCACATACCAGCGCTGGTAAAAAGCGCGGGCATCCTCAGGCTTGAGGGCTTCAAGGTCGCTCATCCAGCCGACGATCGGGCGGCGATAGGGCGAGGCGACAAACACCGTGGCATTGAGTGCCTCATACATCAGCGCCCGCGGGTTGTCTTCGGTGCGCATGCGGCGCTCTTCCTTGACCACTTCCAGTTCTTTTTTAAACTCTTCATCGGGCCACTGGTTATGGGCGAAGCGATCGGCTTCAAGCTGCATCACGTCGGCCAGCCTGGCCGACGGAATTTGCTGGTAGTAGCCGGTGTAGTCATGGCTGGTAAAGGCGTTGTCGCGACCTCCCAGCGCGGCCACCCGCCGCGAAAACTCGCCCCCAGGTACGTTTGGTGTGCCCTTGAACAGCATGTGCTCGAGCACGTGCGCCACGCCTGAAGTGCCATCGACCTCTTCCATCGAGCCCACGCGCAGCCACAGCATGTGCACCGCCGTGGGCGCGCGCCGGTCGGGCTTGACAATCAGGCTCATACCATTGGCCAAGGTGAACTGCTGGGCCTGCACTTGCAGCGACTCAGGAGCGCTGGGCGTCAGCGCGTTCGCAGAGGTCAGGGTGACCCAGAGCATCGAAGCAGTGGCCCATCGGGTCATGCTGCGGGGAAAAAAAGGAAGTGCGTTGTGTTTCATAGAATGCAGTGATACCACGACCTTATCAAATGTTCAGTTTTTTCAAAAAAAAACCCTCTGCCACGCCACCGACGTTCGCCCCGAGCATCGCCCCTGCGACACCTGAAACGCTGGCCCCGCCCGCTGCGACACCGGCCCCTGCGGTCGCACCCCTGCAGACTGCGGTATTGCCACCTGCTGCGGTGGCGGAACCAAAATACGATGCACACGAGCAAGAACCAGCGCCAGCCCCGGCAAGAAAATCCTGGATCGACAAACTCAAGGCCGGTTTGCGCAAGACCGGCGCCAGCATTGCCACTGTCTTTACCGGCACACAAATCGACGATGCGCTTTACGAAGACCTGGAAACCGCGCTGCTGATGGCCGACACCGGGGTCAAGGCCACCGCGCATTTGCTACAGGACCTGAAACGCCGCGTCAAAGAGAGCAAAACCACCGACCCGGCTGCTGTCAAGGGGCTGCTGGTGGCGTCGCTTACCGACCTGCTGGCGCCACTACAAAAAACGCTGGTGATCGGCCGCTTCAAGCCCACCGTGATCATGGTTGCGGGCGTCAACGGCGCCGGCAAAACCACCTCCATCGGCAAGCTCACTCGGCATCTGGCGGCCAACCGTGCCAGCGTGCTGCTGGCTGCGGCCGACACCTTCCGCGCAGCAGCGCGTGAACAGCTCGGGGTGTGGGCCGACCGCACTGCGGTAGACATCATCAGCCAGGACGGCGGCGACCCGGCTGCCGTGGCCTTTGACGCCGTGAGCGCAGGCAAGGCGCGCGGCCGCGACGTGGTGCTGGTCGATACCGCCGGGCGCCTGCCAACGCAGTTGAATCTGATGCAGGAACTGGTCAAAATCAAGCGTGTGATTCAAAAAGCCGGGCCGGCCCAGGACAACATGGGGCAGTCGGCAACCACGGCGGATGACGCAAAAATGGCCACGCCGCCCCACGAGATACTCTTGGTAATTGACGGCAACACCGGCCAAAACGCGCTCACTCAGGTCAAGGCTTTTGATGACGCGCTGGGTTTGACTGGCCTGATCGTGACCAAGCTCGACGGCACTGCCAAGGGCGGCGTGCTGGCGGCCATCGCGCGCGAGCGGCCGGTGCCGGTGTATTTCATCGGCGTGGGCGAAAAGCTGGAAGACCTGGAAACCTTCAACGCCCGCGAATTTGCCCAGGCACTGCTCTCGTAACTCGATTTTCTGCAACCAACCTTATCCGACGCACATGACCGCTCTGCTCCCCCACATCCAGATTGAAACTGCCCCCAACCCTCGTGCTGCCGTGATCTGGCTGCATGGCCTGGGCGCTGACGGTAACGACTTTGCCGCGCTGGTGCCTGAGCTCGACCTGTCGGGCTGCCCGGCCATTCGCTTCATCTTTCCGCACGCCCCGAGCATGCCGGTGACGATCAACGGCGGCTACGTCATGCCCGCCTGGTACGACATTCGTGGCGCCGACCTGACCAGCCGCCAGGACGAGGCGGGTATTCGCGCCTCGGAGCAGGCCGTCGCGGCGCTGATTGAACGCGAAATCGTCCGCGGCATACCGGCCAAAAACATCGTGCTGGCTGGGTTTTCCCAGGGCTGCGCCATGGCGCTGCACACCGGGCTGCGCTTTCCGCAGGCATTGGCCGGCATCATGGCGCTGTCGGGCTACCTGCCGCTGGCCGAGCACTTTGCCGCCGAGCGCGCCGCAGCCAACGCCCACACGCCTATCTTCATGGCGCATGGCACCCAAGACCCAGTGGTTGACCCGGCACGCGGTGCAGCCAGTCGCGACCTGCTGGCCCAACTGGGTTACCCGGTGGAATGGCACAGCTACCCGATGCCGCACAGCGTGCACCCGCATGAAGTGGCTGACATCGCCGTCTTTTTGACGCGGGTGCTGACCCAGCAAGTGGTCTGAAAGCAACCCCAGCGCCCGCCGCTTTGATGCGCTACTGAGAATCTGACTTAAAAAAAGTGAAAATAGTGTTTGGCTTCGTTGGAAGAAGCACGTGCCGTCAGCAACGATTAACTTAACCCGTCAACATCTCATGGCAACCCAAAAGAAAACCATCAAGGAATTTGTCTTTGAGTGGGAGGGCAAGGACCGCAATGGCAAGCAGGTGCGCGGCGAAACGCGTGCGGCAGGCGAAAACCTGGTGAGGTCTTCCTTGCGCCGCCAGGGCATCATGCCGACCAAGATTAAAAAGCGCCGCATGAGCGCGGGCAAATCCATCAAGCCCAAGGACATGGCCATCTTCACGCGCCAACTTGCCACCATGATGAAGGCGGGTGTGCCGCTGCTGCAGGCTTTTGACATTGTCGGTCGCGGTAACCCCAATCCGAGCGTGACGCGGCTGCTCAACGACATCCGCAACGACGTTGAAACCGGCACCTCGCTGAGCACGGCCTTTCGCAAATACCCGCTCTACTTCGACAACCTGTACTGCAACCTGGTCGAGGCCGGCGAAGCCGCTGGCATTTTGGACCAGTTGCTCGACCGGCTGGCGGTTTACATGGAGAAAACCGAGGCCATGAAATCCAAGATCAAATCAGCCCTGATGTACCCGATCTCGGTGCTGGTGGTGGCGTTTGTGGTGACCGCGGTGATCATGATTTTTGTGGTGCCGGCGTTCAAGGAGGTGTTTTCCAACTTCGGCGCCGACCTGCCCGCCCCCACCCTGATGGTGATTGCCATCAGTGAAATCTTTGTGGATTACTGGTGGCTGATTTTTGGCGGCATCGGCGGGGGGTTCTATTTCTTCATGCAGGCCTGGCGGCGCAGCAAAAAAATGCAGTTGGTGATGGACCGCATCATGCTGAAAATGCCTATTTTCGGCACTCTGGTCGAAAAATCATGCGTTGCCCGCTGGACGCGCACGCTCTCCACCATGTTTGCCGCCGGCGTGCCGCTGGTCGAAGCGCTGGACTCGGTGGGCGGCGCGTCTGGCAACTCGGTGTATGAAATGGCCACAGTCAAGATTCAGCAGGAAGTCTCCACCGGAACCGCGCTCACGCAGGCCATGACCAACGCCAACCTGTTTCCGTCGATGGTGCTGCAGATGTCCGCCATCGGCGAAGAATCCGGCTCCATCGACCACATGCTGGGCAAGGCGGCCGACTTTTACGAATCCGAGGTGGACGATATGGTGGCCGGTATTTCGAGCCTGATGGAACCCATCATCATCGTGATCCTGGGCACCGTCATTGGCGGCATCGTGGTCGCCATGTACCTGCCCATATTCAAACTTGGGCAGGTGGTCTGATGAGTGCTCACGCCATGGATGCCAGCCTGCTGGGAATTTTGGGGCTGCTCATCGGCAGTTTTCTCAACGTGGTCATTTACCGCTTGCCGGTCATGCTCGAGGCGCAGTGGAAGGCCGAATGCGCCGACCTGCAGGGCCAGACCCCGCCCGAGAGTGCGCCCTTTAATTTGATGGTGCCGCGCTCGCGCTGCCAAAGCTGCGGTCATCAGCTCAGCTGGTACGAAAACATCCCGCTGCTGAGCTACCTGGTGCTGCGCGGGCGCTGCGGCCATTGCAAGGCGGGCATCAGCCTGCGCTATCCCGCAGTGGAACTGGTCTCCGGGCTGCTGTTCTTGTGGTGCGGCTGGCAGTGGGGCATCAACGCCACCGGGTTGGTTTGGTGTGCTTTTTGCGCAAGCTTGCTGACGCTCACCCTGATTGACTGGGACACCACGCTGTTGCCCGATGACCTGACGCTGCCGCTGCTGTGGGGCGGCCTGGCAGTTGCGGCACTGAACCTGACCCCGATCGGCTTGCCAGACGCGTTCTGGGGCGCCGTGGGTGGCTACATGTCGCTCTGGCTGGTGTACTGGGCCTTCAAACTGGTCACCGGCAAGGAGGGCATGGGTTACGGCGACTTCAAGCTCTTTGCCGCGCTGGGCGCCTGGTTTGGCTGGCAAGCCCTCATTCCGATCATCCTGATGGCGTCGGTGATTGGCGCTGTGGTGGGCATCGCCATGAAGTTTTCCAAGAGCCTGCGCGAAGGCAGCTACGTGCCCTTTGGGCCGTTCTTGTCGATGGCCGGCCTGACGGCCATGGTGATCGGACCCGACGCGATTCTCAAGGCCGTTGGGCTGTAGCGCGTGCAGGCAGCATTTCATGTCGGGCTGACCGGCGGCATTGGCAGCGGCAAGAGCACCGTGGCAGCCCTACTGGCCGGACATGGCGCCGCAGTCATTGATGCCGATGCCATTGCGCGCCAGCTCACCGCACCCGGGGGTGCGGCCATGGCGGCCATTGGCCAGCGTTTTGGCGCCGACTTCATCACCGCAGAAGGGGCGCTGAACCGCGACCGGATGCGCGACCTGGCCTTCACCCAACCGGCAGCCCGGCAACAACTCGAAGCCATCATCCACCCGCTGGTGACTGAAGAAACCTGGCGCCAGGCCCAAGTAGCCCAGGCGGCCGGTCATCCCTGCCTGGTTTTCGATGTCCCGTTGTTGGTGGAGTCAGCCACCTGGCGCCAAAAGGTGGACCATGTGCTGGTGGTGGACTGCCTGGCGGACACCCAGATTGCGCGTGTCATGGCGCGCAATGCCATGCCGCGCGCCGCAGTCGAGGCCATCATGGCGAACCAGAGCAGCCGCCTGCGCCGCCTGAAGGCGGCAGACAGTGTGATCTTCAATGAGGGCATGACGCTTGAGGATTTGCGACTGGCGGTGGCGGCCCTGGCGCCTCGCTTCAAGCTATCATTACGTTTTACGACTTGACCGATTGAACCCTAGCGTGATCCTTTACGAATTCCCACTGCAAGAACGCATTCGCACCTATCTGCGGCTGGAGCATCTTTTCCTTCGCCTGCAGCAGTTGCTGCCGCGCACCGACGCCATGGATCACCACTTTGCGCTGGCAACGCTGTTCGAGATTCTTGAGGTGAGCACGCGCTCCGACCTCAAATCCGATCTGCTGAAAGACCTGGACAAGCAAAAACACACCCTTGACAGCTACCGCGGCAACCCGGCCATTGCCGAGTCAGTGCTCGATGCGGTGATCGGACAACTCGACTTGTGCTTTGAAACCCTGAACAACCTGCCCGGCAAAATAGGCCAGACCTTGAGCGAAAACGAATGGCTCATGGCCATTCGCAGCCGTATCGTGATCCCCGGCGGCACCTGTGGGTTCGATTTGCCCGCCTACCACGCGTGGCAGCACAAACCCAGTGCGCTCAGGCAGTCCCAGTTGCAGCAGTGGACCCTGTCCCTCAAGCCGATGGCCGATACCGTATTTCTGTTGCTCAAATTGTTGCGCGACTCTGGCGCACCGCAAAAAGTCATTGTCAACAACGGGCAGTTGCAACAAAACCTGCCGCAAGGGCGCACCTTTTTGCTGCTGCGACTGGCGCTTGATGAAGCGCTGGACATGGTGCCCGAAATCAGCGGCAACCGGCTGATGGTGTCGGTGCGGCTGATGCATCAAGGCGAAGACAACCGCCTGCAAACCGTCACCGAAGATGTCAGCCTGGAGCTGGCCCTGTGCGCATGATCCAGCCTGCCGCTGAGACCTCCCTGCCCACCAAGATCGTCACTTGCCCGGGCTGTGGTGGCATCAGCATTTATGCGGCCAGCAACCGCTATCGCCCGTTTTGCTCGGAGCGCTGCAAGCAGATTGACCTGGGCGCTTGGGCCAGTGAGCAATTTGCCGTGCCCGTCAAGGCGCCGCCTGAAGATTTTTTGCCGGAATAGCCCCGGTTTAAGCGCCGCGCTCCTGGGTCAGCCACTGCAGCACCGGCACTGTACCGGGCAACACCGGACTCACCGTGACTGGCAGATGCTGCCATGCAAAAGACTGGGCCTCGCGCATTTGCAACTCACCCGACCAGGCCCAAACCTTGCAAAAATGCAGGCGCACCAGGGCGTGCGGATAGTCCACCAGTTCCTGCCGCCAGGGCTCAATGCCGTCAATATCAATGTGAAGGCCAAGCTCTTCGTTCAGTTCGCGTTGCAGCGCCTGCTGCACTGACTCGCCGGGTTCGAACTTACCACCGGGAAATTCCCAGTAGCCGGCGTAAACCTTACCCACCGGGCGCGAAGTCAGCAAGAAATTGCCGTCAGGGCGGATCAGCACGCCCACCGCCACATCGACCACGGTGCGGCTCTCACCTCCCTGGCGTGGCTCGGCAGCATCAGCCACCAGCGTTGCGGACGACCTGACTTGCTGGCTCATGCCAACACAGCGTGCTGGCCGGCGTAGTCACGGGCAAATTGGTAGGCCACGCGACCGCTGCGCGAACCGCGCTCCAGCGCCCACACCAGCGCTTGAGCACGCGCAGCTTCAATGGCGGCAGTCGGCACGCCAAAAGAGGCCAACCACTGGGCCACGATGGTCAGGTATTCGTCTTGGGAGAACGGGTAAAAACTTACCCAGAGGCCAAAACGCTCCGACAAAGAAATTTTTTCTTCCACACCCTCGCCCGGATGCACCTCGCCGTCAGCGGTATGCGTGTAGCTGAGGTTTTCCTTCATGTACTCAGGCAACAGGTGGCGCCGGTTGCTGGTGGCGTAAATCAGCACGTTGGCGGTGGTGGCGGCCACCGAGCCGTCCAGGATCGACTTGAGCGCTTTGTAGCCGGGTTCGCCCTCGTCAAAGCTCAGATCGTCACAAAACACAATGAACTTGTACGGCTGCTCCGACACCAGGTCCACAATATCAGGCAGGTCGATCAGGTCGGCCTTGTCCACCTCGATCAAGCGCAGGCGCTGTGCAGCAAATTCGTTCAGGCAAGCGCGAATCAAGGATGATTTGCCGGTGCCCCGCGCGCCGGTCAGCAGCACATTGTTGGCCGGTTGGCCGTTGACAAACTGGTGTGTGTTGCGATGGATTTTTTCCTTTTGCGGCTCGATTTCCTTCAGGTCGGTCAGCGCCATGGCGCCCACATGGCGCACCGGCTCCAGCGTGGCGCGGCCGGAGCTGCGCTTGCGGTATCTAAAGGCAGTTGACGCGTTCCAGTCAGGTTGGCTGGGCGCTTGTGGCAAAACCAGTTCGATGCGGGTGATGAGCTGCTCGGCACGCAGCAGCAAGTGCTCGAAACTCGCGTTCATGAGCGGTAATCGGCGTTGATCGACACATAGTCGTGGCTCAAGTCGCAAGTCCAGACCGTATCGAAGGCGGCGCCACGGCCCAGGCTCACGCGCACTGTGATTTCAGCTTGCTGCATGACGCGCTGGCCGTCTTCTTCGCGGTAGTCCGGGTTACGCCCGCCCTTGCGCGCCACCAGCACCTCGTTGAGGTACAAATCGATACCGGTCTGGTCCAGATCGGCAATGCCGGCATAGCCCACGGCGGCCAGAATGCGGCCCAGATTGGGGTCGCTGGCAAAGAATGCGGTCTTGACCAGCGGCGAATGCGCAATCGCATAAGCCACCTGGCGGCATTCGGCCGACGTCTTGCCGCCTTCGACCACGATCGTGATGAACTTGGTCGCACCTTCACCGTCACGCACAATGGCTTGCGCCAGTTGGCGCGCCACGCCGAGCATGGCAGTCTTGAGCGCCTGGCCAGCGGCGCTGTCCAGCGAGGTGATCGGCGCATGCGCCGCCTGGTTGGTGGCGATCACCACAAACGAGTCGTTGGTCGAGGTGTCGCCATCGACCGTGACGCGGTTGAACGAACCCTCGGCCAATTCCAGCGCCAGTTGTTTCATCAGCCCCCGGCTAACGCAGGCATCGGTGGCCATGAAACCCAGCATCGTCGCCATATTGGGGCGGATCATGCCGGCACCCTTGCTGATGCCGGTGATGCTCACGCGCACGCCGTCAATCATTACCTGCGCACCAAAGGCTTTAGGCACGGTGTCGGTGGTCATGATGGCTTCTGCTGCGCGCAGCCAGTTGTCCGCTTTGGCATCGGCAATGGCGGCATCGAGCCCGGCTTCAATGCGTTCGATGGGCAGGGTTTCCATGATGACGCCGGTCGAAAACGGCAGTACCTGTTGCTTGGTCACACCCAGCTTGTCGGCCAGAGCCTGGCAAGTGTGCAAAGCGCGTATCAGGCCGTCTTCACCGGTGCCGGCATTGGCGTTGCCGGTGTTAATCAGCATGGCGCGAATGCCCTCACCCAAGGCCAGATGCTCGCGGCACAACTGTACCGGGGCCGCGCAAAAGCGGTTTTGCGTGAACACGCCGGCCACCGAGGCGCCGTCGTCGAGCAGCACCACGCTCAGGTCCTTGCGACCGGCCTTGCGGATGCCAGCTTCGGTAACGCCGATGCGCACCCCGGCAATGGGGAACAACTCGGTGGGGTTGGGGGGAGGCAGATGAACGGACATGACGGGCTTTCAGGCCAGCTTGCCGTGGCAGTGCTTGTATTTCTTGCCGCTGCCGCAGGGGCAGGGTTCGTTGCGGCCCACGCGTGGCACTTCCACTGGCATCGTGGTTTCGTCGATCTTGATTTGCACTTCACCGGTCTCGGTGGGTGCGCTGTAGGTGACGTTGCTGACGCGTTCGGCACGGTTTTCCAGCTCGGCGGCTGCGGCGGCGGCTTCTTCATTGGACTGGATGCGCACCGTCATCAAAACCTTGGTGACTTCGTTCTTGACGGCGTCGAGCATCTGGCCAAAGAGCTCGAAGGCTTCGCGCTTGTACTCCTGCTTGGGCTGCTTCTGGGCGTAGCCGCGCAGGTGAATGCCCTGGCGCAGGTAGTCCAGTGAACTCAGGTGGTCGCGCCAGTTGCTGTCGATGGTTTGCAGCAGCACCATGCGCTCGAACTGGGTGAAGTTTTCCAATCCCACCAAGGCCACCTTTTCGTCAAACACGGTGTTGGCATGGTTGCGCACGGTGTCCAGAAGGTCATGGTCGGTGATGGCACTGGCGGCATTCACCTGGTGTTGCAGCGGCAGGGTAAGCTGCCACTCATCGGACAAAACGCGCTCAAGGGCCGACAAGTTCCACTGCTCTTCCACCGACTCCACCGGCACGTACTGGCGCACCACGTCCTCAAAGCAGCCCTCGCGCAGCGACTGGATTTGCGCCGACAGGTCGGTCGCGTCC
>PFUD01000070.1 GCA_002789915.1 Comamonadaceae bacterium CG_4_9_14_3_um_filter_60_33 | reverse complement strand
GAGCGCCAACTGGAAAAAGTTCGGGAGATACGGCTTTCGGAACGCAAGTTTTACCAGAAGATCACCGACATCTACGCCACCTCGCTGGACTATGACCCAACGGCCACGGCGACCAAGCGATTTTTTGCGGCGGTTCAGAACAAACTGCACTATGCGATCCACGGCCAGACAGCGGCAGAGGCCATTGGGGATCGTGCGGATCATAAAAAGGCAAACATGGGCTTGACCAGTTGGGATGGCGCACCCCACGGGAAAATCCACAAATACGATGTCTCCATCGCCAAGAAGTACCTGTCGGAGTTCGAGTTGGCACAGATGCAGCGGATAACCCCGTCGAGATCAATGGCGTTCAGGTTGAATTCTGGCTTTTTGTAATCCTTGCCCAAGCGGTGCCTGTCATGGGGAAA
Organism: Comamonadaceae bacterium CG_4_9_14_3_um_filter_60_33; assembly: GCA_002789915.1. GTDB lineage: Bacteria > Pseudomonadota > Gammaproteobacteria > Burkholderiales > Burkholderiaceae_C > Rhodoferax. The sequence continues at coordinate 3,092 of PFUD01000070.1, read as the reverse complement.
GGCGGCGCAGCAACGTCAAGTTCAGGGCTTGGCGACACCTCATTAGGGTAAACCCTTGAGGGGTTGCGTAACAATGTTGTCAGTGACAAAGGAGTGCGGACAAATGTTTATTTAGCCATCCCTTGGCCTACCGGGTTGTCCGCAGCCGACGGCTTTATGCCCGGAGTCGTCAAAGTTTGAAGATGCGATTTAAAGCAGCAGCAAAATGATGGAGCCAACCAACGATGAAGTCCAGGTTAAATATGCCGGCAATGCCTGCCCGGTAGCAGACAGAAGGCACAACGCAAATCTGTAGCGTTCTGTAACCGCGCCGCTGGTGTCTTTGCACGTTCCCGGTCTGCGACTCGGTATCTCGACCCCACTGGTATCAGATCGTGGCGCCCGCGTGCTTATGGAATGCGCCGCCGTATACTGGCTTGACCACTGAAGTGGAACCGGTTTTGATTTGTGCAACGACCCCAACGGGAGTTACGTTTTATGATGCCAAGGGAAAATCCAGAGGAATCGCCAGAGCGTGACCTGACTGACGTCAGCCTGCGTGAGGAACGCGAAGAAGCTGATCGGGAGATGATTGCGCACCGATTCGCCACAGAAAAGCATGCTGATGCAGTCGTGGAACAGGCCCGAGAAACCGCCGACGCTGTGCTGGTCGCGGCCCGCGAAAAAGTGGACAAAACCGTGGACGCCGCAGCAACGCGCAGCGTGCAGGCGGCAATTGCCGAGGATCGGGACGTCGAAGACGCAACTTTGTGTGACGAACGAGCCTTAGCAGATGAGACCCTTCGACACGAACGCGAGGCAAGGGCCAGCTTGCGAACGCGCCTTTTGCCGCATGAGCGCGACGCCACCGACCAATATCTGCTCACCGAGCGCGCCCGCTCCGACGACGCCCTTGCTACCCGGGACGATTTTCTCGGCATGGTCGCCCACGACCTGCGCGATTTGCTGAACGGAATTGTGGTGAGTTCGCAGCTACTTGCCCAAAAACTCGAGAAACACAGCGACAGTGAGCGCTTGTTGTTAGAGACCACACGTATCGAGCGCTACGGCGCGCGCATGAACCGCCTGATTGGTGATCTGGTTGATGTTGCCAGCATTGATGCCGGCAAACTCGCCATGCAGACGGGTGAGGGCGACGTTGCCTCACTGGTGCTTGAGGCGGTTGAGGTACTTCAGATCACGGCATCGGCAAAGGGCGTGTCCCTAGCGGTGCAGGATGTACGAGAACCTTTCCTGGCGGAGTTTGATCACGATCGTCTTCTGCAAGTGCTCGCCAACCTGATCGCCAATTCGATCAAGTTCACGCCCAAGGGTGGCAATATCTGCGTTCACTGCAAACGCGTGGGCGAGTCGCTTGAATTTTGTGTGGACGACACCGGTGAAGGCATCCCTGCAGCGATGTTAGAGGCCGTATTCGAGCGTTTCTGGCAGGTCGGCAAGAACGACCGGCGTGGATTGGGACTGGGCCTGTACATTTCGCGGTGCATTGTGGAGGCCCATGGTGGCCACATCCGGGCGGAAAGCAGCCCGGGCCAGGGTACGCGGATGTATTTCACTTTACCCGTCAGCGCCAACCACAATCCCTGAAGCCGTTTCGCGTTTGCACAAGCACTCGTAGCCTGCTTTGCCGTTGCCATTTGCCTCAGACATTCGCGATTGGGTTTCGGTGCGCTCACGCCGGCAGCCACCGTTGCGTTGGACCAATCCAGCATGGGCTGGGCTGAACACGGTGACTGCGACTGCCGCTGGATGCCGGGCGCACGCTTGCCTTCTGTCTGGGCACGCGCAACTCGTTCGTTGTGCTGCCGTTCACGCTGGCTTTGCCTGCCGGCTGGGAGACCACCGTGGTGGTGGTCGTGTTCCAGTCGCTGGTTGAATTGTTCGGCATGGTGTTTTATCTGTGGTGGTTGCCGCGCCATTTATTCAAGTAGGCGCTGCTGCGCCAGCCAACCGGCCGTGATTAACGGCCCGGGCGGCTCGATCCGCTGATTTTCAGCCGGATGCTTCTGACGTCAAGCCCTTTCACGCGCAGATGCGCCTCGAAAGCGGGCACCAGCTGGCGCAGTTTGGCTGCTGTGGTGGTGTTGCTCAGCAGCAGGCACCAGACCCCATCGTCGAGCGGACCCGCGATCACGTTGGGCCGGAGCATGTCGGGGATCAGGGGGAATATCGCGTCTAGGCGCGCCTTGGATGCGCGGTTCAGCGCCATCAGCTTGGCCAGGCTGACATTGTTCTGGCTGGCTTGCAGCAAGGTGACAGATGGCTGGCGTCGAGTCATGTTGATACGGGATGATGGCAAATGCGACTGATTATCAAGGATGCCCGTGCGGACGAAATAGCCACCAGTGGATCAGACAGCCGCTTGGTGTGCTTGCTCAGTAGGCGGGTAAAATCGGCTTTTTTGTTGGTGCTGTCCCTAGTTTGACTTCGGTTGCACCGCCCCCATTTCAGTCAGATTGTAAAAACAGGATTGCGTTGCAGGATTGACCACAAAGGTCGGAACTGCGCGCCAGTATTCATGCCCATCCACTTTCTCACCAAAATTTTCGGCAGTCGCAATGACCGCCTGATCAAAAAATACCGCAACACGGTAGCCAGGATCAATGCCATGGAAGCCGACCTGGAAAAGCTTTCCGACGAAGACCTGCGCGCCAAAACCGAGGCCTTCAAGGATCGCGTGGCCAAGGGTGAATCGCTCGATGCGCTGTTGCCAGAGGCCTTTGCCGTGGTGCGCGAGGGCTCCAAACGTGTCATGAAAATGCGACCATTCGATGTGCAATTGCTCGGCGGCATGTCGCTGCACAACGGCAAGATTTCCGAAATGGGCACCGGTGAGGGCAAAACCCTGACCGCCACCTTGCCCGTTTACCTGAATGCCCTGAGCGGCCAGGGCGTGCACGTGGTCACGGTCAACGACTACCTGGCCAATCGCGATGCCCAGTGGATGGGCCGGCTGTACAACTTTTTGGGTTTGTCGGTGGGTATCAACCTGCCCAACATGTCGCGGGAAGAAAAGCAGGCTGCTTACCGCTCTGACATCACCTACGGCACCAACAACGAATACGGCTTTGACTACCTGCGCGACAACATGG
>PFUD01000142.1 GCA_002789915.1 Comamonadaceae bacterium CG_4_9_14_3_um_filter_60_33 | reverse complement strand
AAACTCTGATCAGTTGGCCTGATCGTGAAAAAACCGCCGCTGATCCCGGCGGTTTTTTTTGTCTCATTTTGAGAATTTATGGGCTAGACCCTGACCAAATTAGGGTTAGTACTAGGTGTTGAATCGCAGCAAACTTGAACAATCGCTATGTAAACCAATTCATAAGAACGGCAGTTCACAGCCGCCGTAGGTAAAGTTTCATTCACCACTCATAGGAGACATACACATGCAAAAGGTGTTGCACATCAACGCAGACAAATGCACCGGCTGTCTGCAGTGCGAAATGGCCTGTTCTTTCGAGAACTATGGCACTTTCGCTACCGCCAAGTCGCGTATCAAGGTTTTTGACTTTCACCATACCGGCAAGAAAGTCCCCTATACCTGCACCCAGTGCGACGAGGCCTGGTGCCTGCACGCCTGCCCGGTCGAGGCCATCACGGTGGACAAAGCCACTGGCGCCAAGGTGGTCAACGAGTCCACCTGCGTGGGCTGCAAGGTCTGCACCATTGCCTGCCCGTTTGGCACCATCAATTACGTACAGGAAACCGGCAAAGTGCAAAAGTGCGACCTCTGCGGTGGCGAACCGGCTTGTGCTGATGCCTGCCCCACCAGTGCCATCACTTTCATTGATGCCAACTGGACCGGCCTGGGCAAGATGGCGCAGTGGGCAGACAAGCTTGGCAACCAAGCCACAGCCGCCGCTTAGAAACCCAACACTTTAAATCTAACCATCTAGGAGACATCACTATGTCATGGGCTGGAAAAATACTCCGCGTTAACTTGACCGCAGGCACCGTCAAGTCTGAACCCCTCAATATGGAATGGGCGCAAGCCTATATTGGCTCGCGCGGCCTGGGGACCAAATACCTGGTCGAAGAAGTGGATGCCACCGTGGATCCGCTTTCGGCCGACAACAAAATCATCTGGGCTACCGGCCCCTTGACGGGCACCATGGCCAGCACGGGCGGGCGCTATACCGTTATTACCAAGGGCCCGCTGACGGGTGCCGTGGCCTGCTCCAATTCGGGCGGCTACTGGGGTGCCGAGTTCAAAATGGCCGGCTGGGACATGGTCATTTTTGAAGGCAAGTCGGCCAAGCCGGTGTACCTTTACGTCAACGATGATGTGGCTGAGTTGCGCGATGCGGCCCACCTGTGGGGCAAGAGCGTTTGGGAAACCGAAGAGCTCATCAAAAAGGGCCTGCAAGACCCGCTGACCCGTGTGTCTTCGATCGGTAAGGCCGGCGAAAACGGCGTGCTGTTTGCCGCTGTGGTCAACGACCTGCACCGTGCCGCTGGCCGCTCCGGCGTGGGCGCTGTCATGGGCAGCAAGAACCTCAAGGCCATCGCCGTGCGTGGCACCAAGGGCGTGGGCAACATCAAGGACCCCAAAGCCTTCATGGCCGCCACCAAGGCAGCCAAAAAAGTGCTAGCCGACAACGGCGTCACCGGCACCGGCCTGCCCGCCATGGGCACCCAGGTGCTGATGAGTGTGATCAACGAAGTGGGTGCCCTGCCCACGCGCAATCACCAGGACAACCAGTTTGAAGGTGCGATGGATATCGGCGCTGAAGCCATGGCCAAGCCGCGTGCCACCGACGGCAAAAAGCACCTGGTCACCAACCAGGCCTGTTTTGGCTGCACCATTGCCTGCGGGCGCATCAGCAAGATGGACGAGGGCCACTTCACCATCGAGAACAAACCGCAATACCGCGGTGCCAACGGTGGCCTCGAATATGAAGCTGCCTGGGCGCTCGGTGCTGCCAATGGTGTCAACGACCTGGAATGCCTGCAATACGCCAACCTGCTGTGTAACGAAGAAGGCATCGACCCGATCAGCTTTGGTGCCACCGTGGGTGCGGTGATGGAACTCTACGGCATGGGCGTGTTGACCAAAGAACAAATCGGCATAGAAGCCCCATTTGGTTCGGCGCGTGCGCTGGCCTTTCTGGCTGAAGAAACTGTCAACGGCCGCGGCTTTGGCAAGGAAATTGGCCAGGGCTCCAAACGCTTGACTGCCAAATATGGCCACCCGGAGCTCAGCATGAGCAGCAAGGGCCAGGAGTTTCCGGCCTACGACGCGCGCGCCATTCAGGGCATTGGTCTGGCCTATGCCACCAGCAACCGCGGCGGCTGCCACCTGCGCGGCTACACCATTGCCTCTGAAGTGCTGGGCATTCCGATCAAGACAGATCCGGCCGAGTCTCAGGGCAAGCCAGAACTGGTCAAAGCGTTCCAGGATGCAACCGCAGCATTCGATTCGGCCGGTGTGTGCATCTTCACCACCTTCGCCTGGGGCCTACAGGACCTGTCGCCGCAAATCTCGGCAGCCTGTGGCGACCAGTACACCATTGAAGAGTTGGCCAAGATTGGCGAGCGCATCTGGAACATGGAGCGCGAGTTCAACAACCGCGCGGGCTTTACCAAAGCCGACGACAGCCTGCCACCACGCTTGACCAGTGTCGAAGGTGCCTGCAAGACCGGCCCCATGAAAGGCAAGTTCAACGAACTCGCCACCATGCTGCCGCTCTACTACGAAGCCCGTGGCTGGGATTCCGAAGGTCGCCCAACCGCAGCGACCAAAGAGCGGTTGAGCCTGTAAAGTTCGCCTCACGTCATTGCGAGGAGCGCAGCGACGCGGCAATCCAGGAAGTCATGGATTGCCGCGCTTAGCTCGCAATGATGAAGCAAAGTCACAAACAAGCGGCATCACCAGCCGCTTTTTTTCTGGAGAAATTAACATGACCCATCACGTCATCCTCGGCGCCGGCCCGGCCGGTGTCATTGCCGCGGAAACCATCCGCAAGCTCAGCGCCCAGGACAGCATCACGATCATCGGCGACGAACCCGAGCCGTCTTATTCGCGTATGGCCATTCCCTACCTGTTGATGGGCAACATTGACGAGGCGGGCACCTACTTGCGCAAGAGTCCCACACACTTTGCAGATCTAAAAATCAATGTGCGTGTGGGCCATGTCAAGCAAGTGCAGGCAGCCACCAAAACCATTGTGCTCGACAATGGCGAAACCATTTTGTTCGACACCTTACTGGTGGCCACTGGCTCGCGCCCGGTGACGCCACCCATTCCTGGCATCAAGTCCGACGGGGTTCACCGCTGCTGGACGTTGGCCGATGCACGCGCCATTGCTGCACTGGCCCAGCCCGGCGCACGCGTGCTGCAACTCGGTGCCGGTTTCATCGGCTGCATCATCATGGAAGCCCTGGCGGCGCGTGGCGTGAAGCTCAGCGTGGTCGAAATGGGCGACCGCATGGTGCCGCGCATGATGGGCCCTACCGCAGGCGGCATGATCCGCGACTGGTGCGAGACCAAGAACGTCGAGGTATTCACCAGCACCAAGGTCGAGTCGATTGAACCAGGCAAACCCTTGAACGTGAAACTCTCCAACGGCAAAACCGTGCAGGCCGATCTGGTGATCAGCGCCGCTGGCGTGCGCCCGGCCATTGGTTATCTGGAAAACTCAGGCATCACTTGCCTGCTGGGCGTGTTGACCGATGAGCACTTGCAATCCAATGTTCCCGGCATTTACGCTGCTGGCGATTGCGCTGAAGCTCTGGATAAAGTGAGTGGCAAGATGATCGTCAGCGCCATTCAGCCCAACGCCGCCGAACAGGCGCGCATTGCCGGCATGAACATGGTGGCGTTTGCGCGTGGTCAGCTGCCCAAAGCCAGTCTCAAGGGTGTCACACAAATCAACGTGCTCGACACTCTGGGCTTGATCTCGTCAAGTTTTGGTGACTGGGAAGGTGTACCAGGCGGTGAGCATGTTGAGCTCACCGACAAGCCCGCAGGTCGCCATTTGAGCCTGCAATTCAAGGACGATGTGCTGGTGGGCTGCAACAGCGTCGGCTGGACCGAGCATGTGGGCGTGATGCGCGGCCTGGTGGAAGGCCAAATCAAATTAGGCGAATGGGCCGACACCCTCAAGCAGGACCCAACCCGCCTGATGGAAGCTTACCTGGCGGCGGCACAAGGGCAAGGCGACTGGTCGGGGGCGCAGGATGCGCGCAGGCGTTAAAGTTTGAGTTATGAAGATCACCCTGAAACTTTTTGCCTCGCTGACCGACTATTTGCCTGATTCTGCCAAGTACACCAACTTTGTCGAGTTGGATGTGGTACCCGCGAGCACCATCGCGCAAGTTGTCGAGCAGCAGCGTCTGCCCGAAAAGTGGGTTCATCTGGTGCTGCTCAACGGCCACTATGTGGCGCCCGAGCAGCGCCTGGCGCAAACCCTGAATGAGGGCGATGTGCTGGCCATCTGGCCGCCCATTGCCGGTGGCTGACAGCCAAATTCACTGATGCAGGATTTTTATGCCGAGCGCTTCGAGCGCGAGATGGGTTGCACCGAGGCCGAATGGCTGACGTGGCTGCCCAAGGCTATTGGCGATCACCACTGGAAGCAGCAGGTGGGCGCGGCGGGCGTGCGAATCGGTGACGGGGCGTTAGGTCTGAAATGGCAGCTTGAGCCGCCCCGCGTGATCGGGCTCATCAGCATTCCGGTGCTCAAGGTGAGCTTTCGCTTTGCCGGACTCGATGACCAGCAGCGCTACACCTTCATGAAGCGATTCGATCTGTATATGCAGCGCGGTGGTGGCTGATCAAACTGACGAGGTGACAAAGAAAGCAACCGTTTTGATGCCCGCCAGCGTCAGCAGCAGTGAACCAAACAAATGCAGCGCAGCAGTGCCAAAACCAAGCAGGTAGCGCTGCTGCCCGAGCATGCCGACCACTTCGGCTGAAAAACTGGAAAACGTGGTCAACGCACCCAGAAAACCGGTGACGATGGCGAGTCGCCAGGTCGGGTCAAGGTGGGGCAGGGCTTGAAATACGGCCACTGCCACACCAACCAGATAGCCGCCGATCAGGTTGGCGGCAAGCGTACCTATTGGAATCAGCGCGCCCGGGTTGAGCCACAGGCCCAAACCCCAGCGCGCCAACGCGCCGATACAGGCACCCAGACAAATTGCAAAGACGGAGATCATGAGGATGGCATCATACTGACTGAAGTTGGCTCAAAAAAGCAAAAGCCCGCTGAAGCGGGCTTTTAAATGATGAAGTCGAAGGCTTTACTTCTTGGTCACAGCAGGCGTGGCCTTAAACGCTGCGCCGCTAACGGTCAGGCCTGCGGCTGAAAACTTGGCGGCATTGCCTTCGCCCACACCCTTGACGCGCGTGACAAAGTCATTCCAGTCCTTGAAGTTGCCTTTTTTACGTTCATCGAGAATCTTGGCAGACATGCTCGGACCCACGCCCTTGATGCCGTCGAGATCCGCAGCGGTGGCTTTGTTGACATCGACTGCGGCAAAACTGGCGGCTGCATACAGCATGGCCACGAGGACCAAAATTTTCTTGAACATGATTTGACTCCCTAAAAATTGAAAGAAGGAACAACGATGTCAGTGACCGAATGGAAAATGTCAGTCAAAAACGTTGAAAGTGTAATACTTTGTTACTTGAGCCAGTCAATGTGAATTGATAACTGTGTGAAAAATACGTCAGTGTCAGGCCTGTTGTGTCAGCCATTCAATGTAACTGGTCACGCCGGTTTTCACGTCAGCAAACTCGTGCGTGCAACCGGTCCCGCGCAGGGCGCTTAAATCGGCCTGGGTGTAGCACTGGTATTTGCCCCGCAGTGCCTCGGGGAATGGGATGTATTCAAGAAGTCCTTCAGCCGTTAAATCGTCAATCGACAGCGCCGCCTGGCCGTTGATCTGACGCATGGCGTTGACCACCGAACTGGCCACGTCGTTGAAGGGCTGGGCACGGCCGGTACCAAGATTGAAGATGCCGGAAATTTCGGGGTGGTCGAAGAACCACAGATTGATTGCGACCACGTCGTCGACAAAGACGAAGTCGCGCATTTGTGCGCCGGCGGCAAAGCCGCCGTAGTCACCAAATAACTTGACCCTGCCCTCGGCCTTGAACTGGTTGAACTGGTGAAACGCGACGCTGGCCATGCGACCCTTGTGCTGCTCGCGCGGTCCATAGACATTGAAGTAGCGAAAGCCGACCACCTGCGCGCTGCGACCGGTGCGGGCTTGCTCAAAAGCAGTGCCACACTCGCGCCGCATGCGCTGGTCAAACAGCAGCTTGGAGTAGCCATAGACATTGAGCGGCTGCTCAAACGCAGGTTCTTCGCGGAAGGTGTTGGCGCCGCCATAGGTGGCCGCGCTGGAGGCGTAGAGCAGGCGCGCGCCACGCTGGTGGCAGGTCCGGTACAACTGCACCGAGGTGGTGTAGTTGTTGCGCATCATGTACTTGCCGTCACTTTCCATGGTGTCACTGCAGGCACCCTCGTGAAAAACGGCTTCAACCTCGCCGTAAGCGTCGGTAGCAAAGGCATTGTAAAAATCCCCGGCATCGACATAGTCGGCAATCTGCAAATCGGCCAGGTTGCGGAACTTGTCACCCTGGGTCAGGTCATCGACCGCAATGATGTTGGTCAGGCCTCGCGCGTTGAGTCCCTTGATAAGGTTGGCGCCAATAAAACCGGCGGCGCCAGTGACAACGATTCGGATCATGTAAATAACTCCTCGTAAGAAACAGTGGCGGTGCCAAATTTGCCTACCACGATACCCGCCGCCTGGTTAGCCAGCGGTAGGGCCTGGCGCAGGCTGTAGCCGGCAGCCACCAAGGTGGCCAGGGTGGCAATCACGGTGTCGCCGGCGCCGGTCACGTCAAACACTTCGCGCGCCTGTGCTTTGACGTCCAGGCGGCCCTGCGCGTCAAACAACGACATGCCTTCTTCGCTGCGGGTCAGCAGCAGCGCCGCCAACCCCAGCTGTTGCCGCAGGTTGTCGACCTTGGTCTGCAATTCAGGCTCGTCTTGCCAAACGCCAACCACCTGCTCAAGTTCGGCGCGGTTGGGTGTGATCACGGTGGCATGCTGGTAACGTGAATAATCGGCTCCCTTGGGGTCAATCAGAATTGGCTTGCCGGCTTTGAGCGCCCCGGCAATCATGTCGCTCACATGCGCCAGTCCGCCCTTGCCGTAGTCCGAAAACAGCACCGCCTGATGACTGGGCAAAAGCTCCAGGAAGGTGGTCGTTTGCGAGGCGAGCACCTCGCTTTTGGGTGTGTTTTCGAAGTCCATGCGCAGTAATTGCTGCTGGCGGCCAATAACGCGCAGCTTGACCGTGGTTTTGAGCTGTGCATCGCGGCCGAAATAGGGCGCGATGCCGGTCTCAGCCACAAGTGCCTCAAGCTTGTGGCTGGCTTCGTCAACGCCCACCACGCTAAGCAGGGAAGCCTGGGCGCCGAGCGTGATCACATTGAAGGCGACATTGGCGGCACCACCGCTGCGTTCTTCCTCGCGCGTGACGCGCACCACTGGCACCGGCGCTTCAGGGCTGATGCGCTCCACGGCACCAAACCAGTAGCGGTCAAGCATCACGTCGCCCACCACCAGCACGCGCGCTGCAGCCATTTTTTCTCTGGAAATAATCATAATTCTTCAACCCGTCGAGCGGGGTAACTGTCCCAGGTCTGACAACCGGGACATTGCCAAAAGTGTTTCGACGCTTCAAAGCCGCAGGCGGCACAGCGGTAACGCAGCAATGGCTGAGTGGCATGGTCAAGGGCGCGCTGCACCTGCGGATGAAACTGTTCGTGTTCAAGTTTTTCACCCGCGATCCAGCGTGTGGCGGCCACCAGAGAGGGCTCTTTTTCAAGGTGTCTGGCATACCAGTCGCGGGCACTTTTTTGATCGGCTGGGTCTGCCGCGGAGAGGGTAACGATGGCCTCCAGGACGTCCAGCGAGGCCTGTTCGCTGTAAAGCTGTTGTAGTCGCGCCAAGGTGTCTGCGCCCTTGCCACAGTGCAGCGCCAATTCGGCCAGCGGACGGGCGATCAGGGGAATGGCCGATGAGCTGCTGTCAAGCGCTTGCATCAGGGTGTTCCAAGCTTGGGCTTGCTGACTCATGTCAGCCTGCAATTGGGCCAGATCAAGGCGTGCGCGCGCTGCTTCTGGTGCCTTGGTGATGGCGTCGTACAGCAATTGCAGCGCTGCTTCCAAATGGCCCTGGGCTACCTGCGTGGCGGCTTGTTCGCAGAGGTAATGTGCCAGACGGGGCGCAAAACTACCTTGGCCAGCATGCGCCAGTTTTTTTGCCATTTGGGCGGCTTGCGGCCAGTCGCGGCTGCGTTCGTAGTTGGCCAGCAGGGCCAGGCGGGCCTGGGCTTCAAAAGGCGTCCCTTCGAGTTTGAGCAGGGCCGCCTCGGCATGGTCAAGCAGCCCGGCCTTGAGGTAGTCCAGCGCTAGCGCGTGCTGGGCCCGCTGACGGTCCGCCTGGCTGATGTCGCCGCGCGACAGCAGGTGCTGGTGCACGCGCACGGCGCGTTCATACTCGCCACGCCTTCTAAACAGGTTGCCCAGTGCAAAGTGCAGCTCTGACGTGTCGGGGTCGTTTTGCACGGCCTCGATGAAGGCGTCAATGGCCTGGTCTTGTTGCTCGTTGAGCAAGTAGTTGAGGCCCTTGAAATAGGCCTTGGGTGCCTGTCGGTTTTCCAGCCTGATTTGGCGAAAATCCAGCCGTGACGCCAGCCAGCCCAGCCCAAATGCCAGTGGCAGGCCCAGCAAGACCCAGCTCAGGTCAAATTCCATCGGCGTAGGCAGGTGTTGCGGGCGGCGCCTGAGTCGGCGCAACAGGCTCGGCTGGAGTTATTTCGGGCTCAGGTTTGGCGCGCTGATGCTTCCACCACCAGGGGAGCATGCCAAAAACGCCCACCGCAACGCCGATGCTGAAGGCGCCCAGCACCACAATCACCATGGGCGCGAGCCATTGTTTGCCAAAGAAAAAGTGCACCGTTGTGAATTGCTGATTGTTCAGCGCGAACGCAAACAGTGTAAAAAAAATGGCTGCTTTGAGTAGCCACCTTAGCAACCACAGGATGTGTTTCATCGATGATTCCCCGAGTTGGGAAGATTCTAGCGTTTGAGGCTGCCGTCAAGCCGTCGGCGTCAACGCATCGGTACCTTGGTCAACGGACTGGCGCAGGGCTTTGCCGGGTTTGAAGTGGGGCACCTTTTTTTCAGGAATGGCGACGCTTTCACCGCTGCGCGGGTTACGTCCCATGCGAGGCGCGCGGTAATTGATTGAAAAACTACCGAAGCCCCGGATTTCAATGCGGTATCCACGCGCCAGGGCGTCGTTCATGGCCTCCAGGATCGCCTTGACCGCCAACTCGGCATCGCGCTGGGTAATCTGGCCAAATCTGGCTGCAAGTTCTTCAACGAGGTCGGAGCGGGTCATAAAACTATTACCTTTGCGGGACAGACCTTTAGCGCTGCCCCCAACTGATGGGGAATAAAAAAACGACCGGCGCGCAGGGCAGCCGGTCGTCAGTTCAGGTTAACAACAACAGCTTAGTTATTGTTGTCGAGCTTGGCGCGCAGCAAAGCGCCCAGGCTGGTGGTGCCGGCGTTTTCGCGGGCAGACTGGTGGCTCAAAGTGGCCATGGCTTCAGATTGGTCAGCGGCGTCCTTGGCCTTGATCGACAACTGGATGTTGCGGGTCTTGCGATCCACATTCACCACCACAGCGGTAACTTCGTCGCCTTCCTTGAGCACGTTGCGGGCATCTTCGACGCGGTCGCGTGAGATTTCCGAGGCGCGCAGGTAGCCGATGATGTCTTCGCCGAGCTCGATTTCAGCGCCCTTGGCATCCACAGTCTTGACCTTGCCTGTCACCACGGAACCCTTGTCGTTGATCGACGAGAAGGTGGTGAACGGGTCGGAGTCGAGCTGTTTAATGCCCAGCGATATGCGTTCGCGGTCGACGTCCACAGCCAGCACCAGTGCTTCCACTTCCTGGCCCTTTTTGTACTCGCGCACTGCGGCTTCGCCGGGCTCGTTCCAGGACAGGTCGGACAAGTGCACCAAGCCATCGATGCCAGCGGCCAGGCCGACAAACACGCCGAAGTCGGTGATGGATTTAATGGGGCCCTTGACACGGTCGCCGCGCTTGGTGTTTTGCGCAAACTCTTGCCACGGATTGGCCTTGCATTGCTTCATGCCCAAGGAGATGCGGCGCTTGTCTTCGTCGATGTCGAGCACCATGACTTCGACTTCGTCGCCCAAAGCAACGATCTTGCTTGGTGCCACGTTCTTGTTGGTCCAGTCCATCTCGGACACGTGCACCAGACCTTCGATGCCGGGCTCGAGTTCGACAAATGCGCCGTAGTCGGCGATGTTGGTGATTTTGCCGAACATGCGTGTGCCTTGCGGGTAGCGGCGGTTGACGCCCATCCACGGGTCGTCGCCCAACTGCTTCAGGCCCAGCGAGACGCGGTTCTTTTCGGTGTCGAACTTGAGAATCTTGGCGGTGATTTCCTGGCCAGCGGTCACCACTTCTGACGGGTGACGGACACGGCGCCATGCCATGTCAGTGATGTGCAACAGGCCGTCGATGCCGCCGAGGTCAACAAAGGCACCGTATTCGGTGATGTTCTTCACCACGCCTTGCACAATCGCGCCTTCTTTGAGCGTTTGCATCAGCTTGGAGCGCTCTTCGCCCATGGAGGCTTCCACCACGGCGCGGCGGCTCAGCACCACGTTGTTGCGCTTGCGGTCGAGCTTGATGACCTTGAACTCCATCGTCTTGTTTTCGTACGGAGACAGGTCTTTGGTCGGCCGGGTGTCCACCAGCGAGCCGGGCAGAAAAGCGCGGATGCCGTTGACCAACACGGTTAGGCCGCCCTTGACCTTGCCACTGGTCGTGCCAGTGACAAATTCGCCGCTTTCCAGGGCCTTTTCAAGGGCCATCCAGGAGGCCAGGCGCTTGGCGGTGTCGCGCGACAAAATGGTGTCGCCGTAGCCGTTTTCGATCGAGCCAATGGCCACCGACACAAAGTCGCCGACTTGCACTTCGGTTTCGCCCTGGTCGTTTTTGAATTCTTCCAGCGGCACGTAGGCTTCGGACTTGAGGCCGGCGTTCACCACCACAAAGCTGTGCTCAATACGAACCACTTCAGCAGTGATCACTTCGCCCGTGCGCATTTCCGTGCGTTTCAGGGACTCTTCAAACAGGTCGGCAAAAGATTCAGACATTTTCAATGCGGTCATGACAACCGCGGGGTTAAGTTTTTGAACCCCATCTGCAGTGCGCCAATGCAGCGCGAGAAGACGGATGAGGACCGGTGCATTGGTTTGGTTTTTAGGCCCCAACCTTTGCGGTTTCAGCTCTTGGGAATGATCCAAAGGGCTGCTTGCCTTGCCACCATGACACCACCAGATCAACCGATTCTTCAACCGATAAACTGGAATTGTCGAGCAGCTTGGCGTCTATGGCTGGCTTGAGAGGCGCAACGCTGCGGGACGAATCCCGTGCATCACGCGCATCCAAGTCAACGCGGAGAGCGTGGAGTGTAATCGAATTTCCTTTTGAAATCAACTGTTTAAACCGCCTTTGTGCGCGCTGTTCGGCGCTGGCCGTTAAAAACACCTTGAGTGCTGCGTCCGGAAAGATCACGGTGCCCATGTCGCGGCCATCGGCGACCAGGCCAGGCAGGCGGCGGAAACCGTGTTGCAAGTCCACCAGTGCCGCGCGCACTTTGGGCAAGGCGGACACTTTGGACGCATTCATGCCGCATGCTTCGGTGCGGATGGCGTCAGATACGTCCGTGCCATCAAGCAGCACCCGCTCGGCCTTGAATTCAATGCGCAAGTCCGTGGCCAGGCTGGCGATGGCAGCCTCGCCCGTGGCATCCAGCGGCAGCCCCGCCTGCGTCGCTGCCAGCGCGGTGATGCGGTAAAGCGCGCCGGAGTCCAGCAGGTGGTAGCCCAACTCGCTGGCCAATTGCGCCGCCAGCGTGCCTTTGCCCGAGGCGGTTGGGCCATCGACGCAAATCACGGGGATGTTGCCTGGCTCGGTTTGCACCAGGGAAAACAGCGCTTCGAAATAGTCCGGGAAAGTCTTGGCGACACATTTGGGGTCTTCGATGCGCACCGGCAGATTGGCGGGGTTGAAGGCAGCCAGCGCTAAGCACATGGCCACGCGGTGGTCGTCATAGGTGCGGATGCTGGCGGCTTTCCAAAGCGCGGCGCTGGCCGGCGGCGTGACCTGGATGAAGTCAGCGCCTTCCACCACCGTCGCACCGAGTTTGCGCAACTCGCACGCCATGGCGGCAATGCGGTCGGTTTCCTTGACGCGCCAACTGGCGATGTTGCGCAGGGTGGTGGTGCCTTGGGCATACAAAGCCATCACCGCCAGCGTCATGGCGGCATCGGGGATGTGGTTGCAATCGAGGTCAATGGCTTTGAGCGGCCAGGTGCCACGCGAGACCTCCAGCCAGTTGGTGCCACTGGCCACTTTGGCGCCCATCATTTGCGCGGCCTCGATGAAGCGGATGTCGCCTTGAATCGAATCCGCACCCAGGCCTTCAATGTGGATGCCGCTTTGGCCAGCAGGGCAGGGCGCAATGGCACCAAGTGCAATGAAATAACTGGCCGAAGAGGCGTCTGCTTCGACAAACAGCGTGCCCGGCGTCTGGTACTGGCTGCCAGCGGGAATAGTGAAGCGCTGCCAGCCTTCGCGACGCACCGCAATGCCAAAGCGCGCCAGCAGGTTCAGGGTAATTTCGATGTAGGGCCGCGAGATCAACTCACCCACGACGTCGATCACGATGTCTTGTTTGGCCACCAGCGGCAAGGCCATCAGCAGGGCGGTCAGAAATTGGCTGGACACGTCGCCGCGCACCTTGATCGGGGCATCGAGCTTGAGTTGCGGTTGGCCAATGCGCAGCGGCGGGTAGCCGTCCTGTCCGGTGTAGTCGATCTGACAACCCAGTTGGCGCAGCGCGTCGACCAAATCGCCAATTGGCCGCTCGTGCATGCGCGGCACGCCGCTCAAGCCGAAGTAGCCACCCATCAGGGCCAGCGCGGCGGTAAGCGGGCGGATGGCAGTGCCGGCGTTGCCCATGAACAAATCGACCTGCGTGTTTTTGGGCTGACCGCCCAGGCCGTCAATGAGCACGGTATTGCCTGATTGGGTGATGCCGCAACCCAAGGCCCGCAGCGCTGCCAGCATGACGCGGGTGTCGTCGGAGTCCAGCACCTCGTGGAGCGTGGTGCGGCCTTGGCTGAGCGCGGCCAGCAACAGTACCCGGTTCGAGATGCTTTTGGAGCCCGGCAAGGTGATGCTGCCGCCGGCGGATTGCAGCGGTGGCAGATCGATGAAGGCGGTAGTCAGCATGGTTGCTTGAGTGGCTTGTGTTGCTTGAGATGCCATTGGCTGCGCGCGCTACTGGCTTGCGCGATCAGGGTTTGCAGCGCCGCGCCGTCGCCTTGCAGCAACAGCGCTTCAAAAGCCTTCAACTGGGCCTGAAAGTGCTGGCTCTGGGCCAGCAACTCTTGCCGATTGGCCAGCAAGATATCTCGCCAGACCTTGGGATCGCTGGCGGCAATGCGGGTGAAGTCGCGAAAGCCCGGGCCGGCCAGTGCCAAAAATTCCTGTCCCAGGGGCTGTCCGATCACAGAATTCATCATGGCAAAGGCCAGCAAATGCGGCAAATGGCTGACTGCCGCAAAAGCCGCATCATGGGCTTCTGGCGACATCTGCACCACCCTGGAACCCAGCGCCTGCCAGACCTCATGGGCCCGCTCGAGCTGGCGGCTGTGCGTCATTTTGGTGGGCGTCAGAATGGTCTGGCAGCCCTGGTATAGCTTGGCATCGGCGTGCTCTACACCGGCCATTTCCTTGCCGGCTATCGGATGCGCCGCCACAAAGGCGCTAATCTGCTCGCCCAGGGCACGCTGAGCCGCCGCCAGCACGTCACCTTTGGTGGAGCCCACGTCCATGATCAGCATCTGCGGTGTGACTGCTGGCTGGATGGCTTGCAAACTGGCTTCGGTGGCGGCGACCGGCACCGCCAGCAACACAATGTCGGCACCCGTGGCCGCGTTTAACGCCGACGAAGCTGCCTCGTCGATGACACCCAGTTGCAGGGCTTTTTGGGTGGTTGCGGGTGATTGGCTGTAGCCGACCACGCGCTTGACCAGTCCGGCGCGCTTAAGTGACAGCGCAAAAGAGCCGCCCATCAGGCCGCAACCGATCAATCCGAGTTGCTCAAACATATCTGGTAGTCCGTTTTACCAAACCCGATACATGAAATTGCGTCTTTTTCCGCCATGCGTCGTTGTTTGTTGTTGCCATAGCTACGGCTATGGCGTCTCCACTCGCCTAGCCTGGCGAAAAAATCCATCAATTTCATTTTGTATCTTGTTTGGTAAAACGGACTACTACTCAGAAACCGGGTAAGTGCCCAGCACCTTGTAAAACGCACACAAATTGCGCAGTTCTTCCAGAGCCGCCGCCACATGGGGCTGGCTGGGGTGGCCCTGTAGGTCGATGTAAAAATAGTATTCCCACTGGCCCGAGCGCGCCGGTCGCGACTCGAAGCGGGTCATGGACACGCCATGCTTTTTGAGCGGCACCAGCAGGTCATGCACCGCGCCGGGCCGATTCGTCACCGAGACAATCAGGCTGACGCAGTCGTTGCCCGTGGCCTGCGGCGCGGCCAGCGTTTGCGGCAGGCAGATGATGGCAAAGCGGGTGCGGTTAAAGGCATCGTCCTGAATGGCGTAAGACGCGATGTGCAGGCCAAATTCACTGCCCGCGCGTTCGCTGGCAATGGCCGCCCAGGCCGGATTGGTGGCCGCCAGCCGGGCGCCTTCGGCGTTGCTTGCAGCAGCGCAGCGCTCGGCGTTGGGCAGGTGGGTGGTGAGCCAGTCCTGGCACTGCGCCAGCGCCTGCGGGTGGGCATAAACCGCCTCGATGTTGTGCAGCGAAGGCTCCAGGCGCAACAGGTTGTGGCGCACCAAAAAGCTGGTTTCGCCGATGATGTGCAGCGGCGAGTTGAGCAGCAGGTCGAGCGAGCGCGAGATCACGCCTTCAGACGAGTTTTCGATCGGCACCACGCCAAATTCGGCGCTGCCCGCGGCCGTGGCGCGAAACACTTCGTCAATGCTGACGCACAACACGCGAGACATGCTGCCGCCAAAAAACTGGATCGCCGCCTGCTCGCTGAAGGTGCCCGCCGGGCCCAGATAGGCCACGCGTTGCGGCGCTTCCAGCGCACGACAAGCCGACATGATTTCGCGCCAGATCAGGCCCAGGCTCTGGTTTTTGAGCGGACCTTGGTTGTGCGACTGCAGGTTCGCAATGACCTGCGTCTCGCGGTCGGGGCGGAACACGGCCGAGCCGTCAATGCGCTTGATGTCGCCCACCTCGTGGGCCAGGCTGGCTCGCTGGTTTAGCAAGGCCAGCAGTTCCCTGTCGAGGGCGTCAATCAGGATGCGCAATTCGGGGAGG
>PFUD01000178.1 GCA_002789915.1 Comamonadaceae bacterium CG_4_9_14_3_um_filter_60_33 | reverse complement strand
AGCAGGGTGTCGCCGGCCATTAAGAGTTGCGCCTCGTAGCCGCTGGCCAGGCAGTCGGCAAAATGGCGCCGTTGCCAGGGGTGCGGATGGGCTTGTTGCTCCACGGCGGTGACGGTGTCGAGTTGATGTTCTTGCATGGACTCGAAACGGGCCGCCACTGTCGGGTCAGTTGTCTGCAAGCTCATGGCGCCGCTCCGGCCTGCGCCTTGATGGCGGCACGCTCCTGCGTGGTTTGCGCCACTTTGTCACGGATGTAGCTCGGCAAAGCCTGCTCAGCCGGCATGGCGGCACCCGCAGCCAGAAGGGTCGGCGCCAGGCGCAACAGCGCCGTGGCCGTGGGCAGCGCCGTGATGCGGGTTGCCAGGTCGGGCAAACGCGCGCCATAGCTGTCGAAGCCGTTGCCGACCAACACGTTTAGGCCGTTCCAGGCCAACTGCTCGGGCTTGATCAGGCGCACACTGTTGCCGGGCGTCCAGCCGCCATGCGCAAAAACATAGTCGGCGGTGTAAAGCTCGTCCATCCGGGCATCGAGCAGGGCCGTGACCGCAAAGGCGTCTGTGGCGCCGGTTTGCCAACGCGCCTCTTCGGCCACGGCCAGCAGCGTGTCTACCGGTAACAGCGGAACTGCCGCGCCAAAACCCAAGCCCTGAGCCACCGCGCAGGCGGTGCGCAAGCCGGTGAACGAGCCCGGCCCGGCGCCGAAAACAATGGCGTCCAGGTCGGCAAAACGCAGTTGCGCCAGCGCCATCAGGCGCAGTATTTCGGGAATCAAATGGGTCGAGGTTTGTGCGCCGCCCGCTGCCGTATGCTGGAAAAGCGCGGCGGTATCGCCCGTGCCGCGTTGCAGCGCGATCGACATGACGTCGGTGCTGGTGTCAAGTGCCAGCAGGTTCATGCGCTGGCCCTCTGCAGGACGGCTTGTTCGGCGGTTTTCAGGGTGGCGGCGCGCACACCGAACAAAATGCCAGCGGTCACCAGCACCAGCCCGGCCACCAGGTTCCAGTGCAGCGGCTCGTTCAGAAACAACACAGCGCCAATTGCCGACAGGCCTGGAACCACTGCAGTGATCATGGTAGAGCGCACCGGGCCGAAGTAGCGAATCATTTGCGTGAACGTGATGCCCGAGATCACCACCGAGCCCCAGCCCTGAAACAGCGCCTGAAACAACAGCTCTTTGAGCGGCGCGGTAAAGATGTGCGCCTGCACCACCCCGGTCAGCGCCAGCACGCTGTACATCGGCACAAAAGTGACGGCGGCAAACGTGGTGATGGCGATGGTGGCGCGCACCGCGTCGAGCCCGTGGTGGCGCGCCAGCACGCTGTAAGTGGCCCAGCACAGCGCCGCGCTCATGAACAACAGGTCGCCAAGCCAGACACTGCCGCCGTCAAAAGCGCGCAGCAGGCTCAAGCCGCCCACCAGCAGGTCGCCCAGCACGATCAGCGCCAGGCCCAGCGCGCGCCCTGGGGTGATGCGATCACGCAGCAACCAGGCGGCCAGCAGCGCGGTCCATAGCGGCAAACTGCCCGGCAGCAGCACCGAGGCGTGCAGCGCCGGCGCGTGGGCAAAACCGCTGTAGGCCAGCAAGGCGTAAAGCAAGCCGCCAAAGAAGCCGACCGACACGGTGATGCGCTTGGA
This sequence comes from Comamonadaceae bacterium CG_4_9_14_3_um_filter_60_33, assembly GCA_002789915.1. Lineage (GTDB taxonomy): Bacteria > Pseudomonadota > Gammaproteobacteria > Burkholderiales > Burkholderiaceae_C > Rhodoferax. Next base: position 31,915 of record PFUD01000178.1, on the reverse strand, counting down.
CAAAGGCGACAGCCGCAGCCAGGAGGCGTTCGTGATGCCGCGGGCGCGGTCCTGATGCACCAGGTAGACCCCCCAGGGCAGCAAAATCAGCGCTGCACCGACGATGCGGCACCAGGCAATGTCGAGCGGCGTGAGCAGGCCGCCGCGTGCCGGGTCGGCCGAGGCCCGGGCGATCAAAATGAACGAAGTCCAGATCAGCACGGTGATCACGGCCGCGGCAATGCCAATGGTGCGCGGCGAAAAGCGCGAGGGGCGTGCAATAGAGGGTGACATGCGCCAATTATCCGTGCTGCATCAATCGTCCGCCTGCCACGGCTGGCAAGTGCAACGGCAGATAAATTTTTAAAGCGTCAGCTTGACTTCGTCAATTTGTGTGGGGTCGATGAAGGCCCGGGCGTATTCGAGGTAAACGCCCTGCTTGAGAAAAATGTCGAACAGGTCGGGGTCGATGTGGCCGTTTTCTTTCATCCGGGTCATGATGCCGATGGCTTGCGACAGCTTCATGCCCGGCTTGTAAGGGCGATCAGAGGCTGTCAGCGCCTCAAAAATGTCGGCAATGCCCAAGATGCGCGCCTGCACCGACATTTGCTCGCGCGTGAGGCCCTTGGGGTAGCCCTTGCCGTCCATGCGTTCGTGATGGCCACCGGCAAACTCGGGCACGTTTTTGAGGTGTTTGGGCCAGGGCAACTTTTCCAGCATCTTGATGGTGGACACGATGTGGTCGTTGATGATGCCGCGCTCTGCCGGGGTCAGCGTGCCTTTGCGGATGCACAGGTTTTCGGTTTCCTCGACCGACAAAAAGTCCGCGGTCTGGCCGGTGGCGTTGCGCCATTGGTAATGGCTGGCGATGTGGCGCACGCGCGCCACGGCGGCGTCGCTCATGAACTCGCCGCCCGAATTGCTGGCGCGCAAAAATTGGCGTTCTTCGTCGAGCGTGTCGAGTTGGCTCGCCAGCGTGGTTGTTACTGCCTGCTCGGCGCTGGCGTCGACACAGGGGCGCAAGCCCAGTTGCTGGCGCAGGGCGGCAATTTCGGCGTCGCGCTTGAGCACCTCAAAACGGGTGTCGATCAGTTCGATGCGGTCAAACAGGGTTTGCAGTTTGGTGGCTTTGTCCACCACGTGCACCGGGGTGGTGATCTTGCCGCAGTCGTGCAGCAAGCTGGCAATCTTGAGCTCGTAGCGGTCCATCTCGGACATGTTGAAATCGGCCAGCGGGCCCTCCTGGTTTTTCGCCGCAGCTTCAGCCAGCATCATGGTCAGAGTTGGCACGCGCTGGCAGTGGCCCCCGGTGTAGGGCGACTTTTCGTCAATGGCCAGATTGATCAGGCTGACGAAGGATTCAAACAGGTCTTCCAGCTGTTTGATCAGCAGGTGGGTGTTAAGCACAATGGCGGCCTGCGAGGCGAGCGACTCCACCAGTTGCTGGTCGGCCTGGGAAAAGGGCGCCACCTCCGAGCTGCCGGCTCGCGTGGCGTTGATCAATTGCAGCACGCCAATTACATCGCCGTCCTGGTTGCACATTGGCACGGTCAGGAAAGACTGGGAGCGGTAGCCGGTATTCTGGTCAAACACGCGGGTGCCAGAAAAGTTGAAATCGGGGTCGTTGTAAGCGTCTTTGATGTTGACGGTGACGCAGTGAATGGCCGAATAAGCCGCCACCAGCGAGTCGTTTGGTGCGCCCGCGGCGTTGACCAGCGGCAGGTCGGGGAAATGTACCGGCTCATCGGCGCTACCACCCATTGCAATCTGGTGCGAATCGGTCCGCAAAATTTCAAACTGCAAGCTGTTGCTGCTGGTATTCTTGCTGTAGATGGTGCCGCCGTCGGCGCGGGTAATGCGCTTGGTCGCCAGCAATATAGATTCCAGCAGGCGGTTGATGTCGCGCTCCTGGGACAGCGCAGCACCGATTTTGTTGAGGTGCTCCAGTCGTCCGAGTAGGCCTTCGATCGTGTCAAGGTCGGTGTTTTTGGCTGGTGTCATCATGGCGTGGTAGGCGTGAAACGGCATTATTGCGGGTGACAAGGGATTGGCTGTTGGCGGCTATTGGCGCGCGTTGCGGCGGTTGGGTGGCAGCGCCTGCGGGTAACTGGTGCGAAACGGGTTGATGTCAATGCCGCCGCGGCGCGTGTAGCGGGCATACACGCTGAGCTTGTGCGGGCGGCAGCGCGCCGAGACGTCCATGAACATGCGCTCCACGCAGTCCTCATGAAAACCCTGGTGCTGGCGAAAGCTGATGAGGTAGCGCAGCAGCCCGGCCTGGTCGATTTGCGGGCCAAAGTAGCTGATCTGCACGCTGCCCCAGTCGGGCTGGCCGGTAACCGGGCAGTTGCTGCGCAGCAGGTTGCTGGTGAGCACCTCTGACACCGGTTCTTCATCCGTGGCGGCGCTGAGCAGTTCGGGCGCCGGGTTGTAGCGGTTGCAGTCCAGGTCGAGCCGGTCCAGGCTCAGGCCATCGAGGTCAAAGATGGGTTCGCGGTCGAACACGTCGGCGGCCACCAGCTTCACGCCCACGCTGCTTTGCACCACGCCACCGCGCCAGGCGGCTTCGGTCAGGTCGGCGCGCAAGTGGGTCACTACATCGGCAGCATCGGCAAAACGGCTGTTGTTGAAACTGCCCAGGTAGAGCTTGAGCGATTTGCTTTCGATGATGTTGATCGACTCGCACGGCACAGCCAAGTGTGCCAGCGCCACCTGCGGCTTGCCGCGTGCGTTGAGCCAGCTCAGCTCGAACGCAGTCCAGAGGTCGGCGCCCATGAAGGGCAGGGTGGCGCCAATGCCCAGTTCGGCGCGGTGTGGCGCACGGGCAATCGGGAACAGCAGGGCCGGATCGTATTGGTCGGCATAGCACGCGGTTTGACCAAGCGGGGAAGTTGCAGCAGGGGTCATGAGAAAGGCCAATAAAAAAGGAAGTCCCGGTCAACAAACCGGATTTAATTGCCTGAATTTATCACCTGTCGGACCCGACCCGAGGCTGCCATGGCTTTTCTTTTAATCGGGCGTGCCTTCCGTGATGTTGTCTTCAACCAGTTTTTTGGGTTTGACGCAGTTGCGCAGGAAAATCGGCAATCGCTGCGACACATAGGGAAAACACTTATCCAGCTTGTAGCTGGCGGCGAAATACCAGCCGCTCGGCGCTGGACGATGTCGCAGCGAACGCATAACCGTCGAGGTTGAAGTCTTTGAGTTGCGCTGGCAAGCTCAAGCGCCGGGTAGTGGCAAAACGCGTCATCAGGCCGCGCGCACGCTTGGCATAAAAGCTGATGATTTTGTATTGGCCGTCCTTGAAGTCCTCGAACACGCAGTCCACCACCCGTGCCTTGAGCGCCTTTTTGTCCAGCGCCTTGAAGTATTCCTGGCTGGCCAGGTTGATGACGGCCGGGGTGGTGTCGGCGGCCAGCCGGGTGTTGAGGTAGTCGGCAATCTGCGAACCCCAAAACTGGTACAGGTCCCGTCCGCGCGGGTTGGGCAGCTTGGTTCCCATTTCCAGCCGGTAGGGCTGCATATAGTCCAAGGGCCGCAGCACGCCGTACAGGCCGCTCAAAATGCAAACATGGTCTTGCGCCCAGGCCAACTCGTCAGCACGCAAGGTTTTGGCGTCGAGGCCATCGTAGACATCGCCGTTGAAGGCCAGCACGGCCTGCTTGGCATTTTTGGCCGTGAACTTGGGCGACCAGGCTTGGTAGCGGGCCACGTTCAGACCGGCCAGGCTGTCGCTCAGACTCATCAGGCTGGCAATGTCTTGGGGCGACTTTTGTTGCAGGATGTCAATCAAGGCACGGGCCTGTGGCACAAACAGCGGTTGAGTATGCGGCACCTCAGCAGCAGGCGGATTGAAGTCGAGCGATTTGGCGGGGGAGAGTAAAAAAAGCATAAAAGTGTACGTAAAAAATAACAGCCTACGGATACTGCCGGGCCACATGCAACAGGTTCAACACCGTCACGGTGGTGTCGGTTTGCTGAAGCACCACAATGTAATTCGGGTGCACCACCAGCTCCAGCGTGCCGGGTATTCGCCCTTTGCGGCGCGGAAAGTTGGGGTCCGCCAGGCTGTCCACCTGATCCTCGATGTGCAGCAGCAAAACCATGGCGGCATCGGCGTTGTCTTGTTCGATGTAACCGTGCACGTCTTGCAAGTCCAGGCGGTAAGGCTCAAACCGGCTCACCGCGAGCAAGCGCGTCACGCGACTGCCGATGCATGCGCTTGTGCCGCCTTTGATTGCCTTGTCTTGATACGCGCAATCATGTCGGCTCGGACAGATTTCCATTCTTCTGCGGTATAGACCCGGTTACTGCCATCCTTGAGCCCGTCAATAGAGGCCTGCACCTTGGCGCGAAACCAGCGGTCGTAGTCGGCATCGGCCTGGGCGGCCTCGTGCGCGGCTTTCAGGGCGGCACTGCGGTCCGGGCGCGCGCGCTTTTCAAGGGCGCGCTCTTCCGGGCGCCACTCAACGACATCCATCTGGCATTGGGTCCAGCCGATGCTGCGCAGCACTTGCAGCGCTTTGCGCGGATCAGCAAAACGCCTTGGTTGCTGGCGCGAGGTGACCATGATGGCCTCGCCGCGCTGGGTGTGCACATTGACCACAAACGCCGCGCCGTCACCACGCAGGGTGATGCCGGTAATGCCGCCGGCCAGTGTGGCGGCTTTGAGTTGTTCCAGGTTCAAGGTTTGCATCTCGTTGACCTTTGGCTTTGGATTTTCATGGGCTTGCGAATGGCGTGCATCATGCACGATGAAGCATTCTAATTATTTGTTGAATAGCAACTTATTGTTAATTGTTAACGTAAAAGAATGTCGTCATTGCGAACGAAGTGATGCAATCCACGACTTGCGAAGACATGGATCGCCACGCTACGCTCGCGATGACGGTACTCTCTCATCATTCGGGGCGTTGCTCCGGATGCATGCAAGCTCGACCCTGCTGCGCGCCATATAGTTTGGCTATCGATAGCTTATAAACAATGCATCATGAAGGCGATAGAACGCCACTATGATTTCGCACATCGGTTAACGCTTTGATGTTTGCCGAGACAAGTCTTTTTTTCAGTCTCTTTTATTAACCCTCTTTTTCTTAGGAGTCTTTTATGTCCCTGATCAACACGCAAATCCCCGAATTCAAAGCCCAGGCCTTTCACAACGGCAAGTTTGTTGAAGTCAGCAACGAAAGCATGAAGGGCAAGTGGTCGGTCGTGATATTCATGCCGGCGGCCTTCACCTTTAACTGCCCCACCGAAGTCGAAGACGCCGCCGACAACTACGCCGAGTTCCAGAAAATGGGCGCCGAGGTCTACATCGTGACCACCGACACCCACTTCTCGCACAAAGTCTGGCACGAAACCTCTCCCGCTGTGGGCAAGGCCAAATTCCCGCTGGTGGGCGACCCCACCCACACCCTGACCCGCGGATTTGACGTGCACATCGACGCAGACGGCCTGGCTTATCGCGGCACCTTTGTCGTCAACCCCGACGGCGTCATCAAGACCCTGGAAATCCACTCCAACGAAATCGCCCGTGACGTCAAGGAAACCCTGCGTAAGCTCAAAGCTGCCCAGTACACCGCCGCGCACCCGGGTGAAGTCTGCCCCGCCAAGTGGAACGAAGGCGCCAAGACCATCGCCCCGTCGATCGACCTGGTTGGCAAGATCTAAGTCGCCTCACTGATTCCCACCGCTGGCGAACTCACAAGGTTCGCTAGCGCATTTCTGGCCTCAGTCGCTCATTCATTTGGCAGAGGCCGGTTCTCAAAGTCGCTTAATTACGAAAGAACGAAAGACATGTTGGACGACACCCTCAAGACACAGCTCGGCGCCTACCTGGAGCGCGTACAACTGCCGTTCGAGATCAACGCTTCCTTAGACGACTCCGAGAACTCCCGCGACATGCTCTTGCTATTGCAGACCATCCAGGGCCTGCGCAGCGACAAGATCACGCTCAAAACCGACGGCAATGACGCACGCAAGCCGTCGTTCAGCCTGCAACGCGTCGGTAGCAACAACAGCCTGCGTTTTGCCGGCTTGCCGTTGGGCCATGAATTCACTTCACTGGTGCTGGCGCTGCTGTGGACCGGCGGCCACCCGCCCAAGGTCGAGCAGGATTTAATTGACCAGATCAAGGCGCTCGACGGTGACTTCAATTTTGAGGTCTACATGTCGCTGAGCTGCCACAACTGCCCGGACGTGGTGCAGGCGCTGGCGTTGATGGCGGTGCTCAACCCCAAGGTCAAGACCGTGGTCATTGAAGGCGGCGCATTTCAGGCTGAAGTCAATGAGCGCCAGGTGATGGCGGTGCCGATGGTGTTTTTGAACGGCCAGGTGTTTGGCTCGGGCCGCATGCTGGTGGAAGAAATTGTGGCCAAGCTCGACAGCGGTGCTGCGGTGCGCGACGCCGCCAAACTGAGCGCCCAGGCACCCTACGACGTGCTGATTGTGGGCGGTGGTCCGGCCGGTGCGGCAGCCGCGGTGTATGCCGCCCGTAAAGGCATTCGCACCGGCATCGTGGCCGAGCGTTTTGGTGGTCAGGTGAACGATACGCTGGGAATTGAAAACTATGTTTCCGTGCTGGAAACTGACGGCCCCAAGTTTGCTGCGGCGCTCGAAGCGCACGTCAAGGCCTACGACGTCAACATCATGAACCTGCAGCGTGCCGACAAGCTGGTCGCGCCCGCCGAGCCCAATGGTCTGGTCGAGATTCAGCTCGCCAACGGCGGCAGTCTGAAAAGCAAGACGGTGATTCTGAGCACCGGCGCGCGCTGGCGCAACGTCAATGTGCCCGGTGAAGAGCAGTACAAAAATAAGGGCGTGGCGTATTGCCCGCACTGTGACGGCCCACTGTTCAAGGGCAAGCGCACAGCGGTCATTGGCGGTGGCAATTCTGGCGTTGAAGCAGCCATTGACCTGGCCGGCGTGGTGGCCCATGTCATCCTGATCGAATTTGATACCAAGCTGCGTGCCGATGCGGTGCTGGTCAATAAGCTCAAGAGTTTGCCTAATGTGACCATTCACACCAACGCCCAAACCACCGAGATCACCGGTGACGGGCAAAAGGTGAACGGCTTGACTTACAAAGACCGTGCCACCGAGTCCTTGCACCACGTTGAATTGGCAGGTGTTTTTGTGCAAATTGGCTTGGTGCCTAACACCGAGTGGCTCAAGGGCACGCTGGAGCTGTCACGCCACGGCGAAATTGTGGTGGATGCCAAAGGAGCAACTTCGCTCCCCGGCGTGTACGCTGCAGGCGATGCAACCACGGTGCCTTTCAAGCAGATCATCATCGCCACCGGCGACGGTGCAAAAGCCGCGCTGGGTGCGTTTGACTACCTGATGCGTATGCCCGCAGTTGCAACGCAAGCGGCTGCCGCCCCAGCCGAAGCGGCCATGGCCTGAACCCGCAATTCCCTGCGGGCTTGGCTCAGCCTCAAATAGCTTCGAACCAGGTTTGCAGGGGTATTCCCCCTGTGCCCAGCACCAGGGGGCGGCACGCGGGATTGAGCTTGCAAAAGGCATCCAAGCCTTTCACATTGCCTGGGTTGGATCCGCTTTTCACCTCGAAGGCAAACAGCTCACCCTGGTGGCGCAACACGTAATCGACCTCGTGGACACCGTCGCGCCAATAGTGAATCAGCGGCTGCGTGCTGCTATGTGCCAGGTGGCGCGCCAGCAACTCGGCGCCAACGGCACTTTCGGCCATTCGCCCCCAGCGCTCGGGTGTGGCTCGCAGGCGCGCCATGCTGAGGCCCTCAAACATCGCATTCACCCCCAGCAGGGCCGTGTTGAAAACCTGCAGTTTTGGGCTGGAGCCACGCTGACGCACCGCTTGACCAGAATACTTTTGCAGCCCGCACACCATGCCCGCCCCTTCAAGCAGTTCCAGGTAATGAGCCAGCGTGGTGGTGTTGCCCGCGCCTTCAAGTTGCCCCAGCATTTTTTGGTAGCTCAACTCTTGCCCGCTGTAGCGGCAAGCCAGGTCAAACAGCCGGTGCAACAAGGCCGGCTTTTGCACCGGGCTCATCATCAACACGTCTTTACTGATGGTGGTTTCAATCAGCGCGTCGCGCACATACGCGGCCCAGCGCGGGGCGTCTCCCACCAGGCTTGCCGCGCCGGGGTAGCCGCCAAAATAAATAAACTGATCCAGCGTGAAGCCAAACGCCTGTTGCATTTCCAAAAATGTCCAGTGCCCCATGCGAGTCATCTCAAAACGTCCGGCCATGCTTTCGGTCAAGCCGCGCGAGATCAGCAAAGGCGCGGAACCAAGCACGACCACCCGGACATCGCGTCCCACGCGCGTGTCTTCGTCCCACAGACGTTTGACCTCTTCTGTCCAGCCGGGTAGTTTTTGCACTTCGTCAAGTACCAGAATGCAGCAGCCCGCCTGAGCGGCCAGGGCGCGCGCCGTTTCCCATTGGGTCTTGAGCCAACTGCTCCCCACCAAGCCCGGGTTATCGGCACTCACACTGTGCTGGGCGATGCGCTTGCCAGACAAATTGGACAACTGCGACAGGGCTTGCTGCACCAGCGTCGTTTTTCCCACTTGACGCGGTCCTGCAATGACCTGCAGAAACCGGCGCGGCTCTTGCAGGCGAGCGCAAAATGGGGTCAAGGCAGCGCGTTGAATGGTCATTTCTGGAATTACTCAATTGGATAATTTATTTTACTCAATTCATTGAGCAATTTTATATTTGCGTCAATTAGGCGTTTCTTTGACGGCTTGGCCTGTCGTTCTCTCGGAACGGTGTCACTGGCGGAGTCGAATAAAATGATCAGCTTTAAATCTCCACAGCAGCCATTCCGGCTGATTGCATCAACGCTGCCCCGTCTTTGATGCAACAAACACCGAAGCCACCATGACCGACACCCTTGAGCAACCTGGCCTGAACAGCCTGTCCAAATCGTTTGAACCCGCCGCGCTTGAAGCGCATTGGGGCCCAGAGTGGGAAAGGCGCGGTTACGGAGTGGCGGGTTACCGAGGCACCGGCGCGCCCAGCGCGGATGCTGCCGCGCGCGGCGACAACTTCAGCATTCAATTGCCGCCACCCAATGTCACCGGCACGCTGCACATGGGGCACGCGTTCAACCAGACCATCATGGACAGCCTGACGCGCTACCACCGCATGGCGGGCTTCAACACCGCCTGGATTCCGGGCACCGACCACGCCGGTATTGCTACCCAAATCGTGGTGGAGCGCCAGTTGCAAAGCCAGGGCATCAGCCGCCACGATATGGGCCCGACCCCGGCGGAAGCGCGCAAGAACTTCGTCTCGAAAGTCTGGGAGTGGAAAGAGAAAAGCGGCAACACCATCACCACCCAAATGCGCCGCATGGGTGACACGGTGGACTGGAGCCGCGAGTACTTCACCATGGACCCCAAGTTGTCCAAAACCGTGACCGAAACCTTTGTGCTCCTGTATGAACAGGGCCTGATTTACCGCGGCAAGCGGCTGGTGAACTGGGACCCGGTGCTGATGAGCGCCGTTTCTGACCTGGAAGTGGAATCCGAGGAAGAAGACGGCAGCCTGTGGCACATCATGTACCCCTTTGCCGACGGCCCACAACTGGTGAATGGTGAGTTGGCTCCAGGTCTGGTGGTGGCCACCACGCGCCCCGAGACCATGCTCGGCGACGTGGCCGCCATGGTGCACCCCGAAGACGAGCGCTACGCCCACCTGATCGGCAAACATGTCACGCTGCCGCTGTCGGGTGATACGCCTGCGCAATGGCGCACCCTGCCGATCATTGCCGACGACTATGTGGACAAGGCTTTTGGCACCGGCGTGGTCAAGGTCACGCCCGCGCACGACCAGAACGACTACGCGGTGGGCCAGCGTCACAAGCTGCCCATGCTGTGCATGCTCACGCTCGATGCCAAGGTGGTGGCCAGCGCGCCCGCCGCTTATGCGGGCCTGGACCGATTCGAGGCGCGCAAACAAATCGTCAAAGACCTGCAGGCGCTGGACTTGATGGTCGAGATCAAAAAACACAAACTCATGGTGCCGCGCTGCGGCCGCACCGGCCAGGTTATCGAGCCGATGCTCACCGACCAGTGGTTTGTGGCGATGACCAAGGTCAGCGACCAAGACCCCACTGGCAAAAGCATCACCCAAAAAGCCATCGACGCCGTGCAGTCGGGCCAGGTCAAGTTTGTTCCCGAAAACTGGGTCAACACCTACAACCAGTGGATGAACAACATTCAGGACTGGTGCATCAGCCGCCAGCTCTGGTGGGGCCATCAGATCCCGGCCTGGTACGACGAAGACGGCAAGGTTTACGTGGCGCGCAACGAGGCCGAGGCCCAGGCGCAAGCGCCCGGCAAAACCCTCAAGCGCGACGAGGACGTGCTCGACACCTGGTACTCCAGCGCGCTGGTGCCCTTTTCAACGATGGGTTGGCCTGAGAAAACCCAGGATTTCGACCTGTATCTGCCAAGCTCGGTGCTGGTCACTGGCTACGACATCATCTTCTTCTGGGTCGCCCGGATGATCATGATGACCACCCACTTCACCGGCCAGGTGCCGTTCAAACACGTTTACATCCACGGCCTGGTGCGCGACGCGCAAGGCCACAAGATGAGCAAGTCTGAGGGCAACGTGCTCGACCCGGTGGACCTGATCGACGGCATTGCGCTGCCCGAGCTGCTGGTCAAGCGCGCCGAGGGGTTGCGCAAACCCGAAACCGCGCCCCAGGTGCGCAAAAACACCGAGAAAGAATTCCCGGCGGGCATTCCCGCCTTTGGTGCTGACGCACTGCGCTTTACCTTTGCTTCGCTGGCCTCGCTGGGCCGCAGCATCAACTTCGATGCCAAGCGCTGCGAAGGCTACCGCAACTTCTGTAACAAGCTCTGGAACGCCAGCCGCTTTGTGCTGATGAATTGCGAGGGCCAGGACTGCGGCCTCAAAGAACACACGGCGGCGGAGTGCGAAGTGGGCGCCAGCTACCTCAACTTCAGCGCGGCCGACCGCTGGATCGTCTCCCTGCTGCAAAAGGTAGAGGCCCAGGTGGCACAGGGCTTTGCCGACTACCGGCTCGACAACGTGGCCAGCACCATTTACGACTTTGTCTGGAACGAGTTCTGCGACTGGTACCTGGAAATTGCCAAGGTGCAAATCCAGCAGGGCTCTGATGCGCAGAAACGTGCCACGCGCCGCACGCTGATCCGCACGCTAGAGACCATTTTGCGGTTGGCGCACCCCATCATCCCGTTTGTGACCGAAGCACTGTGGCAAAAAGTGGCGCCTGTTGCGGGCAGATCAGGCGAATCGGTGGCGATTGCCGCCTACCCGGTAAGCCAGCCCGAGCGCATTGACGAAGCCGCTATCGCGCATGTGGCCAAGCTCAAACAATTGGTGGACGCCTGCCGCAACCTGCGCGGTGAAATGCGTGTGTCGCCGGCCACGCGTCTGCCCCTGTTTGCCATCGCTGGCTCAAGCGCCGAGGCCGCTTTCATGACGCAGGCCGCACCCGTGCTGCAAGCGCTGGCCAAGCTGAGCGAAGTGCGCGTGTTTGAAGACGAGGCCGCCTGGGCCGCCGCTGCGCAAGCCGCGCCGGTGGCCGTGGTGGGTGAGGCACGCATCTGCTTGTTCATGGAAATTGACGTGGCCGCAGAAAAGGCGCGCCTGGGCAAGGAATTGGCGCGGTTGGAGGGCGAAATCGTCAAGGCCTATGGCAAGCTTGGCAACGAATCATTCGTCGCCCGGGCGCCCGCCGCCGTGATCGAGCAGGAGCGCAAGCGACTGGCCGACTTCGAGGCCACGCTGGACAAGGTCCGGGACCAGCTGGAGCGGCTGAGCTGACCTCAGTAAAGGATACGGCAGCGAATCGTCTCCGGCACAGCGCAAAGCTCATCCAGCGCGGCCTGGCTGGCGGTGCTGTCCACGTCGATCACCACATAGCCCACCGTCTCATTGGTGCTGAGGTATTGCGCAGCGATGTTGATGCCCGCCTTTGACAGCCGCTCGTTGACCTGTGCCAGCACGCCGGGCACGTTGCGGTGAATGTGCAGCAAGCGGCTGCGCCCGGTGTGCCCGGGCAGCGCCACTTCAGGAAAATTGACCGCTGAGGTGGTGGAGCCGTTGCTGCTGTAACGGATCAGCTTGGCGGCGACCTCGGTGCCGATGTTGACTTGCGCTTCGAGCGTCGAGCCACCAATGTGCGGCGTCAAAATCACATTGTCAAAACGCGTGAGCGGCGAGACAAAAGCCGAATCATTGCCTTGCGGCTCCACTGGGAACACATCAATGGCTGCGCCGTGCAAATGGCGGCGCGCCAGCGCTGCGGCCAGCGCGTCGATATCGACCACGCTGCCGCGCGAGGCATTGATCAAATGGCTGCCGGGCTTCATGGCGGCCAGTTGCGCGGCGCCGATCATGCCCGCTGTCTCGGGCGTTTCCGGCACATGCAGGCTGACCACGTCGGCGACAGCCAACAGGGCTTCCAGGCTGCTGGTGGGCTGCGCATTGCCCAGCGGCAGCTTGGCCTCAATGTCGGTAAACAGCACGCGCATGCCCAGTTGTTCGGCCAGCACGCCAATTTGCGTGCCGATGTGACCGTAGCCGATGATGCCCAGCGTCTTGCCGCGCACCTCGTAGGAGTCGGCGGCACTCTTGACCCAACCGCCCCGGTGCAGGATGGCGTTTTTTTCCGGGATGCCGCGCATCAGCATGATGAGCTGCGCCAGCACCAGTTCGGCCACACTGCGGGTGTTGGAAAACGGCGCGTTGAACACCGGTATGCCCAGGCGAGTGGCCTCTTTCAGGTCAACCTGGTTGGTGCCGATGCAAAAGCAGCCCACCGCTACCAGTTGCGGTGCCTGATGCAGCACCTCGGCGGTGAGTTGGGTGCGCGAGCGCACGCCGACAAAGTGGGCGTCAAGCAGTACTGCCGTCAGTTCGTCGCCAGCGAGCGCCTTGGCGTGCGTTTCGATGCGGGTGTAGCCGGCCTGCCGCAGGGCTTCGACCGCAGAGGGGTGAATGCCCTCGAACAAGACGGCTTTGAGTTCATTTTTTGGGGCTGAAAGGGTGATGGACTTTTGGATCATGGCGATTTGGGTAATGTGAATACGGGCGGCCCTGCGTGTTCGCGGGGGCGTCAGGACGTGGCCAGGTTGGCGGGCTTATGAAAGTTGAGCGGCTGCACTGTGTCGCCGGTGGGTGCCAAAGGTGCAGAGGGTGCCAGCAGGTCGGCCAGGGTGTAGCGGTCAAGGTATTGCATGAAGCTTTGCAATGCACCATTGATGATGCCGGTCAGGTGGCAACTGCTGGCCAACTGGCAACTGGTGTCGTGGGTCAGGCATTCCACAATGCTGAAATCGGGCTCGATGCTGCGCACCACGGCGCCTAGCCCGATGTGCTGCGGGCTGGCCGCCAGGCGCATGCCACCGCCCTTGCCGCGCACGGTCTCAAGCCAGCCCGCCAGCGCCAGTTGGTGCGTGATTTTGGTCAGGTGCGCCTCGGAGATGTCATAGGCGCGCGCCACCTCGGAGATGGTGCACAGTCGCCCTTGGTGCTGCCCAACAAACATCAGCAGACGCATCGCGTAGTCGCTCATGGTGGTCAGGCGCATGCCGAATTTCCTTGGTGGGTGTTCAGGTCAAGCTGCATCAGGCGGCCAGCACTTCCAAGTCGGGCTCCAGCGTGCGCAAGCGGCTTTCAATGCTCTGTAGCGTGCCCGAGATGGAGCTTGGGCAGGTGCCGCAAGCCCCCTGGTAATGCACGATGAGCCGGTTGCCGGTGAGCCCCAGCACATGCAGGTCGCCGCCATCGCTTTGCAGGTAGGGGCGAATCTGCTGGTCCAGCACCAGTTCGATGTCGTCGAGGCGCTGGCGATCTTGCGGGCTCAGGTCGGCAATGCTGGTGCGCGCGTCAAAAACAGCAGCTGCCGACTGCTCTGCAGCGGCGGGTGCAGCGCGCAGCGGCACGGCAATGTCGCGCACCAGCGCGTCCCAGTCGGCCTGGCCGTCTTGCGTGACGGTGAGCCAGCGGTCGATGTAAAACACGTTGGACACATGTGCAATGGCAAACAGCGCACTCGCCAGCGCATCGCCCTGCGCCTGTTCGGCGCTCTCGTAGGAGTGCGCAATGCCCCAGGTCAGTGGCTCGCGCAGTACAAATTTGCGCGCGTTCGGGTTGGGTGTGGTTTCAATGTCGGCGATTTTTGGCATGGTGATGTGGTCCTGTTGATTCGACCGTATGACTCAGGCATCGCCCATTGGCGTGTGCATCGGGTCGGCGTCAGCCTCGGTCGAGGTGCAGGCCTCCGACCGAAACGCCGCCTGCAAGGTGTGCCACGGCAGAATCGCGCATTTGACGCGCATTGGCAGCGCGCTGATGCCTGAAAACACCGCCAGGCGACCAATGTGTGGACTGTCCTGGGCGGCCGCGCGGCCAGTAGCCATGTCAACAAATTCGTGAGCCAGTGTCTCGGCCTCCTCGGTGCGCTTGCCCTTGACTGCGGCCGTCATCATCGACGCCGATGCCTTGCAAATGGCGCAAGATTCGCCATGAAAAGCAATGCGTTCAACCGTGTCGTTTTTGATGTCCAGTGCCAGGTGGATGTGGTCGCCGCACAGCGGGTTCACACCTTCGGCATGGTGACTGGGGTGATCCAACTCGCCGTAGTTGCGCGGCTTGCGGTTGTGGTCCAGGATCACCTCCTGGTAGAGGGCTTTGGGGTCAGTGCTCATGCAAATACCTTTTGAACAGCGCGAATGCCAGCCACCAGCGCATCCACATCGGCGCGCGTGTTGTAAAACGCAAACGAGGCGCGTGAGGTGGCCGCCACGCCCAGACGCACCATCAGCGGTTGGGTGCAATGGTGGCCGGTGCGCACGGCCACACCTTCCTCATTCAGCAGGGTGCCCACGTCGTGCGGGTGAATGCCTTGCAACATGAACGACAGCACCGCCGCTTTCTTTTGGGCCGTGCCCAGCAGACGCACACCGGGCATGACTGCCATTTGTTCGGTGGCGTAGTTGAGCAGAGTGTGTTCGTGTGCGGCAATGGCTTCCATGCCGATGCCGCTCAGGTAGCTCACCGCCGCGCCCAGGCCGATGGCCGCAGCAATGGGCGGCGTGCCGGCCTCGAATTTGTTCGGGATCGGGGCGTAAGTGGTTTTCTCAAACGTGACGGTATGGATCATGTCGCCACCGCCCTTGTACGGTGGCATGGCTTCCAGCAGCGCGGCGCGGCCGTACAAAATGCCGATGCCGGTTGGCCCGCACACTTTGTGGCCCGAGAACACATAAAAATCGCAATCCAGGTCTTGCACATCCACTGCCATGTGCGGCGCGGCTTGCGCGCCGTCCACCAGTACCGGCACGCCATGGGTGTGCGCGAAGGCAATCATTTGCTTCACCGGGTTGACGCTGCCCAGCGCATTGGAAACATGGCCCACGCTGACCAGGCGGGTGCGATCGTTGAACAGGGCTTCATATTGATCGAGCAGCAGCTCGCCCGCGTCGTTCATTGGCACCACGCGAATGGTGGCGCCTTTTTCTTGCGCCAGCATTTGCCACGGCACGATGTTGGAGTGGTGCTCCAGCACGGTCAGAATGATTTCATCGCCCGCCTTGATGTTCTGGCGGCCCCAGCTTTGCGCCACCAGGTTGATGCTGTCGGTGGTGCCGCTGGTGAAGATCACTTCACGCGCCTCTGGCGCGTTGATGAAGCGCTGCAGCGTGACGCGTGCCGCCTCATAAGCGGCGGTGGCCGTCTCGGAGAGGTAATGCACCGCGCGGTGAATGTTGGCGTGCTCGTGCGTTTGGTAATGCACCAGCCGGTCGATCACTTGTTGCGGCATTTGACTCGACGCGGCGTTGTCCAGGTACACCAGCGGCTTGCCCGCCACGGTGAGCCCGAGGATGGGAAAGTCTTGGCGAATGCGTTCTACGTCAAAAGCAGCGGGTGGGTTGGTCGTTTCGGCTTTTTCAGCCGTTCTGGCGACAACCTTGGGGCTTGGGGCAAGTTGTTGGCTCATGGCTGGCTCGCAGTTTGTTCAAGCACGGTCTGCTCAAGCTGCTGGCGCAGGGATGCCACCGGAATGCGCTCGATGATTTCAGCGCCAAAGGCGTAGGTGAGCAGGTTACGCGCCACGTGTTCCGACAAGCCACGGCTTTGTAGGTAAAACACCTCGTCGCTGTCGAGTTGGCCCACCGTGGCACCGTGGGTGCATTTCACGTCGTCGGCAAAAATTTCGAGCTGGGGCTGGGTATCAATCTGCGCTTTCTTGGACAGCAGCAGGTTGCGGCTGGACTGTGCCGAATCGGTCTGTTGCGCGCCAGGGCGCACCATGACTTGGCCGTTGAACACGGCGTGCGCGCTGCCGCCCACAATGCATTTATGCAGTTGACGGCTGGTGCCATGCGGCTTGGCGTGGTCGATGAAGCTGTGGGTGTCGGCCAACTGCTCGCCATTGATCAACGCCAGGCCGTCAAGTGTGCACTGCGTGCCCTCGGCGGTTTGGACAACCTTCAAGTCAAGCCGGGAAATATGGGCGCCCAGCGCCAGGTTGACCGAGTGGTAATGGCTGGCGGCACCAAGCGACACCGCGCAACTGGCCATGTGAAAAGCTTGGCTGCTCTCGCGCTGCAGGCGCACATGGGTCAGTTGGGCGTTGGGCTGTAGCACCATCTCGGCCACTGCATTGGTGAAATATGCGCCGTCGTGCAAGGCGACGTAGTCCTCGATCACTGTGGCTTTGCTGCCCGCGCCGGCCACCAGCAAGAGGCGCGGATGGCTGGCGACCTCGGTTTGTGTTGAGATGAACAGCAGGTGCACGGGCGCGGCCAAGGCCGTGTCTGGCGGCACCATCAGCACGGCAGCGTCTTGCAGAAAAGCCGTGTTGACAGCCGTAAACAATGTGTCCTGAAAATTTGCGTGTTGCCCCAGATGCGTCTCAAGGCCCGACGCTTTCCCCGAGAGCAGATCGGCCAGGGTGCCGATCACCAGCCCAGATTCGCCACTGACACTGGAAAGCTGTGGCGCAACCACGCCGTCGACAAAAACCAGCCGCGTTGTCGCTTCCGCAATGCTAAGGTGGGCGATGTCGTCAGGCTGCAACTCACTGGGCGTGCGCACCACATGAAAAGATTGATGCGCCAGTGCGGCCAGCGGGGTAAAGCGCCAGGCCTCGTCGTGCGTGCTGGGTAGCGTCAGTGCGTTGGCGCGTTCCAGCGCCTGGGCGCGCAGGGTTTTAAGCCAGTCTGGCTGGCCCTGTGCCGTGCTGCCCGGTGGCAGCGCCAGGCCGGCGAGCAGGCTGTTGAGCACGTCATGGCCCTTGTCGACGGCGGTGCTTTGGGCGTTGGCGGTGTCGGTGCTCATGCCACGGCTCCTGCGGCCTCGGCTTCGGCCTCGACCCAGTCGTAACCGCGTTCTTCCAGTTCGAGCGCCAGTTCCTTGCCGCCGGTGCGGATGATGCGGCCATTGCTCATCACGTGCACGTAGTCAGGCACGATGTAGTTCAGCAGGCGCTGGTAGTGCGTGACCAGCACAACCGCGTTGTTTTTGTTGGCCAGGTGGTTGACGCCTTGCGACACCACGCGCAGCGCGTCGATGTCGAGCCCCGAGTCGGTCTCATCGAGCATGGCCAGGCTGGGTTCGAGCAGCGCCATTTGCAAAATCTCGTTGCGCTTTTTCTCGCCACCCGAAAAACCTTCGTTAACACTGCGCTGCAAAAAGTCAGGGCTCATCTCAAGCAGCTTCATCTTCTCGCGCACCAGGTCATCAAACTCCAGCGGGTCGAGTTCGTCATGGCCGCGTTCGGCCTGCACCGTGTTGTAGGCCAGGCGCAAGAACTGGCTGTTGCCGACACCGGGGATTTCAATCGGGTACTGAAAAGCCAAAAAGACGCCAGCACGGGCGCGCAGCTCAGGCGCCAAATTCAGCAGGTTTTTGCCTTCAAAAAGCACCTCGCCGCCCGTCACTTCATAAGCGCTGTGGCCAGCCAATACCTTGGTGAAGGTGCTTTTGCCCGAGCCGTTGGGGCCCATGATGGCATGCACCTCGCCGCGCTTGACCGTCAGGTTCAGGCCCTTGAGGATTTCCGTGCCGTTGATGTTGGCGCGCAGGTCGCGCACCTCTAATAAAGTTGGGCTGTTTTCAATCATCATCCTACGCTCCCTTCAAGCTTGAATCCGAGTAATTTGGTGGCTTCAACGGCGAACTCCATTGGCAACTGTTGAAACACGTCTTTGCAAAAACCATTGATGATCATCGACACCGCTTCTTCGGCGCCAATGCCGCGCTGGGCAAAATAAAACATCTGGTCTTCGCCAATTTTGGAGGTAGACGCTTCGTGCTCCACCTGGGCGCTGGGGTTGCGCACCTGGATGTACGGGAACGTGTTGGCGCTGCATTTGGCCCCCACCAGCATCGAGTCGCACTGCGAATAGTTGCGCGCGCCTGCCGCACCCGGCATCACCTTGACCAGGCCGCGGTAACTGTTGCTCGACTGCCCCGCCGATATGCCCTTGCTGACAATGGTGCTGCGGGTGTTTTTGCCGATGTGGATCATCTTGGTGCCGGTGTCGGCTTGCTGGTGGTGGTTGGTGACAGCCACTGAATAAAACTCGCCCACCGAGTTGTCGCCCAGCAAAATGCAAGACGGGTATTTCCAGGTGATGGCCGAACCAGTTTCCACCTGCGTCCATGAAATGCGCGAATTCACGCCCTTGCACAGGCCGCGCTTGGTGACAAAGTTGTAGATGCCGCCCACGCCGTTTTCATCACCCGCGTACCAGTTTTGCACCGTGGAGTACTTGATGTCAGCGTTGTCCAGTGCCACCAACTCCACCACCGCAGCGTGCAACTGGTTGGTGTCGAACTGCGGCGCAGTGCAGCCTTCGAGGTAAGACACCGACGCGCCTTCTTCAGCAATGATGAGCGTGCGCTCAAACTGCCCGGTGTCCTGGGTGTTGATGCGAAAGTAGGTGGACAAATCCATCGGGCACTTCACGCCCTTGGGGATGAAGCAAAACGAGCCGTCGGTAAACACTGCGGAATTAAGCGCGGCGTAATAGTTGTCGGCCGCCGGCACCACACTGCCCATGTATTTTTTGACCAGCTCGGGGTGGGTCTGCACCGCCTCCGAGATCGAGCCAAAAATGATGCCGACCTCGGCCAGCTTGGCTTTGTAGGTGGTGGTGACCGACACGCTGTCAAAAATCACATCTACCGCCACACCGGCCAGCGCCGCTCGCTCATGCATCGGCACACCGAGCTTCTCAAAAGTGCGCAGCAGTTCGGGATCGACCTCATCCATGCTCTTGAGCTTGGCTTTGGGTTTGGGCGCGGCGTAGTAGCTGATTGCCTGGAAATCGATCTTGGGATGGCTGACATTAGCCCAGCCGGGGTCTTTCATGGTCAGCCAGTGACGATACGCCTTCAGGCGGAACTCAAGCAGCCAGTCGGGCTCGTTCTTTTTGGCAGAAATCAGCCGGATGGTGTCTTCGCTCAAGCCTTTGGCGGCCACGTCTGAGGCGATGTCGGTGACAAAGCCATGCTTGTACGGCTGGTTGACCAGGTTGTCCAGAACAGCGCTCATACGGCAACTCCTTTGCCAACAGGCTGCTTGAGGCTGAAGCTTTCGCCGCAGCCGCAGGTAATGCCAACATTCGGGTTATTGAACTGAAAGCTCTGTTTGAGCCCTTCGGTAACAAAGTCGAGGCTCGCGCCTTCAAGGCTTGTCAGATGGTCGGTGGCAATGAGCAGGGTGGCGCCATGGGCTTCGATGCGCTGCTCGTCGTCGCGTGCGTCATCGGCCAGCGCATAGGTGTAGGCATAGCCCGAGCAGCCCACGGGTTTGATGCCCACACGCAAGCCGATGCCACTGCCGTGTTTTGCAATTTGGCTGCGAATTTGCTTGGCAGCCGCTGGTGTCAAGGTGATTGAGGTCATGAAATTCTCCTTTACATGTATTTTAAATATACCTTATAAAAAAGTATCAAACGCACTGAAATCCAGCAATGGCAATAGGGGAAAACGCGCCCGGCAGCGTTGCCGCCGGAAAAGGGGTCGAAGCCCGATGAATGCCACTTTTAGCGTCGGCGCATCACGTGTATAAAAGCCTTACCCACGGTCTGCTGCTCCAGCAATTCATTGCCGGTTTGTTTGGCAAACGCTTGAAAGTCGCGCAGCGAGCCGCCGTCGGTAGCGATCACCTTGAGCACCTGGCCGCTTTCCAGTTCGGACAGGGCTTTCTTGGCTTTCAGGATGGGAAGAGGGCAGTTGAGCCCGCTGGTGTCAATTTCTTTGTCGATGTGCATGTTGGGTTCCTGATATTTTGATAACTGCGCGGCGTCAGGCCGGAAAGACGCCGGTGGACAAATACCGGTCGCCCCGGTCGCAGACGATGAAGACAATGGTGGCGTGCTTTTCACGCTGGGCAATTTGCTGCGCCACCCAGCAGGCCCCAGCCGCTGAAATGCCGGCAAAAATGCCTTCTTCGCGCGCCAGTTGGCGGCACATTTCCTCGGCATCTTCCTGGCTCACATAGACCAGTTCATCGACATGGGTGGGGTCGTAAATTTTGGGCAAATAGGCTTGCGGCCATTTGCGAATGCCCGGAATGCGCGAGCCTTCAGTGGGTTGCACGCCAATGATTTTGATGGCCGGGTTCTTCTTCTTGAGGTATTGCGACACCCCGGTGATGGTGCCAGTGGTGCCCATGGCGCTGACAAAATGGGTAACCTTGCCCTTGGTATCAGCCCAAATCTCGGGCCCGGTGGTTTCCACATGGATACGCGGGTTGTCGGCGTTGGAGAATTGGTCGAGCACATGGCCCTTGCCGTCGCGTGCTATTTGGTCGGCCAGGTCGCGCGAGTATTCAATGCCGCCGCTCTTGGGTGTCAAAATCAAGTCGGCGCCAAACGCCTTCATGGTCTGCGCCCGCTCAATCGACAAATCCTCGGGCATGATCAGCACCATGCGGTAACCCTTGATGGCCGCGGCCATGGCCAGTGCAATGCCGGTGTTGCCTGAAGTGGCCTCGATCAGCGTGTCGCCCGGTTTGATCTCGCCGCGCTCCTGAGCGCGCTGGATCATCGACATGGCCGCCCGGTCTTTCACCGAACCCGCCGGGTTGTTGCCTTCGAGTTTGCCCAGAATCACATTGCCGCGCGCCGCGTTTTCAGTGGCTCCGATGCGCTGCAAACGCACCAGTGGGGTCTTGCCGATCAGATCTTCAATGGTTGAATATTTCATACCCTGCACTGTGCCATAATTCGGTCCTCAAAGCGTGGCCCGGGTGGTGAAATTGGTAGACGCAGGGGACTCAAAATCCCCCGCCGAAAGGCGTGTCGGTTCGATTCCGACCCCGGGCACCATTCAACGGTTTCATTCCGTAGCAAACCCCCTTCAAAATTCTGGCACGTTACTGGCTGTTCAAGGCAGCAGTTTCGTAGTGCCAGCGCCACCAAAACAATAGAAAGCTGGTTCTCCCATGGCGTCCACCAAGGCTGGGTAACCAGAAAGAACTCTCACGTTCTTTCGTCCACTACAGGCCTATACTTGCACCACTTTAAGTACAAATAAGAGGTGAAACCAATGCGAATCGTGACCTATTCCGAAGCCCGTAGCTCGTTGAAGTCGGTGCTCGATGCAGTGCATGATGATGCAGATGTAACGGTCATCAGTCGGCGTGATGGCGCCGACGCAGTGGTGATGTCCCTTGACCATTACCAGAGCATCATGGAAACCATGCATTTACTATCAACCCCGGCGAACGCCGCGCACCTGGCAAAGTCAATCGCTCAGCACAAAGCTGGCAAGGCCACCCGACGCGTGCTGGCAAAGGTTTGACGCATGGCGCGGTCGAGTCGCTTTACCCCGGCCGCATGGGACGACTACACCTATTGGCAGGGGCAAGACAAAAAAACATTGAAGCGCATCAATACGCTGATCGAAGCGGCAGCGCGCGCGCCGTTTACCGGCATTGGCAAACCAGAGCCACTCTTGGGCAACATGGCCGGATACTGGTCAAGGCGCATTGATGCAGTGCACCGGCTGGTGTATGCCACGGACGATGCTGATTTGGACATCATTGCGTGCCGTGGGCATTACGACGACTGACAATTTTTCAGGTATTGACCTCTGCGCCCAACCGGTTTGCCGTTCCTGAGGCACACTCGCCACCTTGTTTCACTCCGCGAGTTCTGTCCATGTCATACGCCATTCTTAAAACCCTGCACCTGCTCGCCATCATCGTCTGGATTGGCGGCATGGTGTTTTCCCACTTCTTTTTGCGCCCGGCTACAGGGGCGCTGGAGCCTGCTGTGCGCGTGCCCTTGATGCATGCGGTGCTTGGTCGCTTTTTTGGCGCCGTGTTGGCGGCCATTGCGATCACGCTGGCCACTGGCTTGTGGATGATTGGCCAGGTGGCCAAGCAGGTAGTTCAGGCCGGCGGGCATTTCAGCATGCCGCTGGAGTGGACCATCATGGCCACGTTAGGTATTGTGATGATGCTGATTTTTGGGCATATCCGTTTTGGTTTGTACAAGCGCCTGAGCCGCGCTGCGCAGGCGCTTGACTGGCCTGCCGGTGCCGCAGCGCTGGGGCAAATCCGCACCTGGGTACTGGTGAACCTGGCCATGGGTGTGCTGATTGTGCTGGTGACACTGATCGGTGTGCCACGCTAAACGCCCGGCATGAATCCTGACGCGCAGCATTTGTGGCGCGCCCCGCGTTGGGCGCTGGCGGTGCTGCTGGCCACGCTGGGCATGCTCGGGCCGTTTTCCATTGATACCTATATTCCGGCGTTTGCCGGCATTGCCAGCTCGCTCGACGCCACGCCGCTGCAAATGCAGCAAACGCTCTCAGCCTACCTGTTCGGCTTTGCTTTCATGAGCCTGTTTCATGGCGCGCTGTCTGACAGCGTGGGGCGTCGGCCGGTGGTGCTGTGGGGGCTGGCGGCGTTCACGCTGGCCTCGATGGGTTGCGCGCTGTCGCAAAGCATTGGCCAATTGGTGTTTTTCCGGGCGATGCAGGGGCTCACCACCGGGGCTGGTATTGTGGTGTCGCGCGCTGTGGTGCGCGACATGTTTTCACCAGCGCAGGCGCAAAAGGTGATGAGCCAGATCACCATTTACTTTGGCGTGGCGCCCGCCGTTGCGCCAATGATTGGCGGAGTTTTGTTTGCGCTGTTGGGCTGGCACAGCGTGTTCTGGTTTTTGACGGCGGTGGGCGTGGTGCTGTGGGTTGCCAACTACAAACTGCTGCCCGAAACCCTGCATGTGAGCCAGCGCCAGCCGCTCAAGGTCAGCAACTTGCTGCAGGGCTATTGGAAACTGGGGCTCGATCCGCGCTTTTTGCTGCTGGCGCTGGCCAGTGGCGTGCCGTTCAACGGCATGTTTTTGTACGTGCTGTCGGCACCGGTGTTTTTGGGCGAGCATCTGGCGCTGGCGCCTACGCAGTTTTTCTGGTTCTTCATCATCGTCATCAGCGGCATCATGAGTGGTGCCTTGGCCAGTGGCCGCATGGCCGGGCGGCTCGCGCCCAAGCATCAGATCAAATACGGCTTTGCCATCATGCTCGGCATTGCGCTTATCAACCTGCTTGCCAACGTGCTGTTTGACGCGCATGTGGCGTGGGCTATTTTTCCGGTGGCGATTTTTGCCTTTGGCTGGGCCATGATGGTGCCGGTGATCACGCTGCTGGTGCTTGACCTGCACCCCGACCGGCGCGGCATGGCATCGAGCCTGCAGGCCTTCATTGGCGCCAGTGCCAACGGTGTGGTGGCTGGCGTGATTTCACCGCTGGTCATGCACTCCACCGTGGGTCTGGCGGCCGCTTCGCTGGCCATGCTGTCGGTGGGGCTGCTGGCATGGCTCTGGCTGCACCACCGCTGGCCAGTTATTGGCCGGATCATTGAGCACCCGGTGGGGTGAGCTAACCGATTTACACCCTGAAAACCCGCAGCTTCAGACCCTTGATGGCTGAAAAGTGCTTGCCGGTGGCACTTAACAAAACCAGGTTGTGCGACAAGGCTGTCGCGGCGATCAGCGCATCAGCCAGATAAAGACTGTGCGACAAAGCGTACTGCTCCACCAATTCACAGGCCAGGTCACTGATGATGTGGGTGACCGGCAGCATGTCATGGTCGTTTGACTTGAACGCCCGCTGCATCACCTTGAGTTCTGCTTTGTTGCGGCACCCTTGCACCAATTCCATGTAGGAAATGGCCGAGATATAGCTGTCGCTGATGTTATTGACTGCCGTGGCAGCCTGAAGGTTGCCGCGCGCAAACCAGATCAACACATCAGAGTCGATGAGCACGCCGTGGGTTGCCACCAAAGGAGCCGCCATCAGAAGCGCGGCCTGCGAAGCGCTTGCACATAGGCCGTGGGGTCAGCCATGTCTGCACGGTCAGCCCATAAACCGGCCAGTTCTGCCAGGCGCTGCGTCTGGGTTGCATGATGGGTCGGGGTTTGCTGGTCCAAAAACTGGTCCACAGCCAACCGGATCAACTCACTTTTAGAGACAGCGGCGCGCCGGGAGGCGGCCGAGAGTCTTTTTTGTTGGGTCTCTGTGAGGTAAATTTGCGTGCGAGCAAGCGGCTGATGGATTTGCATGATGTACAAATTGTACATTCAACTCGGGCGGTGGCTAGTGCCTCGACCAACGGCACGCTGGCGTTAAACCTGTTAGAGCAGCTTGCTGTGTGTTCCCGTGCGAATGAGCGCATTAAGCCCATATAAATATATGGCTTTAAGTATGAAGCTAAGCTAGCATTCAAGCATGACGCAAACAAAGTTTGAGCGGGACGAGAAAAAGGATGTCGAAAATCAGCGCAAGCATCACGTCTCTTTTCAGGTCGCTCAAATGGCGTTCGCAGACCCGCACCGTGTGATAGCCCGTGACCTTGGCCATAGTAGCGAAGCAGAAGAACGTTTTTACTGTTTTGGCAAAGTGGGTGGGGGCATTCTCACGGTGCGGTTCACGTATCGAAAGAAATTGATTCGGCTAATTGGTGCCGGTTATTGGCGTAAAGGAAAGGCTGTTTATGAACAAGAAAATCATCTACACGGATGAACCGTTGGGCGACCTGGAGGTGATTGCTGATTTTCTGCCTGCCCCTGCTGAACTGGCGTTTCGTGAGGAGGGTGTGAAAGTGACGCTGGCGTTGAGCAAGAGCAGTGTTGATTTTTTCAAATCCGAGGCCTCAAAACACCAAACCCAATACCAGCGCATGATTCGGCGCTTGCTTGACTCTTACGTAGAAGCGCAAGGTAGGCGCACAGTTAGGGCAAAGCGGACGCCGCGTAAGACAGCGTCCATGTAATTCAATTCAAACCACCAGGCGCGGCAGTTTAAAAAAACTTGCGGACGAATTTATGAGTTGTAAAAGTGGTGAAAGTCATAAGTACGAATCTAGCCTTCAGCCGTGAATTTGGCCCGACTAATTCAGTACTTTAGTCAAGGCTGCAAAAACGCCGACTGCTGCAAAAATGGCGGTGATGGTCCAACGTTGGGACTCGGCGATGGCTTTGATTAGTTCGGTTTTCATCTCGGCCATTTCTTTGCGCAAGACACCTACATCCTTACGCACCGCTTCCACATCACCGTGTGTTGCAAGTTGCGTTGCGTGCAGCGCAAAGCGCTTGTCAATTTCACGATTGATAGACTCAACTGCCGCCTTGGCATTTTCTGGTGGAACGCCTGCGTTGATAAAGGCGCTGTAAATTTCAAGTTCCATGCATTTCAGTTTAGTGCATAGAGGGAATAAATTTGCCAACCCTGCTAAAAAACCCCGCCGGGCGCGCGTGACGCAGCAACCGCTGCCCTTTATGGAATTTTCGCTGGAGAAGGCGCCGTATGACGCGATAGTGCCTTGGCAACACGGCAGTGCAAACCAACGCCTTTGCCGAACGAGCAAGAGGGCCAAGAGCAGCCGCTGCATTGAGTGCATTTTTTTGAGCCATGAGCTTTTGCACTGGCTCGCCGTCGGGGCCGACATACATCTGATGCAGCTTGCCAGCGGGCTCTGTAGTTCTTTCACGACACTGCGCATGTTTTCCCAATTGCAGCGGCCAGACCTCTTAATGCGCTTCTTGTTTGTCTTGAACTGACTGGTTTCCTTGAGCGCCCTGGACATGCTAAAGCTCAAAAGTTGTCAAGAAACGCTTCCGTTACCTTGCTGGTCTTGGATGCCTTGATGGCCGCCAGTGTTGTAGCGCTGGGACCAGGCACGTCTATGGGGAGGCCGCCTTTTTCGACAATACTTCGCAGGAATAAGCGAATGGCGGTACTCACGTCCAGGCCAAATGCCATTTCTGCGCTTACGCCGACTTTGCCTTTGAGAAGTAAGTTGACGCATGGGGGCCGTCACGGCGTGAACAAAAACCGCAGATTCTAAAAAAACTGCTTGGCAAAATTGGCAATGGCCACCGCCAACAGCACACCCACCATCCACTTCAGCAGGGATGCCTCGTGGTCGAGTTTGGCTTCCAGGCGCGCCACGTCGACCTTGGTTGCCAGCGTTGTATCAAGCGCTTCGGCAAAAACATCCTTTTGTGCTTCTGCGAACGCTTGCGCTTGCGCGTCGCTCATGCCGGCACTTTTGAGCCGATTGGCGAACTTCAAGGTGTCGAAGGTGATTGAGCTCATGGCGCGCAGTTTAACAGCCAGAAAAAATTTTGCGCACTGCTTCCACATCACCGTGTGTGGCAAGCTGCGTTGCGTGTAGCGCAAATCGCTTATCGCAAGCAGGTTTATCCACAATCAATTCACGCCGCCAGGCGCTGTACCTTGGGCAGGCCGGTCTGGCGAACCTGCCAGAGGTCAAACGCTTGCTGTAGGTTCAGCCAGAATTCAGCGCTGGTCTGAAGCGCAGCGGCCAGTCGACAAGCCATTTCTGTGCTTATGCCGGCTTTGTCGTGAGAAGTTTCGAAAAAGCCTGGCGCGACACACCTGTGCGTAGCGCGACTTCTGTCGCCGACATATTCATAGGCAAATACTCGCGCAAGACTTCACCTGGATGGGGCGGGCTATTCAGGGTCGTCATGGCGTGATGAAAACCAAGGAACTTGGGGTCAAAAAAAGCCTGAAAAAATAGTGCCACTAATTCAGTACTTTTGTCAAAGCAGCAAAGATACCTACGGCAGCGAACATGGCGGTGATGGTCCAGCGTTGCGATTCTGCGATGGCTTTAATGAGATCGGTCTTTAATTCTGCTAAATCTGTCTTCGTTGCCAATGCATCTGCATGCAAAGCATAACGTTTGTCAATCGCCTCATTGAGTTCCTCCGCGAACGCGGCCGCGTCGGCATCGTCAGCGCCAAGCTTGCGAAAGGTTTTAAATACGACGGCGTCAATGCTCATGAGGGGCTCCAAATATGAAAACCAGTTTAGCACCCAGCCAAAAGCCTCACCAGATTTCCTGGCTGAGGGCTCGCCGCATTTCTTTAAGCAAAGCGCTTATCGCTATCAGGTTTATCCACAATCAATTCAAGCCGGCAGCCGCTGCACCTTGGGCAGGCCGGTCTGGCGAATCTGCCACAGGTCAAACGCTTGCTGCATGTTCAGACAGAATTCAGCGCTGGCGCAGCAGCCAGCCGAAAAGCTATTTCTGCGCTTACGCCGGCTTTGCCGCTGAGCAGTTTCGAAAAAGCCTGGCGCGACACACCAATGCGCAGCGCGACTTTTGTCACAGACATATCTGCAGGTAGATACTCGCGCAAGACTTCACCTGGATGGGGCGGGTTATGCAGGGTCATCATGGTGTAAATCTCATTTTGAAATCACTCAGCCATTAAAAAACCCCGCCGGGTTGCCCAGGCGGGGTTTTTGAGGTTTTAACCGTCAGCTGACTTGCGCCAGCGTCAGATTAGAACAGGTGGACAACGCCAACCGCAAACTTGTCTGTCTGTGTGTTGTCAATAGTAACGCCCTGATCCTTAGATGATTCGATTTCTGTGTAGGCGTAAGCACCGTACAACTTGGTGCGCTTGGACAGTTGGTAAGTCGCTGCCAATGTGTAACCATTGCTGTCCAGCGAATTGCCGTTGCCAAAATCGGATTGCGAGTCAGCATAACCAGCCCAGAGGGTGGTAGCCGGACCGACCGGAACGCTCACGCCCACGTTGAACTCGTCGTCTTCTTGGTTTGCAGCACCGGCGAGGTCATTCTCAACCTTTTGGTAACCGCCAGTGATTTTGGCCATACCAAAGTCATAGCTTGCACCAACCATGTTGTAGCTGAGTTCGTCTTGCTGGACACCGGGAGTAACTTGTGCCAGCTTTCGTTGCTGGTAGCCGTAACCGACCAGTAAAGGACCAGCTTTGTACATGACGTTCAAGCTGTAAGTGTCGGTGGAGTCACCACCCGCATTATCAGGTGACAGGGTGTCATTTTCACCCAAACCGACCAAACCCGACACGGTAAAGCCGCTGAAAGAGGGAGAGTCATAGCGGATCGAATTGCTGGCGCGGGTGACACCTTGAACAAGGCCAGCGCCATACACTGTCTCAGCGTCAAGGTTGGCATTGCCAATCATGGCGGTCGAAGCATATATGGCGTAGTAGGGGGTGTATTGACGGCCCAGATTGACGGTACCGAAACCGCCCGACAAGCCCACTGTGGCGTTGCGTTCAAACAAACTCTGACCTTTACCAATTGCGCCGGTATCAATATTGAAGTTGCTTTGCAGGTTGAAATTGGCTTTCAAGCCGCCGCCCAGGTCTTCAGTGCCCTTGATCCCCCAGTAGGTGGTGTTGAAAGTAGATGAATTCACCACAGTTTGCGACTGCGATGGTTTTACATTCAGTGGATTATTGCTCGAAACTTCTGTGTCGATGTAGCCAACAGCGGCGTCAAGACGGCCAAACAAGGTCACCGAAGATTGGGCCATGGCGGCGCCGGAAGCGGCCAGAACGGCCAATGCGATCAGGGATTTTTTCATTTCAAATTTCTCCAAGGTTAAACATGAGGCCCTGAAACCAACGTGCTTCAGGACCCAGAGCCAACCTCCTGTTGTAGGAAGTTAGACGCTATTGCAACAGATAGCTGGTGCTTTCGCCCCAAAATGGTCTTTAAACTTGCGCATGATTGGTGCATTTGTGGTGGCTGTGCAACAAATTAAAGCAGAACCAAATGCTCGACCTCATTCAACGGCGCAGCCGCTTGATAAAAAAACCGCCCGGAGGCGGCTTGGGTTGGCGCGGTAGCGCCGTAGCGTGGGCAGTCGCCAACGGGTGTTGGCGCTCAGAAGCTGTGTCGAATGCCCAAGGCCAGTGCCTCGCTCGTGGCATCATCCGCAGATGGTTGGGTTTCGCTGCTGTAGGTGTAGCCCCCATAAAGGTAAGTGCGCTTGGACAGGGTATAGGTGGCGGCGATGGCATAGCCCTCGCGCTCGGCCTCAAACACATTGGCCGGTTGGCTGTCGTCAGACTTGGCGTAGCTGACTGACACCACCATGGCTGGGCTTAGCGGAATGTCGGCGCCGATTTGCCACTCGCTGGCCTCCACCCCGGGCAGGCTGCCCACGTTGTCGGCTTTGGCGTAAATCAGCTTGGTCGTCAGTATGTTGAAGTCGTACGAAGCCCCCAGCATGGCAAAGCTGGCGTTATCGGGTACGCCAATGGTTTCTTCCTCCTGGTAGCCCAACTGTGCCGCGAGCGGGCCCCCGGCGTAAGACAACGACACGCTTCGGACCGATGGGTTCGTCGTGCTGTCTTCGTCCAGGCTGTAACTGACGGCACCGGTGAAACCTGCTATCTCGGGGGAGGTGTAGCGCAAACCGTTGGTGGGTCGGTCGATGTACTCAACGCTTTTGAAAACCCGATAAACCGGGGCCAGCGCAGCGGAGTCGAAAATGGCGTTCGAAGCCCCGGTGATGTCGTCGTAGGCGCTCCAGACTTTGCCGATCTGAATTTCACCAAAGTTGCCTGACAAGCCCACCCAAGACTGACGGTCGAACGCCTGCGAGCCGGTGCTTTGCCCGGTGTAGGCACCCGCCGCGCCGGAGTCGATTTCAAACCCCTGCTCCAGGGCAAAGTTGGCTCTCAGACCACCGCCCAGGTCTTCCGAGCCTTTCAGGCCCCAGTAAGATTCGTCGATGCCGCCGCTGCCGATAGCCGTCTGCGACGTGGTGGCGCCAGCGCCGTTATCGGTGCGTAAACCGCCAAACCAGACATCGAGTTCCCCATAAGCTGAGACCGATGACTGGGCCAAAGCCGCCCCAGTGGCCGCCAGAACGGCCAACCCCACTAAACTTTTCTTCATGATGAATCCTTTAAGGTTAAGCAAAATGACGTCGCGTTCAATGCGCGCGTTATTGACCGTCCGGTGAATAAGCAGACGCTGGCTCGCCCCAGACAACGGTGGCGGATTGCGTCGTTTGGCCAGATGCGCTGAGCGATGCCAACAAGGCCTTGCGCTCAGCGGCACGCATGGCGGACTCGCTGAAAGCAAAGGTGCTCGCTTTGGTGGCGGCAGTGGTTTGATGCGCCGCAGTGGCGCGGGACTGATGAGCGCTGGTGGTGTTGTTGACGCCGGGCTCGTACCGGATGCCCTTATATTCCGCGGAGGCTGCAAAGCTTGTGGCAACCAGGGCGGTGGCGATAAGTAGGGATTTCATGATGCTTCCTTTCTGGTGTGTGACATTGCACCGTGCCATGTCATCACATAGTTAGTCGCATCGCATTTCAAAAACGTGACAATTTTTTTTTGAACCCTGCGGTGGGCGAGCGTTGAAGCAAAAAAAAGCCACCCGAAGGTGGCTTTTTTCAAGTGTGCGCACCGACTGAAGCCCGATCAGGCTCCAGAGCTGGCAATGTGATTAGAAGCGGTGATTGATACCCACTGCAAACAGGCTTGTGTCGACGTCGCCAACAGCTGTTTCCGTGGTCACTGCTTGGTAGCCACCATACAAGAAGGTGCGCTTGGACAAGGTGTAGGTTGCACCAATACCGTAGCCATCACGAGATTCTTCAAACACGCCAGCGGGATTACTGTCGTCTGACTTGGCATAGCTCACAGACACCACAACCACCGGTCCAACCGGAAAGTCTGCACCGATTTGGTAATCAGTAGCGTCGTAGCCTGCTTGGTTGCCGATACTGGTTGCCTTGCCGTAGTTAGCCATCACCTTAGCAACACCAAAGTCATACGAGCCCCCCAAGCGCACCACGCTGTAGTCATCGGGCAATAAGGCTGTATTGTCGATGTCTTCGGTTTGATAGCCCAACTGGACAGCCACGGGGCCTGCACCGTAGGTAAGGTTCAACGATGTCACGCTTGCGGCACCAACAGCATTTTCGTCCAAGCTGTAGCTGATGGCACCACTGAAACCGCCAAAATCAGGCGCTTGGTAAAAAATGGTGTTGTTGGGACGCGATATGTAGTTTGCGCTGGCAAAAAGGTCATTGGGAGCGCCAACACCGTACATTGGTGACAAAGCAGAATCAAAAAGCGCATCAGACGCACCGCTAATGTCATCAAACGGTGTGGTTGTGCGGCCGACACGCACTTCACCGAAACCACCCGAGAAGCCAACCCAGGACTGACGCGCGAAGGCGAGCGTGGCATCACCAGCTGCGCCAGTATCAGATTCAAAAGCTTGTTCCAAGTTGAAATGGGCCTTTAGACCACCACCCAAGTCTTCAGAACCCTTCAGACCCCAACGATTTGTATTCACGCCACCGCTGTCCAACAGCGTTGTCGATGTCGCACCGTCATCTAGCGAACCGACCCACAGGTCAAGAATACCGTAAACGGTGACAGACGATTGGGCAAACGAGGCACCCGAAGCAGCGAGCACTGCCAAAGCAACTAAACTTTTTTTCATGAAAACTCCTAAAGTTAAAAAATCAAAACACCATTTATGGTGAGTTTTGAAATAGCGAAAAAACTTCACATGACTGATTTCACCATGAAGGCGCTGTTAAAGCACCAACAGGGTGGGTTGAATGCAAATAACGTGCCTCTTTAAGCCA
>PFUD01000130.1 GCA_002789915.1 Comamonadaceae bacterium CG_4_9_14_3_um_filter_60_33 | reverse complement strand
GTCACAGGCCTCCAGCCTTTGGTGTTTTTGCAGAACGCACCGGAAAGCCGCTTGTTAAAGCGTTTTCCAGTGTCTTCTAACCCCGACAGCAGAAGATACCTTGGTTCGGGTTGCATGCAAGGTGCAACCGTCCGCCATTGATTGGTAGTGGCCAATCACCAAGCGTTAACGTCGTCCAGGACGCATCCAGTCCTCATTTGCCCGGAGATTTCATGGCTTATACATACACCGAACGCAAACGGATACGTAAAAATTTTGGCAGCCGCGACAGCGTGCTGGAGATACCCTACCTGCTGCAAATGCAAAAAGATGCCTACACCGCGTTTTTGCAAGCTGAAGTGCCGCAGAAAAAGCGCACCGACGAGGGCCTGCAAGCCGCCTTCAACGCGGCGTTCCCGATTGTTTCGCACAACGGTTTTGTCGAGATGAAGTACCTCGACTACAACCTTGCCAAGCCGGCGTTTGATGTGCGTGAATGCCAGACCCGCGGTCTGACGTTTTCTTCGGCCGTGCGCGCCCGCGTGCAACTGATCATTTATGACCGTGAGTCCTCCACCTCGCAAAACAAGGTGGTCAAGGAAGTCAAGGAGCAAGAGGTTTACATGGGCGAAGTGCCCCTGATGACTGACAAAGGCTCGTTTGTCATCAACGGCACCGAGCGTGTCA
This sequence comes from Comamonadaceae bacterium CG_4_9_14_3_um_filter_60_33, assembly GCA_002789915.1. Classification (GTDB taxonomy): domain Bacteria; phylum Pseudomonadota; class Gammaproteobacteria; order Burkholderiales; family Burkholderiaceae_C; genus Rhodoferax. Next base: position 4,097 of record PFUD01000130.1, on the reverse strand, counting down.
TCGTGTCGCAACTGCACCGCTCGCCTGGCGTGTTTTTCGAGCACGACAAGGGCAAGACCCACAGCTCGGGCAAGTTGCTGTTTTCGGCACGCATCATCCCCTACCGCGGTTCCTGGCTCGACTTCGAGTTTGACCCGAAAGACATCCTTTATTTCCGGGTGGACCGCCGCCGCAAGATGCCGGTCACGATTTTGCTCAAGGCCATTGGCCTGAACAACGAGTCGATCCTGGCCAACTTCTTCGTCAATGACAACTTCCGCCTGATGGACAGCGGTGCGCAAATGGAATTTGTCGCCGAACGCCTGCGCGGTGAAGTAGCACGCTTTGACATCACTGACAAGAGTGGCAAGGTCATCGTGGCCAAGGAAAAGCGCGTCACCGTGCGCCACACCCGTGAGCTCGAGCAGTCCGAAACCACGCATATTTCGGTGCCGGAAGACTTTTTGATTGGCCGTATCGTGGCTCGCAACGTGGTGGATGCTGAAACCGGCGAGATTTTGGCCAAGGCCAATGAAGAGCTGACCGAAGTGCTGCTCAAGAAACTGCGCACCAACGGCGTGCAAGACCTGGCCTGCATCTACACCAACGAGCTCGACCAAGGCGCCTACATTTCGCAAACCCTGCGCACTGACGAAACGGCCGATGAGTTCTCGGCCCGCGTCGCCATCTACCGCATGATGCGCCCCGGCGAGCCGCCAACCGAAGACGCCGTGCAAGCCCTGTTTCAGCGCCTGTTCTACAACCCTGACACCTACGATCTGTCGCGCGTCGGGCGCATGAAGTTCAACGCCAAGATGGGCCGCCCGGAATCGACCGGCCCGATGGTGCTGACCAACGAAGACATCCTGGCTGTGGTCAAGGTGCTGGTTGACTTGCGCAACGGCCACGGCCAGGTTGACGACATCGACCACCTCGGCAATCGTCGGGTGCGCTGCGTCGGCGAACTCGCCGAAAACCAATACCGCATGGGCCTGGCCCGGATTGAAAAGGCGGTGAAAGAGCGCCTCGGTCAAGCCGAGCAAGAGCCACTGATGCCGCACGACCTGATCAACAGCAAGCCCATTTCGGCCGCGTTGAAAGAATTCTTTGGCGCGTCGCAGTTGTCCCAGTTTATGGACCAGACCAACCCGCTGTCCGAGATCACGCACAAGCGTCGCGTCTCGGCGCTTGGCCCGGGTGGTTTGACGCGAGAACGTGCAGGCTTCGAAGTGCGCGACGTGCACGTGACCCATTACGGTCGTGTTTGCCCCATTGAAACGCCTGAAGGCCCGAACATCGGCTTGATCAACTCGCTGGCCCTGTACGCCCGCCTCAACGACTACGGTTTCATTGAAACGCCGTACCGTCGCGTGGTCGAGGGCAAGGTCACGATGGACATTGACTACCTGTCGGCTATCGAAGAAGGCAAGTACGTGATTGCCCAGGCCAATGCCGTGCTCGACAAAGACGGCCAATTGACCGGTGAACTGATCTCTGCCCGTGAAGCGGGCGAAACCGTCATGGTGACCGCCGACCGCATTCAGTACATGGACGTGTCGCCGGCGCAGATCGTCTCCGTGGCGGCCTCCCTGGTGCCGTTCCTCGAGCACGACGACGCCAACCGCGCCCTGATGGGCGCCAACATGAGCCGCCAGGCGGTGCCCGTGTTGCGCCCGGAAAAACCCATGGTCGGCACGGGCATCGAACGCGTCGCCGCGGTTGACTCCGGCACCGTGGTGGTGGCCACCCGTGGCGGTGTGGTCGACTATGTCGATGCCACCCGTGTCGTGATTCGCGTCAATGACGCCGAAGCGCAAGCGGGCGAGGTGGGTGTGGACATCTACAACCTGATCAAGTACCAGCGCTCCAACCAGAACACCAACATCCACCAGCGCCCGATTGTCAAAAAGGGCGACCACCTGGCCAAGGGTGACGTGATCGCCGACGGCGCTTCTACCGATTTGGGTGAACTGGCGCTGGGCCGCAACATGCTGATCGGCTTCATGACCTGGAACGGCTACAACTTCGAAGACTCGATTTTGATCAGTGAGCGCGTGGTGGCTGACGACTGCTACACCTCGATCCACATCGAGGAACTGGTGGTGATGGCGCGCGATACCAAGCTCGGTGCCGAAGAAATCACACGCGACATTCCAAACTTGGCCGAGCAGCAACTCAACCGTCTGGACGAGTCCGGCATCATCTACGTGGGCGCCGAAGTGCAACCTGGCGACACGCTGGTCGGCAAGGTCACGCCCAAGGGCGAAACCACGCTGACCCCTGAAGAAAAGCTGCTGCGCGCGATCTTTGGCGAAAAGGCCAGTGACGTGAAAGACACCTCGCTGCGCGTTGACCAGGGCTCACAAGGCACGGTCATCGACGTGCAGGTGTTCACCCGCGAGGGCATCACGCGCGATAAGCGCGCCCAGCAGATCATCGACGACGAGCTCAAGCGCTTCCGCCTTGACCTTAACGACCAACTGCGCATTGTCGAGGCCGATGCCTTTGACCGGATCGAGAAGCTGCTGGTGGGCAAGGTCGCCAACGGCGGCCCGCAAAAGCTGGCCAAGGGCAGCAAGATCGACGCCGCCTACCTGGCTGCAGTGGAGAAATTTCACTGGTTCGACATTCGCCCGGCCGAAGACAGCGTGTCGGCACAGCTTGAGAGCATCAAGAATTCGCTCGAGCAAACCCGCCACCGCTTTGATTTGGCCTTTGAAGAAAAGCGCAAAAAGCTCACGCAGGGCGACGAGCTGCCAGCCGGTGTGCTGAAGATGGTCAAGGTCTATGTGGCCGTCAAACGCCACCTGCAACCCGGCGACAAGATGGCTGGGCGCCACGGCAACAAGGGCGTGGTGTCCAAGATTGTGCCGGTGGAAGACATGCCGCACATGGCCGACGGGACACCATGCGACATCGTGCTGAACCCGCTGGGCGTGCCGTCACGGATGAACGTGGGCCAGGTGCTAGAGGTTCACTTAGGCTGGGCCGGCAAGGGCATTGGTCAGCGTATTGGCGACATGCTTCAACACGAGAGCCGGGTGGCCGAGTTGCGTGAATTTCTCAACGAAATTTACAACACCACGGGCCGCAAGGAAGACTTGGCGCAGCTCGACGATGGGCAGTTGCTGGCCATGGCCGACAACCTGACCAGCGGCATGCCATTTGCCACGCCGGTGTTCGATGGCGCCACTGAAGATGAAATCCGTGCCATGCTCAAGCTGGCTTACCCGGATGACATCGCGGCAGCCAAGGGCCTGACGCCTACGCGCACCCAGGCCTACCTTTATGACGGCCGCACTGGCGACCGCTTTGAGCGCCCGGTTACCGTTGGCTACATGCACTACCTGAAACTGCACCACTTGGTGGACGACAAGATGCACGCCCGCTCGACTGGCCCGTACAGCCTGGTCACGCAGCAGCCGCTGGGCGGCAAGGCCCAGTTTGGTGGCCAGCGTTTTGGCGAAATGGAAGTGTGGGCACTCGAAGCCTACGGCGCCGCCTACACCTTGCAGGAAATGCTCACCGTCAAGTCCGACGACGTGGTGGGCCGCACCAAGGTGTACGAGAGCATCGTCAAGGGCGAACACTCGATCGAAGCCGGCATGCCGGAGTCGTTCAACGTGCTGGTCAAGGAAATTCGTTCCCTTGGCCTGGACATTGAACTGGAACGTGGCTAAAAGACAAGGATCTACTATGAAATCATTACTCGACCTGTTCAAGCAGTTCACGCCCGATGAGCATTTTGATGCCATCAAAATTGGCATGGCCTCACCCGAGAAAATCCGTTCCTGGTCTTTTGGCGAAGTCAAAAAGCCGGAAACCATCAACTACCGCACCTTCAAGCCTGAGCGCGATGGTCTTTTTTGCGCCAAGATTTTTGGCCCCATCAAGGACTACGAATGCCTGTGCGGCAAGTACAAGCGCCTCAAGCACCGCGGTGTGATTTGCGAGAAGTGCGGCGTTGAAGTCACGCAGACCAAGGTACGCCGCGAGCGCATGGGTCACATCGACCTGGCCGCGCCCTGCGCCCATATCTGGTTTTTGAAGTCGCTTCCTAGTCGTCTGGGTCTGGTGCTGGACATGACGCTGCGCGACATTGAACGCGTGCTCTACTT
>PFUD01000114.1 GCA_002789915.1 Comamonadaceae bacterium CG_4_9_14_3_um_filter_60_33 | reverse complement strand
AGCAAGTCAGCGTTGTCTGGCATGGCGGCCACGGCATCTTGCGCCGCCGAGGCGGCCGGTTTGACGTCCTTATTACGCAGATGGAAGTTGACCAGCAACAGGCGCGGAGCAGCTTCCGTAGGGTTGGCCGCCACTGCGTTGCTGATCAATTTGGCAACTTCTTCCTTGGGGGCGCCGGTGCGGGCTGCCAGCTCGGCCAGCGCCAGCAGGGCCTGCGGATTTTTGGGCTCCTTGGCTAGCACGGCTTCAAAACGCTTTTTGGCTTCGTCAGGTTTTTTGTCGGCCAGGTCCAGGCTGGCCAGGCTGGCCACTGCCGGGAAAAACATGGGGTCGATTTCGAGGGCGCGCTCGAAACTCTTGCGCGCACCGGGCCGGTCTTTTTTGGCCAGCAAGATGCGCCCGCGCAAGTTGGCCGCCAGCGGCCTGTCGACCTGCTTCTTTTCAAGCCCGTCCACGGCCACCAAAGCCTTGTCGAGTTCCTGGCGACGCAGGTGGGCGCTGATCAGGGCCAGGTCGGCGCTGGTGCCGACGTCCGAGGCGGCAATACTTTCCAGTTCGTCAAACGCCGTTTCAACCCGACCGCCCTGCAAGTGCGTCAAGGCCAAGGCGGTGCGGTTCCTGGCGTCATCGGGGTTCTGCTGGCTGGCTTTGGTGAAGTATTCCTCGGCCGTCTTGACGTCGTTATTTTGCAGATAAACCTCGCCAGCCAGGGCGAACAATTTGGGGTCAACGTTCTCCTGCTTCAAACCCGGCGTCAGGGTGGCCAGGGCCTTGGCCGACTGCCCGGTGCGCAGGTAAATCGTCACCAGCATGCGCCGGGCCAGGGGCAGATTGGGTGCGGCCTGCAGCGCCTTGTTCAGATAAGCCTCGGCTTGCACTGGCGAATTGAGTTGCATTTCGACCGCGCCGGCCAATTGCAAGGCCTGAACGTTGCCCGGGGCAACCCGCAACACCTGCTGCGTCAAGTCACGCGCCTGCGTGAAATCTTTTTTCTGAAACGCCAGATGCGCTTGCAGGAATTGGGTCTGCGGATGATTGGGGCTGGTTTTTTTGAGTTGCTCGATCTGGCTTGTAGCGTCAGGCAAATTGTTTTGTTGCAACAGCATCGTGACAACAGCGGCTTGGCCGGGCAAAAAATCGGGCCGGATGTCAATGGACTTGCGGTACGCTGCCAGGGCCTCAACAGGCTGATTTTTGGCGTATTGCAGCAGGTCGCCCTTGAGCTTCCAAGCTTCAAAACTGGTAGGCGACTTGGCAATAGCCTCTTCCGTGCTGGTCAGGGCACCGTCAAAGTCGCGCCGTGCAGCCTGCTGCCGCGCCTGCACCAGCAAGGCTGGCACATAGCCGGGATCCGCCGCCAAGGCCGCCTTGAGTGCGGCCTCGGCGGGCTCGGCCTTGCCCTGCTGGCTGTACGCGGCTGCCAGCGAGGTCTGCAAACTGGCCTTGGCTGCGGCATCACCCAAATCAACCTGACCCAACTCGTCGGTCAATTTCTTGGCCTGGCCTTGCGCCAGCATGGCAATCGCCAGTTTGGGCATGACCTGATCGTGCGCATGGTTGAGCTCAAGCGCCTTGCGCAACTCGGTTTCGGCGCCTACCGGGTCACCACTGTTGAGCAGGGCGGTGCCCAGCATATAACGGGCCTCCGGCATGTTGGGGTTGCTTTGCAGCGCGTTCTTGATCTGGATGACCGCCGCCTTGCTGTCATCCTTGGCCAGGTAATCTTTGGCCGAGCTGATCATGGCCTCGGGTTTTTCGCTACAGCCCAGCAGCAAGGCCACCAGTAGGGTTGAAAACACCATGTGTTTGCGAGATTTTTTGAGCTTCATTGTCGGACCCTGAGATTGCATAAAAAGAGTTGGCGGTATTGGTCGCATGAGCGGGCTACTTCAAGCCCAGCCGATGCATTAGATCGTACAACGTGGGGCGGCTCACGCCGAGCAGCTCGGCCGCCTTGAGCATATTGCCGTTGACGCGGCCCAGGGCCGCGATGATGGCGCTTTTTTCGGCATTGTCGCGAATCACGCGCAAGTCAAGCGAGGCGTCAACATCGTCCGGCGTGGTGCTTTTCAAGCCAATGTCGGCACAAGTGATCTGGTTGCCGTCGGCCATGATGGTGGCGCGCTTGATGCAGTTTTCAAGCTCGCGAATGTTGCCCGGCCAGGGGTGCAGTTCAATCGCCCGCACAGCCTCCTCGCTCAGGCTCAGGTTGCTGCGGTTCTGCTCCTGGGCAAAGCGCCGCACAAAGGCATGCGCCAGCAGCGCTGCATCGCCCAGGCGCTCGCGCAAGGGCGGAATCTGAATGACGATTTCGGCCAGCCGGTAATACAGGTCTTCGCGAAACTTGCCATCTTTGCACAGCGCGTCCAGATTTTGGTGGGTGGCGCAAATGATGCGCACGTCGACCGGTATCTCCTGCCGACCGCCCACGCGCTCCACCACGCGCTCCTGCAAAAAGCGCAACAGCTTGGCCTGCAACTGAAACGGCAGATCGCCAATTTCATCGAGCATAAGCGTGCCGCCGTTGGCCGTTTCGATCTTGCCCAGCGTGGTTTTGCCAGCGCCAGTGAAAGCGCCTTTTTCGTAGCCGAACAACTCGCTTTCGAGCAGGTTCTCGGGAATCGCGGCGCAGTTGATGGCAACAAACTTTTCGGCGCGCCGCGGCGACGCCATGTGCAGGCCGCGCGCCAGCACCTCCTTGCCGGTGCCGCTTTCGCCCAGCAACATCACGGTGGCGTTGCTGTTGGCCACTTTTTCGATCATGCGGCACAGGCGCAACATCTCGGGGTCGCGCGTGATCAGGCCGGCCAGCGCATCGGGCTGGTACATGGCTTGCAGGCGCCGGTTTTCGGCCTGTAATTCGAACAGCCTGAAAGCGCGCTCCACGGTGAGGTTGAGCAGCTCGGGCTCGAACGGTTTGGCAAAAAAGTCGTAAGCGCCCATGGCTACCGCGCGCAGTGCGTTGTCCTGGTCATTTTGGCCAGTGAGCACAATCACTTTGATGTCGGGGTCGGACGCCATCACCTGTTCGAGCAGCTTGAAGCCTTCTGACACGCCATCGGCATCCGGCGGCAAGCCCAGGTCCATGGTAATCACGGCAGGCAGGCTCTTTCGCAACTGCAGCAGCGCGCTTTCGCGGTCGCTGGCGGTAACCGACTCGAAGCGGTCAAGCGACCACTTGATTTGCTTTTGTAGCGCCAGATCGTCTTCCACGATCATCAAGGGGCGGGATTTATCTGAGGTCATACGGTCTCTGGTGAATGAAGGTCTGACTTGCTCTGCGACTCAAAAAGCGGCAACTCCAGGGTAATCGTGGTGCCTTGGCCAACCTGGCTCTGCACGTCGATGCGGCCACCCAACTCCTGTACATACTGAAAACTCTCATAAGCGCCGATTCCCATACCGGCCTGTTTGGTGGTCTGAAACGGCTTGAACAGGCGATCACGCATGAAGTCTTGCGTCATGCCGCAACCGGTGTCGCTCACCACCACCCTGGCCCGGCCAAGCGTGCGTTCGAGTTTCAGGCGCACATGGCCGCCAGGTTCGGTGGCATCAAACGCATTTTGCACGACATGGCCAATGATGCGCTCCACCCGCTCCTCATGCCCGCGCGTGTCAACGCCTTCCGTAAGCTCGACTTCAAGCTCGCGCCCGCGCGTGGTCGCCGTTGCCTGCACGCGGCGCACCACGGCACCCAGGTTGACGCCAACGGCCGTGCCCGGCGGTGTGGCGCCCTCGCGCAACTGCAGCATCAGCTGGCGCATGCGGTCAAGTGAGTTCTCCACGGTCAGCAACATGTCCTGCTGAAATTCGGGGTTGCCACCGAGCCGCTTGGCGTTTTTCATCATGAGCGAGAGCTGCGTCACAATATTTTTCAGGTCATGCACCACAAAGGCCGACATTTTATTGAAGGCGTCAAATTTGCGCACTTCCAGCAGGGCTTCGGTGGCCTGCATCTGCGCCAGATAGCTGGCCGCCTGCTGGCCAGCAGTTTTTAGCAAATCAAGCACTTCCCAGTTCACATCAAAGATGGTGCGGGCGCTGGCAAGCACCACAAAACCGATCATTTCGTCACCCGTCATCAGCGGCACCACCAGCCAGGCGCCTGGCAAATCCTGTAGCCAGACCGGAATCTTGAGCGCCCCGTAGCGCCGTGAAAAAGAGCGGTACTCCTCCAGGTTGATGATCTTGCCAGCCTCGCCCAGGTACTGGCACATGGCCGAGTTAATGTCTTCTTTGTCGGCGACCCGGGTCAGGTTCCAGCGCGCCGTCTGGCTGAACACGGCCTCGCCCTTCACGCGCAACCACAAGCCGCCGCCGGGGCTCTCCAGCATGTCAGCCAGACCACGCACCACCTGTTCACCCATTTCCTGCGGCGAGTTTTTGGCCGATAAGGCGCGCGTGAACTTCAGCCACTCTTCGCGGTAGTCGTAACGGTAGCGAAAAAAATGCTTGCCCAGGAAAATACGCAACTTGGCGCGCATGGTGCCAGACAAGGCCAGAATCATCAACAAGATCAGGGCCAGCACGATCAAGCCCAATTGCAGTGCGCGCCCCCATTCGCCGCCGAAATAGCGCACGTAGTAGCCCACGCCCGAGATAAAGATCAGGTACAGCCCCGCCATCAACAGGGTGGCCGAGTGAAAAGCCGCCTTGGGTGACAACCGGATCATCGAAATCCAGTCGCTGCGCCGGGTGCTTGACAGCAGCAACAGCGGCACCATCAGCGCATGCACCGCCCCGCGAATGCTCAGCGCGTCTTCGTCGGGGCGGTTGAACAGCACCGCCTGCGAAAACAAATACAAATCAAACAAGTAAGTACCGGCCAGGCCCAGGCACAAGGGCTTAATGCCCCAGCGCGAGTCTTCGGTGGTGTTGCGAAACACCTGTTCGAGCAACACCAGGGCAAACACCGGCATGGCCATGGCGCTGAACAGCACCAGCCGCACCGGCTCGCCGAAAACACCCCAACCAAACAGGCTCAAGCCCAGCGACACTGGGCCCAGCGCCGCCAATGCCACAGCCCAGAAAATCAGCCACTTGGAACTCCCGCTGCCCGGGCGGAAACGATTGACGTGCAGCAGCAGCAGCAAAAAACCGAACCAGCTGGCGTAACGCAACTGGTCTGCCAGCAAGCCCAACAAGGAAAAAACGGCAAGCTCGGTGAGCGCCAGCGCCAGTGTCAGCCAGCCCCAAATGGCGCTCAAGCCAACTGCCGTCAGCAGCGCCAGCTTGGACCAGTCCCTGGGGCGCTGCAGATAGCCCATTTGCACCAGTCGCAGGGCAAACACCGTGTAGCCCAAACCCGCCAGCACGCCGCTCCAGGCGGTCAATCCAAACTGGCCGCTCGCTGTCATGGCAAGCTCAATGCGCGCCTTTGCGCATGAGAACGACGCCAATGGTCTCGAAGATCACCACAATGTCGAGCAGCAAGGAATGATTTTTGACGTAATACAGGTCAAACTGAAGCTTTTCGGCCGCGTCTTCCACCGTCGAGCCATACTGGTAGCGCACTTGCGCCCAACCCGTCACCCCGGGCTTGACGCTGTGCCGCACCGCATAAAACGGTATGTCCTGCGTCAGCTTGTCAACAAAATAGGGCCGCTCGGGGCGCGGCCCCACCATGCTCATGGAACCACCCACCACGCTGAACAACTGGGGCAACTCATCGATACGCAGCTTGCGAATGATGTGGCCAACCCGCGTGATCCGGTCGTCGGCCGCGGCAGCCCAGCGCGGTTGGCCGTCTTTCTCGGCATCTTTTCGCATGCTGCGGAACTTGACAACATCGAACAGGCGACCATTGAGCCCCACGCGCTCCTGCCGGTACAGAATTGGCAGCCCATCTTCGAACAAAATAAACAGCGCCGTCACCAGCATCACAGGCAGCGTCAGCACAATCAAGATGCTGGCACAGACGATGTCAAAAAACCGTTTGACTATTGCACGCACCCAACCCGAGCCAAAACCATCGCCAAAAATAAGCCAGCTGGCCGACAGCGATTCAAGCCTGATTTGCCCCAGCGTCCGCTCAAAATGCGTCTCGAAATCGACCACCCGCACCCCTTGCAGCTTGCAATCGAGCAACTCGCGCAGCGGCATGCTGCCACCACGCCGCTCGGTCAAGGCGACCACAATTTCGTCAACCCTTTGCTCGGCAACAATGTCGGTGAGGCAATTGGTCATAGACATCAGCCCCCAGGCCGACACCATGGCTTCCTGCTCGTTGGGGCCGGCGTAATAACCCACCAAATCCACCGTGGGATCGGTTCTGAGGAGTTCCTTGCCCACCATTTTGGCGCGCGAGCCAGTGCCAAAAATCAGCACCCGCTGGCGCATCAGACTAGGGGGCGTGGTGTACATGGCGATCACGCGCATGAGCAAAATTACGGCAAGCGCTGCAGCCAGCATCAGTCCCGAAGCCAATGAATTGGGCAGGCCGATTGACAAAACAAACACCACCGGCAGCAGCAGCAGCAAAGCCAGCACAGCGCGCGCGCCGGAGAGACCAACGGAGCGGTTGTGCACCCGCTGGTAGAACCCCAGGCCATAGTTAACTGCAAGCATGGCCGCACCCAACAACATAAAGGTTTTACCAACGATAAACCAGAATTTTTCGGGCTGCACTTCATGCACCAGTACGATGGTGATGACAACCATCAGCAACAGCATCAAATCGACGGCAACCTGAAGCAGGGTCCGTTGGTGAAAATAATGGTTGAATATTTTTATCATGAACTCATCCGTGGCGTTTTCGCGGGTGGCAGTCGCTCATGCAAATATGTGGCAGTTTCGACACGCCAGGCAAACGTGCGGTGTGATCATGGTCATGGGCATTCCCTTTTCAAATAATTTTTCGCGATTATCACCAGAAAAGGTTGCAGGCTTCAAGCGGGCTGTAGCGCGCGTGCGACCACGGCTGAGTTTTGAATGGCAACAAACAACCATAGCATAAACATGTAGGCCACCCGCGGCACATCCATCACACTGCTGACCACGCCCACCAACAGCACCGCCGCCAGCGACGCCGCAATGAACGGGACCAGCGGCAAAGGCCTGTCGGGTCTGCGCCACAGCGATACCATGGCGCCAAGCACCACAGCCAGAAACAACAACAATGTCGGCAGGCCACGCTCCACCAGCACTTCCAGGTAAAAATTGTCGAGGTGCCAGGGCAAGAAATTCGATTGGGCAGCGGGAAACCATTGGGCCATGCCGGCTGAAAAATCGCCGTTGTTCAACAACAGTGTGGCGCTTTGGCCCATGAGCATCACATTGTCAATATCTGCCGCTCGCGCCACATCGACCACCGAAACCGAGAACATCATCAGACGCGCGCCGTGCCAGCCGTCGTTTGCAAAATCATCTCCCTGCAGCGTTGCCGCGAGCGGCTGCCAGACAGCTTGGCCCTGCACTCTGACCGGCTTGACCCGCACCCGCGTTGCCTGACATCGCCGGTCATACAGCAAATGCCGCTCGCACACTGAGAACTCGATTCGGGTATTTTCTTCTACCCTCACGTCCAAAAGTACCTGATGCGACGTGCCCGAAACCCTGGCGACGCGTTGCGTCAGCGCAAAGCTGCCGCTCAGTTTCGGCTGAGTCTTTGGGCCATAAAGTGTCACAAACGCATTCCCGGGTTGGTCGGGTCGATCAAGCTGGTCGGGCTGGCCCGGCTGCGGCTTGGTGCGATGCCTCACAGCGCCGGGAAACTCGCCCTTGGGCGCCTGCGCGGCGTAGTTGGCCGGCAGGCGCCCCAGGCCTTTGCCCAGCAACCAGTCGGCCGGACTGGCCAGCAAATCAAGTCCGTGGCGCCAATGGTCAACCCGGCTCGACAGGTCGGCTTCAGAGCGGGTCAGGCGCTCGGCCATGAAGCTGCCGCCCACCAACGCCGCCACCACTTCCAGCAGCACCAGCATCGACAGTACGCCATTGGCCCGTTCACGCCAAGCCAGCCGTTCGCCTGGCGGCAGCGCCCGCCTTTGCCACCACAGCATGCCCACCAGCGCAAGCACAGGCAGCGCCACCGCCAGATAAACACCACGCGAGAAAGTGGTCAGGCAGGCATAAGCGGTCAAAACCGCCAGCAGCGCCAGCATCAACCAGACGACGGATCGGCGCGTGGTCACCAATGCCCACAGCACAAACGGGCAGCTCATGGCCAGATAGACATCGATGGCGGCGCCGCCCACATGCATCTCCCAGAAAAGCGCCACGGTGCGGTAATTGGCAGAAAAATCAAAAATGCCGGGGAACGCTGCGCGCTCCCACAGCACGGCCAGCGTCACCACCGCCATTCCAGCCACCATGCCCTGCGCCAGCCGCGTTGCGGCACACGCACCGCCACGCGACGCATGCCAGCGCAGCACAGGAAAAAACAGCAGCGCAAAGCTCAGGCTTTTGAAGACACGCCAACTGTTCAGCGCATCGGTGTAGCCGGCATACCAGTCAAACCGAAAGCCCCCCGCGCCTGCAAAGCCGCGCCATAGCCCAAGCAAAGCCATAACAGCCATGGCCAGCAGCAACGCGTGCAAGCCGCGCTCTGGTTGGCCGATTGATGGTTGGTTATTTGCTGACCTGATGGCCGAATTGGCGTGGGTCGTCACGGCCATACGGGCATAAGCGCCGGCCAGCGTGCCCAGCAGCAGCAGGTCGAACTCTTCAAACACCAGCCAGCCGGTCCAGGGCGAAAAATTCATCACCGGCAAGGCGGCCGGCACCACCCACAGCCAGACGCCGGGCCGCCAAAACACCAGGTCCGCCCAAAGCCACAAAGCCACCAGGCACAGCGCAGACCACAAAGGATGATGCCAAGCCAACACCGAGCCGCCCACCAGGCAAGCCAGCGCCACAAACCACTTCATGGCGCGCCGCGCTTGGCTCGCAGTAACGGTGTTAAACCAGCACCTCGACACACGCGGGGTGCCCCAAAAAGGCCTGCGGGCTGGCGCTGGCGCCGTAGGCCCCTGACTGGAACACCACCACCAAGTCACCCACCTGCGCAGGTGCCAGTTTCATGCGGTCAGCCAGCAAATCGAGCGGCGTGCACAGCGGCCCCACCACGCTGGCCACCTCGGTTTCGGGCGCATCGGCGCGGGTGCCGATACACACGGGATAGTTTTTGCGCACCACCTGGCCAAAGTTGCCTGACGCAGCCAAGTGGTGATGCAGACCGCCATCGGCCACCAGATACACCAGCCCGCGCGACACCTTGCGGTCCACAACACGCGTCACATACACACCGGCCTCGCCCACCAGGTAGCGCCCGAGTTCGATCACAAACTCGGCTTGCGGCAACTCGGTCTGCGCGCGCTGCAGCAGCTGCGCCAGGTTGTCGCCAATCGGCATCAGGTCCAGCCGTTGCTCGCCCGGAAAGTACGGAATGCCAAAACCACCGCCCAAATTCAAAAAACGTACCGGCATCGGCGCGTCTTGCGCCAGCCGCAGCGCCAGCTCGTAAGACTTTTGCTGCGCCTCGCAAATCGATCCCGAACGCAAGTTTTGTGAACCGGCATACAAGTGAAAGCCCTCAAAGGCCAGTCCCGCCGCAGCCACTTCTTTGAGCAATGCTGGCACCTGCTCGGCGTCCACGCCAAACTGCTTGGGACCGCCGCTCATCTTCATGCCCGAGCCCTTGAGTTCAAAGTCGGGGTTCACGCGCACTGCCACGCGGGCGGGCAGGCCCAGCGCCTGGCTGAAGGCGGCTAGCGCGCCTACTTCGCGAAACGACTCCAGGTTCACCAGCACCCCAGCAGCCACCGCCTGGCGCAACTCGGCATCGCGCTTGCCTGGCCCGGCAAAGCTCACCTCTTGTGGATTGGCACCGGCATCGAGCGCCACCTTCAGCTCGCCCGCAGACGCCACGTCAATGCCGTCCACCAGGCCGGTCATCAAGCCCACCACGGCCGGCATCGGGTTGGCCTTCATGGCGTAGTGCAGCTTGACCGCCGCAGGCAACGCGCTGCGCAACTCGGCCACCCGCGCCTTCAGCAGCGCGCGGTCGTAGGCATAAAAAGGCGTCTGCCCAACCTGCTCGGCCAGGGTTGACAGGCGTTTGCCGCCCACCACCAGTTCACCTTGGCGCACAGCAAACTGGTTCATGGGGGCATGCACAGGGAGCTGGCGTTCGGGTGCAGACATAGGTTTTGGCTAAAGTTAGAGATGGATCAAGTCTAACTGCCCAGGCTTGCCGTGTCGCCCAAGCTGGCGTGCTTTTAACCGTAATGCCAAGTCAACTTTTGCAACTCAATCAGGCTGTTTCAAGTTGTTGAGTCAAGCGCCGAATTTTCGTCTTTCAGCTGGTAAATTGCATACCGGTTTTTGCCTGATTGCTTGGCCTGATACATGGCGCTGTCTGCCTGGCGCAGCAAGTCATCCATGGAAAGGGTTTGTTTTTGTGGGTACGTACTCACCCCGACACTCGCAGAAACCTGTAGGTGCACACCGTGAAAATCTACAACTTGCGATGCGGCATCGAGCAGGCGCTCCAGCAGCGGCAAGGCATCGTCGACGCTCTGCAAATCGACCAGAACTGCAACAAATTCATCGCCGCCATTGCGTGCCAGCGTGTCGCTGTCGCGCAAAGTGTGGCGCATGCGCTGCGACACCGTGACCAATAAAAAGTCGCCCGCCTCGTGACCGTGCTGGTCGTTGACCGCTTTAAAGCCGTCCAGATCAATAAAAACCACTGCAATCAAATCTTGCCGTCGATGCGCTTGGTGCATGGCGTGTTGCAAGCGGTCAGCCAGCAGAATCCGGTTGGGCAGGTCGGTCAGCGCGTCAAAACGCGCGATGTGTTCAAGCTCACTTTGGTAGGCTTTCATGCTGGTGATGTTGGTAAACACCGCCACATACTGTTGCACCACGCCCACCAGATCCGAGACGGCGTTGATGGTCAGGATTTCTGCAAATACCTCTCCGTCTTTGCGTCGGTTCCATATTTCTCCGCTCCAGTGCCCGCTATCGCCAAGCGCTTGCCACATCGCCTTATAAAACGCTTTGTCTTGCCGTCCAGAGCTCAGAAGTCTTGGGTTTTTACCAATGACTTCTTGACGGCTGTAGCCGGTGATGCGGGTGAAAGCAGCGTTCACGTCACTGATCAGGCCATCCCCCGAGGCAATGATGATGCCCTCACGCGTGTTATCAAAAACAAAGGCTGCGTTGACACGCTGCAAGCGTTGCGACTCAGCGCGCTGCGCCTTGAACATGCGCTGACGCCGGTTGTAACCCATGGCCAACAGCACCACCAAAACGGCTGAGGGTGCAACGATCATCACGATGGTTCGCAGCTCAGCTCGCCAGGGTTCCAGCGCAACGTCACGGCTCAAGTGCGACACCACCACAAACGGAAACAAGGACGACACCCGAAAAGCAGTCAACACTGCCGAATTTGCTGACAAGTTGCTCTCGAATTGACCAAATTCGTGTTCGCCCAGCTTGAGTTTGAGCACATCATCCGGGTGCCCGCTGCGCCCGGACGCTTGAAGCTGGGTGCTCATCAACAAAACACCGTCCAGGCGCAACACTTCCACCAGACCGGTGCGCGCATCGACTTGCTGCAACATGTGGTTGACAAAAAAATCGGGGTTGAGCGCGATCAGCAAGCGTCGGTTGGCGCGTCCGTTGTCCAATGGATACACCATCGGTATCACACTGGTGAGGGTTTGTGCTGTCAAGCCAAGGGCATTCGACGGCTGTGGCTCATTAAAATCGCGCCCCAGCCAGGGCTTGCCAATGCGCAACGCGGCTTGGCCGGCTTGCACCAAAGGCAAAAAATTTTGGGTGGCCACTTGAACACCCACATTGGCCGGGTTGGAGCTCGCCACGATGCGGTCTTGCGCATTGATCACCGACAAAGAACGCAGGTGCGGCGCATGGCGCAACAACTGCTCAAAATCAGCACCTACCTGCTGAGCGGTTTTGTCCTTGCCGTAATGACTGAAAAAACCGGCAATTGCCAGATCAGATGCACTGATACTTTGCGTTAAAAAGTTTTCAAAACTGCGCGCCATCAAGGCCGAGGCGTTCAAGTTGCTGCGAATGGCATCACCGCGCAAAAGCCACAGGCTATAGCCCGTTAAGGCAACGACCGCCACAACAAAGGCGGTTAGCGCAAAATAAAAACGCAACCACCCCTTCTGATGAGAAACCATCAGCGCGCCAAAATAGGCTCAAGCTGGTGTTGCCGGGCAGCAGCCTGCAGACGGCCGTCTTGCTTGATGCCACGCACAAACTTTTCCATACGTTCATGCCAAACATCGTCGCCGGGTGCCATGGCATAAGCATACGGCGTGATGTGATAGGTGGTGTCGGGCGCAACCAACCGCGCCCAGTCGGCATTGGCCAAAAAACGCTGGCTATAGGGGTAGTCGGTCATGAACACGTCAGACCGGCCAGACTGCACTTCTTGCTCTCTGGCAAAGGGGGTGTCGAACACCTCTAGCCGAGCTTTTATGAGGCGCTCTTTCATGATCGGTTCGTGCAAGGTGCCCTTCACAATGGCCACAACCGAACCCGCTTGATCAATGTCAGCCCAGGTTTTGATGCGGCGATTGGTTTTACTGGTAATGGCATAAATGTCACTGGCCAAATGGGGCTGGGTAAAGCGCAACCTGGCCTGGCGCTGCGGCGTGATCCCAATGGCAAACATAGCCACATCGCAGTGGTTTTGCGTGACATCCTCGATCAGTTTGGAAAACGAGCTATCAACAAACGCCAGTTTGACCCCCAGGTCTTTAGCCAAGGCCTGAGCCATGTCCACGTCGATGCCCGACAACTGCTGCGTTTTGGGGTTACGGTAGGTAATGCCGTAATAGTCTGGCCAAATGCACACGCGTACCGTTTTGGCGGCCAACACGGCTTGCAAGCGGCTCGATGGTGCCTGCGCGGCAACCGGTTGGCTGTACACCAGAGTCGCGGCCAACACATTTGTCAGCATGAGCGCAACAAAAGCAATACGCATGGCACCCCCGTTTTTTATAAATTGAGGTCGTATTTTGCCACTGAAATGTACTGTTGCCGCTAGGGGTTTTCACAAAATCGAGACCCGACTGTTTCAAGACGGGTGGCGCGCCAGCCAGTCGGTGGCCAGCAGCTTGCGGTCGATTTTGCCGTTGGGGTTGCGCGGCAGCGGGCCGGCTACCAGTTCAATACCGGCGGGCACCATGTAAGCGGGCATGCGCGCGCGGCATTCAAGCATCAGCGCGTCCAAGCCCTTGCCAGCGGCCGATTCGGCTGACGTGGCGATCACATGAATGGCGTGCCCCAGGCTGGCGTGCTCCACGCCAAAAGCCACGCACTCACCCACCAACTGGGTGGCGTACAAAATCTCTTCGACCTCGGTCGGGCTGACGCGGTAGCCTGACGTTTTCATCATCTCGTCGCGCCGACCAATGAAATACAAAAACCCCTCGGCATCGCGGCGCACCGTGTCGCCAGAAAACACCGCGTATTCGGGCAACTGCAGGCCCGGCTGGCGTCCGGGAGCATCTGGCGCCAGCAGCTTGTAGCGCTCGGCTGTTTTCTCGGCATCGTTCCAGTAACCCAGCCCGACCAGCGCACCGCGGTGCACCAGCTCACCTGGCTCTTCGGCGCCGCAGGGCGAACCGTCTTCGCGCAGCACCAGAATCTCGGCGTTCGGAATTGCCTTGCCAATTGAATCAGGGCGGCGATCCACTTCGTCGGGCGGCAGGAAGGTTGAGCGAAACGCCTCGGTCAGGCCGTACATCAAAAACGGCTTGGCACTGGGCGCGCGCTGGCGCAGCACATTGAGCGTTTCGCGCGGCATGCGCCCGCCGGTGTTGGCAAAGTAGCGCAGATGCTCGTCGATGGCCGCAGGCCACGCCAGTTGCGCCAACTGAATGTAGAGCGGTGGCACGGCGGTGAGGCCGGTCACTTTTTCGCGCTCCATGGCTTTGAGCACATCGCGCGGCATCAAATAATTGAGCAACACCACCCGCGCGCCCGCATGAAACGCCGTGGTCAACTGGCTAAAGCCCGCATCGAACGACAGCGGCAGGGCCGCTAGCAAAGTGTCTTGCGCCGTGTTCTCCAGGTAACTGACCACGCTCTTGGCGCCAGCGACCATGTTGCGGTGCGACAACACCACGCCCTTGGGTTTGCCAGTGCTGCCCGAGGTGTACAAAATGGCCACCATGTCGGTGTCAATCACGCGGTGCCCGGCCTGCGCCGGGCTGGCCAGCAGGTCGCGCCACTGCAGCAGCGCCAGCGGGCCTGACAGGTTGGCATCGGCCTTCTCAGCCGGGGCAGCCTGAGTCGGCGCGTCAGTCACCACCACATAGCGCAGGTCATGGCACTGTGCCAACTCGTCTTTCATGGCGGCCAGGCGCTCGGGCGACGTCACGAGCACGCGCACATTGCAGTCGCGCAAAATAAACGCCACCTGCTCGGGCTTGAGGATCGGGTTCACGGGCACAAATACCGCCCCGGCGGCCGGCGCGCCAAAACTGGCAATTACCGTCTCAAACCGCTTTTCAAGGTAAATCGCCACGCGCTCACCGCGGCTCACGCCCAAGGCCATCAGGCCGGAAGCAAACTGGGTCACGCCAGCGCTCAGGTCAGCGTAAGTCAAATGCACGCTGCCATAAGTCAAGGCCATGGCCTGCGGCGTGCGGCTGGCCGTCAGGGTGATCAGTTCATGGAGCAAGGTGGATTCGGTCATAGCGAAAAGTATCTCACACCACGGTGTCACGACCGGCCGCTTTCAGAACCCTAAAATCCACAGGCGAGCCATCGTGGCCGTGCAGTCACCCCCACAGGAGTTTAATTTGGACATCACAAAAGAAGTGCTTCGCGTTTTGGACGAAGTCCTCAGCTTGCAGGGCCGCTCGGCCGCCTTTACGCGCGACACGCCCCTGCTGGGCGCCATTCCAGAACTGGACTCGATGGCGGTCGTGACCCTGATCACCACGCTTGAAGAGCAATTTGGCCTGACCATTGACGACGACGACATCGACGGCGCCACCTTTACCACCGTGGGCTCGCTGGCCGACTTTGTCAGCAGCAAAATGAGTGCCTGACAGCCTCATGTCGGAGACGTTCCAGGCCTTCTTTTTACCGGCTAATTCGGCCGACACCGGTCAGCGCTTTTGCCTCTACCACCCAGCCCAGTGCGGGGCAGACGGCGATGCGCCCAAGGGCCTGGTGCTTTATATCCACCCGTTTGCCGAAGAAATGAACAAGTCGCGGCGCATGGCTGCCCTGCAGTCGCGCGCGCTGGCCCAAGCTGGCTACGCCGTGCTGCAGATTGACCTACTGGGCTGCGGCGACAGTTCTGGCGACTTTGGCGACGCCACCTGGCAACGCTGGGTCAGCGACGTGGTGCTGGGCTACCAATGGCTGCGCAGCCAAAACCACGTGCAGGGCGACGCAAACCAGCCGCCGCTTTGGTTATGGGGCCTGCGCGCGGGTTGCCTACTGGCGGCTGAGGCAGCCAGGCAAATCGATGCGCCCTGCAACTTTGTGTTCTGGCAAGCCCTGGCGGCCGGCAAACCCCTGCTGCAACAGTTCTTGCGCCTCAAGGTGGCGGGCGACCTGCTGGGCGGCCAGGCCAAGGGCGTAATGCAAGCCCTGCGCGACCAGTTGGCCAGCGGCACGCCGGTTGAAATTGCGGGCTACCAGCTAGCGCCCGGTCTGGCCAGCGGACTCGAACAAGCCACCCTGGCGCCGC
>PFUD01000036.1 GCA_002789915.1 Comamonadaceae bacterium CG_4_9_14_3_um_filter_60_33 | reverse complement strand
CGGCCAGCGCCATGGCGTCGCTGGCCAGGTAGTGCGACTGGCCGTCCGGACCCACACCCAGAATCAGCGGCGAACCGGCCCGCGCGCCAATCAGGCGGTGCGGCTCGTCCTTGCAGAATACGGCAATGGCGTAGGCGCCGTGCAGGGAGGCTAGTGCGGCTTTCACCGCCTCGAACAGGTCGCCGTCGTACAGGCTGTCGATCAGGTGGGCGATGACCTCGGTGTCGGTCTGGCTCTGGAACACGTAGCCTTTGGCGAGCAGCGCGGCGCGCAGTTCGTCGTGGTTTTCAATGATGCCGTTGTGTACCAGCGCCACACGGCCCGGCTTGGCTGGGGCGTCTTCGCCGTTTTGGCCGGGCCGGTCGGCTGCGTCCAGACCCGGCCCGTAACTGAAATGCGGGTGCGCATTGTGCATGGCGGGCGCGCCGTGGGTGGCCCAGCGGGTGTGGGCGATGCCGGTGCTGCCCTGCAAGTGGGTGGTGCTGATTTGTTCCATCAGCTCCGACACGCGCGCCGTGCTGCGCGCACGTTGCAGGCCATCGGCGTAAACCGCCACGCCGCAGGAGTCATAACCCCGGTATTCAAGCCGGGCCAGGCCTTGCACCAGGACGGGGACGATGTTGTGATTCGATACGGCGCCGACAATGCCACACATAGATTGCTCCAGAAATTGAATGGATCAATGGTACGAGCTTGAATAAGAAATTTGTGACCGTTACGGCGTCTTAATGGAAATGTTATTTCGTTTACAGAGTTTTATGTAAAATTATTTCAAAAAATGATATTATTCGAAATAATTATTTCTAAAGAGGCGATTCTTGAACATGCTGGTCAATTCAGTGCATGAAAGTGGAACTACCTAGGTGCTAACCCGCTATCGAGTCGTCGTGCAACCCGTTAGCATGTTCGTTCGTGTCAATGGCATTGTGCCGAGCAACTTCAAACAGCCAGATGGAGCGTAATTTGTCAGTGGACTTCATTCTCGAAACCCGTGGCTTGACCAAAGAGTTCAAGGGCTTTGTGGCGGTCAACCAGGTGGACCTGAAAGTTCGTCGTGGCCACATCCACGCGCTGATCGGCCCCAACGGCGCTGGCAAGACTACTTTTTTTAATTTGTTGACCAAATTTTTGCAGCCCAGCTCGGGCACAATTTTGTTCAATGACGTCGACATCACCTTTGAGAAACCAGCCCAAACCGCGCGCCGCGGGATCGTGCGGTCGTTCCAGATTTCAGCCGTGTTTCCGCACATGACGGTGCTGGAGAACGTGCGCGCTGCGCTGCAGCGCAATCTGGGCACGTCGTTTCATTTCTGGAAATCCGAGAGCACGCTGTTGCCGCTTCACGAGCGTGCCTGCCAGTTGCTGGTCGACGTTGATCTACAGGATTTTGCCAACGAGATGACCGTCAATCTGCCCTACGGCCGCAAGCGCGCGCTGGAGCTGGCCACCACGCTGGCGCTTGAGCCCGAGCTGATGCTGTTGGATGAGCCCACACAGGGCATGGGCCACGAAGACGTGGACCGGGTCACGCAACTGATCAAAAAAGTATCTGCCGGGCGCACTATCCTGATGGTGGAGCACAACATGAATGTGGTGTCAAAAATCGCCGACCGCATCACGGTCTTGCAACGTGGCGCCATCATTGCAGACGGCCCCTATGCCGAAGTGTCCAAAGATCCGCTGGTGATTGAAGCCTACATGGGCACGGTCGACACCGAGCTTGAAGGTGTCCACTGAATGAGCACAGAATTTTTACGCATTGAAAATCTGCACGTCTGGTATGGCGAATCACACATCCTGCATGGCGTCAACCTGACTGTCAACGAAGGCGAAGTGGTGACGCTGCTGGGGCGCAACGGCGCTGGTCGCACCACCACGTTGCGCGCCATTGTTGGCCTGACCGGCAGCCGCAAGGGCGCCATCAAGATCAAAGGCGTTGAAACCATCAACATGGCGCCGCACAAAGTGGCCCATCAAGGCATTGGCTACTGCCCGGAGGAGCGGGGCATTTTTGCCAGCCTGACGGCCGAAGAAAACCTGATGCTGCCGCCCACTCTGGCGCCTGGCGGCATGAGCGTGGCAGAAATTTACGCCATGTTCCCCAATCTTGAGGAGCGCGCCAGCAGCCCGGGCACGCGCCTGTCGGGCGGAGAGCAGCAAATGTTGGCGGTGGCGCGTATTTTGCGCACCGGCGCGCGGCTGCTTTTGCTGGATGAAATCTCGGAAGGACTGGCGCCCGTCATTGTGCAAAAGCTGGCCGAGATGATTCTGTCGCTCAAAGCCAAGGGCTACACCATCGTGCTGGTCGAGCAAAACTTCCGCTTTGCCGCACCGTTGGCTGACCGTTTTTACGTCATGGAGCACGGCACCATCGTGAAAGAATTTGCCCAAGCCGAGTTGACTCAGAACATGGGCATGCTGCAAGAGTACCTTGGCGTTTGACGCCAGACCAGCCAGCCCCCAACCACTTTTTTTTCCCGCTTCGTAACAACAACCCAACCCTCAGGAGACACCATGAAACTCAAGACACTCGTGACAGCACTGACCATCGGCTTTGCCGCTGCCGCCTCAGCCCAGAACACGGGCCCGGTAAAAATCGGATTCATCACTGACATGTCGAGCGTCTACGCTGACCTTGACGGTCCCGCCGGCGGCGAAATGGTCAAGTGGGCCGCACAGGATTTCGGCGGCAAGGTGCTCAACCGGCCGATTGAAGTGCTCACTGCCGACCATCAGAACAAGGCCGATGTGGCCAGCTCCAAGGCCCGCGAGTGGATTGACAAGGATGGTTTGTCGATGCTGATTGGTGGCACCAACTCGGGTACGTCGCTGGCCATGGCCAAGCTGGCCGAAGAAAAAAAGCGGCCCTTCTTTTCAATTGGCGCGGGCTCGGCCCGCTTGACCAATGAAGCCTGCTCACCCTACACCGTGCATTACGCCTACGACACCGTGGCCCTGGCCAAAGTGGCTGGCACCGCGCTGGTCAAGGCGGGCAACAAGAGCTGGTTTTTCCTGACCGCCGATTACGCGTTTGGACACTCCCTCGAAGCAGACGCCTCCACGGTTGTGAAAGCCAATGGCGGCAGCGTGCTGGGTGCCGTGCGTCACCCGCTCAATGCCTCTGACTTTTCGTCCTTTTTGCTGCAGGCGCAATCATCCAAAGCCCAGATTTTGGGTCTGGCCAATGCCGGCGGCGACTTTACCAACGCCATGAAGGCAGCCAAGGAATTTGGTGTCGACAAGACCATGAAGATCGCCGGTCTGCTGGTGTTCATCAACGAAATCCACAGCCTGGGCCTGGCCAACACCGAAGGGCTGCAACTGGCTGACAGCTGGTACTGGAACCAGGACGATGCGTCCCGCAAATTTGCCAAGCGCTTTTTCGATAAATACAAACGCATGCCGTCCAGCGTTCAGGCCGCCGACTATTCAGCAGCAAGCAATTACCTGAAAGCCGTGCAGCTTGCCGGTACCACGGATGCAGACAAGGTCATGGCCACCCTGAAGAGCATGAAGATCGACGACTTTTACAACAAGGGTCAGATTCGGGCTGACGGCCGCATGATCCACGACATGTTTTTGTTCCAGGTCAAGTCGCCCAAAGAGTCGACCACACCATGGGACTATTACAAGACCGTCGCCAAGGTTCCTGGCGACCAGGCGTTCACCACACCGGCTGAATCCAAATGTGCGCTGCTGAAAAAATAAGCTGCTGCTAAAGGACCGTCTTTCAATGCCGTCGTTGCGACTGCCGTGTGGCTGGTCCGGCCGTGGGAAACCATGGTCGGCAGCCATGGCAATGACGCGCCATTGACGGCCTTTCAAAGCAAGAACTAACGAGCTTTCATGGAAATTTTTGGCATTCCACATCAAGCCTTTCTTGGCCAGTTGCTGCTAGGCCTGGTCAATGGCGCGTTTTACGCCATGCTCAGCCTTGGGCTTGCGGTCATCTTTGGCCTGTTGGGCATCGTGAACTTTGCGCATGGCGCGCTCTACATGCTGGGTGCCTTTGCCGCCTGGATCATGCTCGACAAGTTTGGCATCAGTTACTGGTACGCGCTGGTGCTGGCGCCTTTGACGGTGGGTGCGCTGGGCGTTGTCATTGAGCGGCTTTTTCTCAAGCATCTGTACAAGATCGACCCCATTTACGGCTTGCTGCTCACGCTGGGCCTGGCGCTGATTGCCGAGGGCATTTTCCGTGAGTTGTATGGCGTGTCAGGGCAGAATTACAACGTGCCCGACCTGCTGTCGGGTGCAACCAACCTGGGCTTCATGGTGTTGCCCAATTACCGCGCCTGGGTGGTGCTGGTGTCACTGGTGGTGTGTCTGGGCACCTGGTACCTGATCGAGCGCACGCGGCTGGGCGCCTACCTGCGGGCCGGCACCGAGAACGCACCGCTGGTGCAGGCCTTTGGCATCAATGTGCCCTTGATGGTCATGCTGACTTACGGTGCTGGCGCCGCGCTGGCCGCGCTGGCCGGTGTGCTGGCCGCGCCCATTATCCAGGTCAATCCGCTGATGGGCTCAAACTTGATCATTGTGGTGTTTGCCGTGGTGGTGATCGGTGGCATGGGCTCCATCTTGGGCTCGATTCTGACGGGTTTGGGGCTGGGGGTGATTGAGGGGCTAACGCGCGTGTTTTACCCTGAAGCCTCCAGCATTGTGGTGTTTGTCATCATGGTGATCGTGCTGATGATTCGCCCGGCTGGCCTGTTTGGCAAGGAGGCGTAAGCCATGAAGTCCAGTTTCAACAACAGGCCGATGACCCCGGCCGCCAAGCTTCTTCAGGCCACCTACCTTGTGTTGCTGGTATTTGTGCTGGTGGCGCCCATGCTCGGGCTCTACCCGGTGTTTGTCATGAAGCTGTTGTGCTTTGCCATTTTTGCCTGTGCTTTCAATCTGCTGCTGGGGTTCACCGGTTTGCTGTCGTTTGGGCATGCTGCGTTTTTTGGCTCGGCGGCTTACATCACGGGGTATTTCATCAAGTCGCAGAACTTCACGCCGGAACTGGGCATCCTCGCTGGCGTGCTGGGTGCCGGACTGATCGGCCTGGTGGTGGGTTATGTGGCGATTCGTCGCCAAGGTATTTACTTTGCCATGATCACCCTGGCGATGGCGCAGATGGTTTATTTTGTCTGCCTGCAGGCGCCTTTCACCGGCGGTGAAGATGGCCTGCAAGGGGTGCCCAGGGGCGCGTTGTTTGGCATCCTGCCGCTGCAATCAGACACCGCCTTGTATTACCTGGTGGTGGCCGTGTTTGTGGCGGCGTTTCTGGCGATCTCGCGCATTGTTCACTCGCCCTTTGGCCAGGTGCTCAAGATGATCCGGGAAAACGAGCCGCGCGCCATTTCATTGGGCTACCAGGTGGACCGCTACAAGCTGCTGGCGTTTGTGTTGTCAGCGGCGCTGGCGGGTCTGGCTGGCTCGCTGAAGACGCTGGTCATGGGTTTTGCTACCTTGTCCGACGTGCACTGGACCATGTCTGGTGAGGTCATCCTGATGACGCTGCTTGGCGGCGTTGGCACATTCTTTGGTCCGGTGATGGGCGCCGGCATTGTGATTACGCTGCAAAACACGCTGGCCGACAAGGTTGGCTCATGGGTCAATGTGATCATTGGCGTGATTTTTGTGCTGTGCGTGCTCGCTTTCCGCAAGGGGCTCATCGGCGAGCTGCAAGCCTGGCTGGAACGCCGCCGCGCTGCGGCAGCACCCAAAGTCTAGTAAGCACTGACACTCGCGCGGCGGAGGTCGCCCGATGAAGTTGCTGACAATGGCGCCATGAGCACCACGCCGCTGGCAGCGTTGCTCAATACGAGAACTTGATATGAGCGAAGCGCAACCTGTCCTTGATGCCATCGACCTGCAACTTCTGGAACGTCTGCAAACCGATGCGTCGCTGAGCAACCAGGCGCTGGCCGAGCTGGTGCATGTGTCGCCGCCCACTTGCTTGCGCCGCGTCAGGCGCCTGCACGAGGCGGGTTTGATCGAGCGCGAAATTGCCGTGCTGAGTGTCGATGCCCTGGCTTCCGTCATCGGCCATGGCCTGTGCGCCGTGGTCGAGATCACGCTGGACCGGCAGGACCAAGCGGCGCTTGAGGCGTTCGAGTTGAAAGTGGCGCAAGACGACGCGGTGCAGCAGTGCTATCGCGTGTCGCCGGGGCCGGATTTTTGCCTGGTGGTGAATGCCCGCGACATGCCTGACTACCTGGCGCTCACCCAGCGGCTGTTCACCTTTGATGCCAATGTGCGCAACGTCAAAACATTTTTCAGCATCAAGCGCAGCAAATTTGGTTCACGGGTGCCGCTGCCGTAACGTCTATTTGCTCGGCCGCTTCCACTTTGTAATGCTTATTTGACGCCCGCGTGCCACCGTGAGGGCCAGCGGCTCAGTGTCTTTGGTCAGCGTCGAGCCGCCGCCCACGGTGCCACCGGCGCCAATCGTGACCGGCGCGATCAGCACGCAGTTGCTGCCAATGTGCACGTCGGCTTCGATGATGGTGCGGTGCTTGAAGGCGCCGTCGTAATTGGCAGTGATGGAGCCGGCACCATAGTTGACGCGTTCGCCTACCGTGGCGTCGCCCAGGTAGGCCAGGTGGTTGGCTTTGGCGCCTTTGGCCAGGGTGGAGTTTTTGACTTCGACAAAGTTGCCAATGTGCACGCCTGCGCCCAGCTTGGCCCCGGGGCGCAGGCGTGCGAATGGCCCAATCAAAGCCCCGGCACCCACCTCGACCGCGTCCTTGCTTCCCGGCTGGCCGCCCTCGATGTGGGTGAACGGGTGGATCACGGCACCGGCGGCAATGCTGGCGTTTTTGATGACGCAGTTGGTGCCTACGCGCACCCCTTCGCCCAGCGTGACCTCGCCTTCAAAAACACAGTTCACGTCGATCGACACATCCTGCGCGCAGTGCAGTTGGCCGCGCACGTCCAGACGTGCCGGGTCGGCCAGGCGCACGCCTTGTTCCATCAACTGGACGGCTAGGCGATGCTGGTAGGCGCGCTCGAGTTCGGCCAGCTGCACCGGGCTGTTGACGCCGGCCACCTGAACAGCATCGCTAATTTTGTGCGCCACCACCGGCACACCGTCGGCCACGGCCAAGGCCACGATCTGGGTCAGGTAATACTCGCCCTGGGCATTGTGGTTGTCGAGCCGCGCCAGCCAGCGCTTGAGCTGCAGCGCGGGCACGGCCATGATGCCGCTATAGACCTCGGTGATGGCCAGTTGCTCGGGCGAGGCGTCTTTTTGCTCAATGATGGCCTGCACCGCGTCGCCACTGCGCGCAATGCGGCCGTAGCCGGTGGGGTTGGCAAAGTCGATCGTCAGCAGCGCCAGCCGGGAACCATCGCAGGCGGCAATCAGCTGTTGCAAGGTATCGGCTTGCGTTAGCGGCACGTCGCCCGAGAGCACGACCACAATGCCATCGTCTTGCAGCACCGGCACGGTTTGTTGCACCGCGTGACCGGTGCCCAGTTGCGGTTCCTGACGCACAAAGTTCAGTACAAACTCACCGCTGTTGCTGGCGTTGAGCGCCGCTTCCACCTCCTCGGCGCCATGGCCGGTGATGACCGTGACCTGGCGCGCCGCCAAGGCCGCTGCCGTGTCGACCACATGCTGCACCAGCGCGCGCCCGGCCAATTGGTGCAAGACCTTGGGGCATTTGCTTTTCATGCGCGTGCCCTTGCCCGCCGCCATGATGACCACATCCACCGGGTTGTTCTGTGGTTTGTTTGATTTCACGGTCATGCTCTGCCTCGTTGCTTGAATGGTTGATCTGGTTTGATTATCCCTGTCGCCACAGCGAGACGCATGATGTCAAAATGAAGCCAAAGGAAACCAAGCCATGAGCACTGACAACAACACTCTGCGTCGCCTGCTGCGCCGGCCCTGCACCATTGCCGTGGTGGGCTTGTCCAATGACCCCGCACGCCCGAGTAACCAGGTGGCCCAGTACCTGCAACAGCACGAATTTCGCGTGGTTCCGGTGAATCCGCGCTACGCCGCAACGAGTGAGTCGGTGCTGGGTGAACCCTGCTACGCCAGTCTGG
The DNA here is from genome assembly GCA_002789915.1 of Comamonadaceae bacterium CG_4_9_14_3_um_filter_60_33. Taxonomy (GTDB): domain Bacteria; phylum Pseudomonadota; class Gammaproteobacteria; order Burkholderiales; family Burkholderiaceae_C; genus Rhodoferax. Next base: position 9,921 of record PFUD01000036.1, on the reverse strand, counting down.
GTGACATCCCGTTCGCAGTGGACATCGTCGATGTGTTTCGACGCACCGAAGACGTTTTGCCCATTGCCGAGCAGGCGGTGCAGATTGGCGCCAAGTGCTTGTGGCAGCAAATCGGCGTGGCCAACCGCGAGGCCGATGCGTTGGCGCGCGCCGCCGGGCTGGACTCGGTGATGAACCTGTGCATCAAGATCGAGCATGCGCGCCTGGCAGGCGCTGGGCAGCTTGGCTGAGGATGCCGATCATGATGTGCGCGGTGTCGCTGCCGCTGCCGGTTGCCAACTGGTCGCCATGTGTGACCGGGCCGTGGCTGCCAGCACTGCCAGGTTTGCCGTCAGCTTGAAACCGGCATTGAGGCGGCCTATGACGATGCGGCGATGGCCATTGCCTGCAACATGATGGATGAATCTGTCTTGGAGGGTGTTCAGGCGTTCATCGAAAAACGCCCGGTGCGGCATTGAGTTGGTGCTGAGCTGGCTCCAGTAGACCTTGCGGGGTGCGTCGGAAAACAGACATGTGATGGCTGGCTTCGGGTTGGCCTTGCTGGTATTTCCGACGAAGTGGGCCAGCGTGTTCAGTGCACAGTTTTTTGCACTTGGACTGAAAGGCCGATAAGTCTTTTGCGCAAACACAGCACAGCCTCATCCTTGCTCAGCAACAAGGCCTGATGCGCGACAGCCAGATCAATGAACATCTGATCATCCGGGTCGCGGCAGGTCACAATGGCCTTGGGCGCGGTATCGACCAGCGTGGCCTGGCCGTCGAATTGGGCCAGTACATCGCTTGCCGTGACTAGGTAAAAGGCCATGCGCGGCACGATTTTGGGGTAGCACAGGACACGCGCCAATTCGTCGCGCATGGCTTTGGTGGCGATCCATTCGAGTTGAAGCGCGGCCAGTGCCGATTTCAGCGGGCGCGCGGTGGGGTCGTCAAAGACGAAGGCGTCGAGCACGATGTTGGTGTCGAGCACCACCCTCATCCCAATTTGTCCATCTTGCCCGCCACCATGTCAAAGCGGAACAGGCGGCATTCGATCGGGCCATTCCACATCGGCACACGGCGGGTTTCTTTCAGACGCATTTTGCCGGGTAGTTTGAGGTCGGGCGTGAGCACCCAGGCGGTCCAGCCGGCATAGTTTTTCTTCCAGTGGCTGGCGAGCTGGTTGAAGAATTCACCGGCGCCCTCGTGTTGCGGCAGCTCGCGGGCACCAAATCGTGGCACATTGGCTTCGTCTTCAAAGCTACCCGCGCCAACAGCGTCGCCCGTATGGCGTGGTCCGCCTTTGGCTACGCCTCCCACATCCATGCGCTCGCCATATGGCGGGTTCAGCAGCATGACGCCGCCACCCGCAGTGCCGACATCGATGGGGGGCATGCGTTGCAAGGCATCGCCGCCGCGGAACTCGATCACATCCGCAACGCCAGCACGTGCCGCGTTGCGCTGCGCAAAATCGACCATGCGGTGCGCCACGTCGCTGCCGAAGATGATGGGTTTTTGATCAGGCGAGCGGACCACTTCGGCAGCGAGCGCTTCCTGCTTGATGTCGTCCCAAACCCGTTTTTGAAACGGCACGTATTTCTCGAAGGCAAAACGGCGACGGCTGCCAGCGGCAATGTTGCAGGCCATTTGCGCCGCTTCGATGACGATGGTGCCGCTGCCGCAACAAGGGTCGTACAGCGGCTTCAAATCGTCATCGCCCTCAAACCAGCCGCTGGCGGCGAGCATGGCGGCGGCCAGGGTTTCTTTCAGCGGTGCATCGCCCTTGTCTTCGCGCCAGCCACGCTTGAACAGCGGCTCACCCGAGGTGTCGATGTAGAGCGAACAGGCATCCGTGGTCAGGTGAGCGTAAATGCGCACATCAGGCCACTGGGTGTTGACGTCGGGGCGCACGCCACCGGCCACGGCGCGAAAGCGGTCACACACCGCGTCCTTGATCTTGAGCGCGGCAAAATTCAGCGAGGTCAGCGGGCAGTGCTGCGCCGTGATCTCGACCTTGATGGACTCGCGTGGCGTGAACCAGCGCTCCCAGGCCACTTCGGAGGCCGCGCGGTACAGGTCCTGCTCGTTGCGGTATTCGGTGTAGCTCAGCAGCACCAGCACGCGCTGGGCCAGGCGGCTGTGCAGGTTGAGCAGCATGGCCTGCGCCAGCGAGGTGCGCACGGCCACGCCGCCGCGTTGTTTGGTGATGCAACCCGGCGGCAGGCCGGTGATGCGCAGTACCTCGGGGGCCAGGTAGTCCTCGACGCCGGCAGCGCAGGGGAGAAATAACTGCAGTTGTTGCATAGATACCTTAATCAGTTGGGGGCAGAGCTGGTTCGCTTCGCATGACTGCGGTCTGTCCCGCAAGGCGGGAAGCCAAACATCCGACAATCAGTTGAGGACAGAGCAAATTTGCTTCGCAAATCTTGGTCTGTCCCGCAAGGTCTCATAACTCTTTCCTCAGCGAAGCCGGCGCAATGCGCAGGCCTTCGCGGTATTTGGCCACGGTGCGGCGCGCGCATTCGATGCCCTGCTCCTTGAGCATGTCCGACAACTGGTTGTCGCTCAGCGGTTTTTTGGGACTTTCGGCAGCGACAAATTGTTTGATCAGCGCCCGCACCGCCGTGCTCGATGCGTTGCCGCCCGACTCGGTGCCCAGGCCGGAGCCAAAAAAGTATTTCAACTCAAAGGTGCCGAACGGTGTTGCCATGTATTTGGCGGTGGTGACGCGGCTGATGGTGGATTCGTGCAGGCCCAGCTCGTCGGCAATTTCGCGCAGCACCAGCGGACGCATGGCCAGTTCGCCGTGCACAAAGAAGCTTTTTTGGCGTTCCACGATGGCCGAGCTGACGCGCAGGATGGTGTCAAAGCGCTGCTGGATGTTTTTGATGAACCAGCGCGCTTCTTGCAGACGCTGCTGCAGGGCGGCAAAGTTGGCGGCGTCGCTGCCGCCGGCCTTGTGGCCCTTGAGCGCGTTGGCGTAAATGTCGTGCACGCGCAGGCGCGGCATGACCTCGGGGTTGAGTCGCACCTGGAATTTCACCTGTGGCCCCTGCCCGACGGCCACCACCAGCACATCCGGCACCACGATGTTACGTTCCACATTAACAAAACGGCGGCCGGGCTTGGGCTCCAGGCGGCCAATCAGGGCGATGGCGGCGCGCACCTGGGCGTCGCTGGCATTGCACACGGGCATCAGGTGCTTGATGTCGCGCCGGGCTAACAAGTCCATCGGCTGGGCGCAGATGCGCAACGCCACCGCCAGCGTGTCGGCATCGACGCCTGGGTCGACTTGTAGCGCTTGCAAGGCCGTCAGTTGCAGGCGCAGGCATTGGGCCAGATTCTGTGCCCCGACACCGGTGGGCTCCAGGCTTTGCAGCAACCGCAGCGCCACGGTGAAATGGTGCACCAGTTCTTCGATCTGGCTGTCATCATCGCCTGCCAGGCCGGTGGCCAGATCGGTCAGCTCGTCTTCAAGGTAACCGTCGTCGTTGAGTGATTCGATCAAAAAATAGAGCGCGGCCTGGTCTTCCGGGCTCAGCCGCAGGGTGAGCGCCTGACGCAGGAGAAAGCTCTGTAGCGACTCCTGGTTGCGCGCCAATTCGGTGGCATCCATCTCGTCGTCGCCCGTGAGGTTGTTGCCGTGGGCGCGTGCCTCGCCACCCCATTCGCTGTCGTCCGGGCTAAGGCTGACAGTGCCATCACCTTCCCAGCTCGGGCCGTCGTCCAGCGTGGTAGAGCTTTCTTCGGCGCTGCTTTCGGTGCTCGATTTAGCGGTGTAGGTATCGTCCGAGCCGGAATACGTGGCGGATTCAAGTTCACGGTCGTTCGCGCTGACGGCAGTGTCGGCTTGCTCCAGTCCGTACGACTCACGTTCGGCGGCATCTTCAGAGCGCTCCAGAAACGGGTTGTCGTCGAGCATCTGGTCAACTTCGCTGCTGAGCTCCATGGTGGAGAGCTGAAGTAGCCGGATGGACTGCTGCAACTGTGGCGTCAGCGCCAGATGCTGCGAGGTGCGGAGGGAAAGGCCTTGTTTCATCACATTCTAAAGTGCTCGCCCAGGTACACCCGGCGCACATCGACGTTGTTGATGATCTCGGCGGGCGTGCCTTGCGCCAGCACGCTGCCGTCGCTGATGATGTAGGCGTGGTCGCAAATACCCAGGGTTTCGCGCACGTTGTGGTCGGTGATCAGCACCCCGATTCCGCGGCTTTTCAGAAAGGCAATGATGCGCTGGATCTCGATGATGGCAATCGGGTCGATGCCGGCAAAGGGCTCGTCCAGCAGGATAAAGCGTGGCTGGGTGGCCAGGGCACGGGCAATTTCGACGCGCCGGCGCTCGCCGCCGGACAGCGACAGTGCGGACGACTCGCGCAAATGGTCTACCCGCAAATCCTGTAGCAAACCGGTCAGGCGCTTCTCGATCTCAGCCTTGGTCAGCCCCTTGCCTTGCGCGTCCAACTGCAATTCGAGCACGGCGCGCACGTTGTCTTCGACGTTGAGTTTGCGGAAGATGGAGGCCTCTTGTGGCAAATAGCTCAGGCCGAGCCGCGCGCGCCGGTGAATCGGCATGTGTTCGATGGATTGACCGTCGATGGTGATGTCGCCCGCGCTGGCCCGCACCAGCCCCACGATCATGTAAAAAGAAGTGGTTTTACCGGCGCCGTTCGGGCCCAGCAACCCCACCACCTCGCCCTTGCGCACGGTCAGCGACACGTCTTTGACGACTTCGCGACTGCCATAGAACTTTTGCAGGTGATGCGCTTCCAGGCGGCTTTCAGTCACTTCGGGAGTGAGCGCGGGGGCGGTCATGGCGGGCGTGGACGGCATCGGCATCGGCGTTATTGCGCGGGGTCACCCAGCGTGGGGCTGCTGCGCAGTGGCGCACTGGTGGCGGGCGCTGGCGCCGATGCTGCCGGTGCAGTTTTGGGCGTCAGCATGGCGCGAACGCGCCCGGCCGGGGCACCGGGCTGGCCGCTGCTGCCCTGGGCGCCCGTTGCCGGGGCGCCGTCCAGCGTGAACACGTCGGTGGTGTTGTTGTAAACAATGATGCCGGCATTGAATTCGTCGTTAAGCCGGGCACCCTGGTAGCGGCGCAGCTGTGCCTGACCGGTGAACTTCACGGTGTCGAGGCGGCTGTCGTAGTCAATGGTGAAACCTTCGCCCTCAATGGTTTCATCGACACCTTCGCGCTTTTGTTTGAAATAAGCGCGCTGCTGTGGCGTGCCGGTGACCACGCCATACTGGTAGCCCTGCGGGTCCTGGCGTACTTCCAGTTTGTCGCCGCGAATCAGGATCGTGCCCTTGGTCAATACCACCGCCCCGGTGAAGACGCTGACCTGCCGCGCATCGTCATAGCGCAGCGCATCGGCCTCGATGTTCATGGGCTTGTCCCGATCGGCACTTTCAGCGCAGGCCATCGACGCCGACAGCAGCAGTGCGCTGGCGACCAGCCAGGAAGGGAAGGGTTTTTTCATAAAGGCATGAATCTTGCGTAAGTGTTGACAAGATTGTAGCGGGCATCGCCCACTTGCATGGTGGCACAAGCCGATTCTGTCAGGATGAGCGGCTGCGGCGGACCTGCTCTGTCAGGTAGTCAGCCACCTGCAACATCCGGTCCATGCTCCGGGTCAACGCGCCGTCGGTGTAATAACGCCCGGCAACGCCCAGCGCGGGCACGCCTTCAACCCGGTACGCCGTGAGTAATTGGCTGGCGCGAGCCACTTGAGTGGAGACCGAAAAGGAGTCGTACTGTTCTGCAAAACTGGCCCGGTCAACGCCTTGCCTGGCCACCCAGTCGGCAATGGCCGCAGCCTGGCTCAGGTCTTGTCTTTCGCCGTGAATGGCGGCAAAAACGCGCGCATGCAGTTGTTCGACCAAACCCATGTTTTCGAGCGCGTAGTACAAGCGCTGCTGGGGCACGGCGCCGCCACTGAAGGCAACCGGCACCCGCTTGAAGACCACGTCTTTGGGGACTTTTTTGACCCATGCATTCAAGACTGGCTCGAACGCATTGCAATGCGGGCAGAAGTAGCCAAAGAATTCGATCACCTCGATCTTGCCGGTGGCCGCATCGACTGGCACCGGGCGATTGAGCACCAGAAAATCTTCTCCGGCACGCGGCACCCCCGCTTGCGCCAGCGCCAGACCAGGCGACAGGAGTGTGGCGCTAATGACTAGCGTACCGGCAAGCGCACCGGTATTTGCGACAAAAGCACGACGTTGCATGGTGAAGTCTCTTGAAGATGATGTCGTCAGGCTGTGAGTGTGCGGGGTTGGCAAAGTTCAACGTTGCACGCGCACCAGCGCGGTTTCAATCCCTGCGGCGTCGAGCTTGGTTTTGGCGGCATCCGCTTGCGCGCGATTGTCGAACGGGCCAACGCGCACACGGTAAATGGTGCGGCCCGACTGCTCGCGCTCGGTGATTTTGGTTTCAATGCCTGACAACAAGAGTTTGGCACGCTGCGTCTGGGCGTCTTCGGGCGTGCGGTAGGCGCCGACCTGGATAAAGTAGGTGAACGGATCTGGGGCGGTGTTGATTTCCCCGACAGTGTCATTTTGGGTGCGTGCGTTGGCCAGATCGCCCAGGGGATCGGCACTGACCGCAGCTTGGTTCTTTTCATTGCTGGCTTCGGGGGCCGGCACCACGGGTTCGATGGGCGCTGCCGATCTGGCTGGGTTTTTGCCGTACAGCGGTGCGTTGGGGTCCCAGTTTTTGTTTTTTTCAATCTCATTGGCATCCTGGTCGGCATTGCGGCCGGCCGTCTTGTTGAAAAACAGAATGGGCACCTTGGTGACATAGACGGCTACCGCCAGCGCCACGCCCAGGCCCACCAAAAGTCCGATGATAAAACCCAACAGGGTGCTGCCGCGTTGTTGTTGCATGTGATGTCTTGGTTTGTCTTGAATTACATTTTTTGCGGCGCGCTGACACCCAGCACCGCCAGGCCATTGCGCAATACCTGCGCGGTGGCTGCCACCAGCGCCAGGCGCGCCAGTTTGATGGCTTCGTCATCCACCAGAATGCGCTCGGCATCGTAATAGCTGTGGTAGCAGGCGGCCAGTTCGCGCAGGTAAAAAGTCACGTCGTGTGGGGCAAAGTCTGAAGCAGCGGCGGTAAGCATATCGGGGTATTTGGCCAGCAGCAGCATCAGGGCCAGCGCTTGCGGGCTTTGCAGCGGCGCCAAATCGACCGGGTGCAGGGCGCTGACCTGTCCGCCCCAGGCGGTCAGCACCGAGCAGATGCGCGCGTGGGCGTATTGCACGTAATAGACCGGGTTATCGTTGTTTTTGGCCACTGCCAGATCGACATCGAAGGTGTATTCGGTGTCGGGCTTGCGGCTGAGCAAAAAGAAGCGCACAGCGTCCTTGCTGGTCCATTCGATCAAATCGCGCAGCGTCACGTAGCTGCCGGCGCGCTTGCTGATCTTGACCTCTTGGCCACCCTTGACCACGCGCACCATGGTGTGCAGCACGTAGTCGGGGTAGCCTTGCGGAATGCCCACATTGGCGGCCTGCAAGCCGGCGCGCACGCGGGCGATGGTGCCGTGGTGGTCGGTGCCCTGGATGTTGATGACCTTGTGAAATCCGCGCTCCCATTTGCTGATGTGGTAGGCCACGTCGGGCACAAAGTAGGTGTAGCTGCCATCTTGCTTGCGCATGACGCGGTCTTTGTCGTCACCGTAGTCGGTGGATTTGAGCCACAGCGCGCCGTCTTGTTCGTAGGTTTTGCCGGCATCGATCAGGCGCTTGACGGTGGCTTCGACCCGGCCACTGGTGTAGAGGCTGCTTTCCAGGTAATAGTTGTCGAACTTGACGGCAAAGGCAGACAGGTCAAGGTCTTGCTCGTGGCGCAAATAGGCCACGGCAAACTGGCGGATGCTGTCCAGGTCGGCGGCATCACCCGAAGCGGTGTAGGCGCGGTCGTCTGACGTGACGGTTTTTTGCGCCAAAAAGTCGGCCGCGATGTCGGCGATGTACTCGCCGTTGTAGAAGTTCTTGCTCAATGGGTTATCTGGGTCGATCGGCCAGCAGGCGTCGCCCGGTTTGAAGCCCTGCGCGCGCAGTTGCGTGCTGGTGGCCAGCGTGCCGATCTGTACACCGGCGTCGTTGTAATAAAACTCGCGGTGCACCAGCCAGCCCTGGCTTTCGAACAGGTTGCAGATGGCGTCGCCCAGTGCCGCCTGACGGCCGTGGCCTACGTGCAGCGGCCCGGTGGGGTTGGCCGAAACAAACTCCACCAGCATGCGCTGGCCGTTGTCGGCTTGCATGCCGTAACGGTCGGCTTGCAGCATCACCGAACGCACCACCTGTTGCTTTGCCGCAGGTTTGAGCTTGATGTTGATGAAGCCGGGCCCGGCAATTTCCAGCGCCTCGACCCAGGTTTGGTAAGGCGGTGTGCCGCGCAGCACTGCGCAAACGCTCTCGGCCAGTTGCCGCGGGTTTTGCCGGAGCGGCTTGGCCAGTTGCATGGCGGCGGTGGTGGCCAGGTCGCCGTGTTCGGCAACTTTGGGCGATTCGAACGCGGCCTTGGCGCCAGCGCCGGGCTGCATGGTTTCCAGCGTGGTGCGCAGCACGTCGAGCAATTGGGTTTTAACAGTCAGCATGGGCGGATTTTACGGGTTAGGGGTATCGCCGCTGGCACTGTGGCCGCCTTGGGCCACGGTACGGGCCAGGCACAGGTCGGCCCAGGCTTTGGCCTTGTCGGCGCCGTTGCGCAACAAAAAAGTAGGCGGATAAGTCACTACCACTGGCACATCGGCAAAGCGCCAGACCTGGCCGCGCAGTTTGCCTAAGGGGAGGCGGGCCTGCTCGGGCGGGGTTTCGCTGAGCAGCAGTTGCATGGCAAAACGGCCCATGGCAACAATCACCTTGGGCTGGGTCAGGGCGATTTCGCGGCGCAAGAAGTGGGCGCAGGTGGCCAGTTCTGTCGCGTCGGGTGCGCGCATCAGGGCCGGGCGGCACTTGAGCACGGGAGTCAGGTAGGCGCGTTCGGCCGCTGACTGGTCTGCGCTGGCAGACTGGTCCCAGCGCCTGACGCCGACAGCGCGCAACATGTTGTCGAGCAACTGACCTGCTTCTTCGACAAAGGGTCGCCCCGCGCGCTCCTCGGCTTCATCTGGCGGGTCGCCCAGCACCAGCCAGTCGCAGGGTGTAGCCAGCAGCTGTGGCGCCAACACTGGCGTGCGGCGGCCCAGGCACATGGCGCAAGCCTGGCAATGAAGAATGGCCTCAGTCAAGGCCGGCCAATCCATGCTGGCAATGTCATCGGCCAGTTTGGTGACCCGGGTGGGCGCTGGCGCCTTGGGTGGCGACGAGGCTACAGCGGCAGGGCTTGCCAGCGGGGCGTTGTCAGGCGGGCTGGGTTCGGGTGGGCGCGATTCGGAAGCACTCGCAGCCGGTGTGGGTTGGCGGACTGGCGCTGCCGGTGATCCAGCCGTAGCTGGCGATGCGGCGGCTGGCGGTGTTGCGGTTGCGTTTGTTACAGCCGCACTTGGCGTAGGCGCGGTTGGCGTAGGCGCGGTTGTGGCGTTGTCAGCTTCGGTGTTCGCGGGTGGCTGCCAGACGCGCACGCCCATTTCCAGCAGCATGGCGCGTTGGCGCGCGTCCAGGGCCAGGCTCATGGTGCGACCTTGTGCGCGGGCGCGGCGTCGAGCTTGAGGCTCATCACCACCGCATCTTCGCGTCGCCCCTGAGCGGCAGGGTAATACTGGCGCCGCACGCCGACATGGCGAAAACCGTGTGCTTTGTAAACCTGTAGCGCCCGGGTGTTGCTGTCGCGTGCTTCCAGCCACAGCCATTGCGCGCCCTGGCCGCGCGACCACAGGGCCAGGGCCTCGAGCATGACGCGGGCCCAGCCCTGGCGCTGGTGCTCGGGCGCGACCGTGATGTTGAGCAGGTGCACTTCTTCAACGCCCTTCATGGCAACAAAATAACCCAGCAGGG
>PFUD01000154.1 GCA_002789915.1 Comamonadaceae bacterium CG_4_9_14_3_um_filter_60_33 | reverse complement strand
GCCCAAGCTACCCAGGCTCATGGCCGTCAAGCTGCCCAAGGCCCCTTTGAGCACGTGGCGGCGCGGCAGGCTGGCCTGGCTTGCGGCAGTGCCGAGCGCAGACAAGGCATTCTCAGAATTCAGGGAATTGGCGGAAGTGGGTCGGGTCATGTAAAAGCTCCGTTACGTTAATGGAACCATGAATTTAAAAGGTGGCTGTGACAAACCTGTGAACCAAATAAGAAGATTTAGTGAAACCTCGCAGCGCAATGTGTTCGCCCACCAGCCGACGCTCACCATGTCACAACTCTGTCACGCACGGCCGCTAAAAACAAACTCCTTTCAACCAACCCGCAACCTGACTCAAACATGAAAAAACTGACCTCACACCATCCCGTGCGCCTGTTTGCTGCCAGCCTCGTCATGGGCGCCGTGCTTGTCGCCTGCGGCGGCAGCGATGGCCCAGCCGCTGCGGTAGCGGACGCATCCCAATCCAGCGCCAGCATGGTTTCCAAGCGCAACTCCAACATGTCTTTCAACCGCACTGCCACGTTTGCAGTCTGCCAGCAAACGGGCTCGTCCTGCGAAACCGACGAGAAAACTTCGCCCGAGATCGTTGCTGCCAGCGAAGACGGCATGACGCTGATTTATTCCAACAGCCTCAAAGGCGAGATCGGTTTCGTTGACATCAAGAACGTCAAAGCGCCGAGCGCGCTGGGTGCACTGGCCATGGGTGGCGAGCCCACCTCGGTGACGGTGCTGCGCACGAATGCACTGGTCGCCGTCAACACGTCACCCGACTTCGTGAATCCCTCCGGCAAACTCGTGGTGGTTGACATTGCCAGCCAAGCGGTCATTGGCGAGATCGCACTGCCGGGCCAACCGGATTCGATCGCGCACAGCAAGGATGGCAGATACCTTGCCATCGTGATTGAAAACGAGCGCAACGAATCGCTCAACAAAGGCGCTATGCCCCAACTGCCCGCAGGTAGTTTGGTGATCGTGGACGTGTCTGGCAAGCCCGCCACCTGGAAGACGCGCACCGTGAACCTGGCCGGTCTGGAGGGCATGTTGTACCCAACCGATCCTGAGCCGGAATATGTGGACATCAATGACGACAACATTGCGGTGGTCACACTGCAAGAGAACAACCACATCGCTTTGGTCGATTTGGCTTCAGGCAAAGTCACCCGGCATTTCAGTGCAGGCAGCGTGACGCTCGACAAGGTCGATTTGACGGATGCACCGCGGCCCAACCAAGTCAACTTGACCGAGACACAGACCGACCGCATGCGTGAGCCCGATGGCGTAACCTGGATTTCCAAAAGCCAGTTCGTCACAGCCAACGAGGGCGACTTCAACGGTGGCAGCCGCGGTTTCACCACCTTCAACCTGGACGGCAGCGTTGCCTTTGATGCGGGTAATTCATTGGAGCACCTGATGGCGCGCATCGGCCACACCAACGACAAGCGCTCAGACGCCAAAGGCAATGAACCTGAAAACGCCGAATTCGCCAAATTTGCCGGCACCGACTATTTGTTCGTTGCGTCCGAGCGTTCCAGCGTGGTTATCGTTTATGACATGAGCAACCCGAACCAACCTGCTTACAAACAAGTTTTGCCGGGCAGTCTCCGTCCCGAAGGCGTGTTGGCCATTCCCGCGCGCAAATTGCTCATCTCGGCCAGTGAACTCGATGATCGGTCCATCCTGGCACGGGGTTCATTGAATATTTACCAATACCAGTCGGCACCGGCCGCCTACCCGACCCTGCAGTCGGTGGACCGCGCCGATGGCACGCCCATTCCGTGGGGAGCGCTTTCGGGTCTGGCTGCAGCCACCAGCGGAACTGTGGTGTTTGGCGTTGATGACAGCTTCTTCCGCGGCAACCGGATATTTGAGATCGAGACCGCGAGCAAACCTGCCCTGTTGCAAAAAGAGATCCGCATCACCGACCCGAACAGCAAAATTGCCGCGCTGGCAGCAGACCTGCCAAATACCAAAGACCCGCTGAAGTTCGACGACACCGATCTCGCGGCCTTGGTCAATGCCGACGGCTCGGTCAACATCGATCCTGAAGGCATCTCTCTGGCCTCGACCGGTGGTTTCTGGATTGCTTCTGAAGGCAAAGGGTCGGTCGATGACAGCAAAAAACGCCCTGTACTATCTGCCAATCTGATCTTCAAGGTCAGTGCCAGCGGTGTGATCGAACACATTATTCAGTTGCCTGCTGAAATCAATGCCAAGCAGGTCCGCTTTGGCTTTGAAGGTGTGGCCGAGTCCGATGGCAAACTGGTCGTGGCCTTCCAGCGCGCCTGGGTGAATGACACGCAGCCACGTGTTGGCATTTATGACCTGGCTAACAACACATGGCAGTTCATGTTTTACCCGCTGGACCTGGTCGAGTCACCCAACGGTGGCTGGGTGGGTTTGTCTGACATCACGGCTTTGGGCAACAATCAATTCCTGGTGATCGAGCGCGACAACCAGGGTGGCCCCGATGCCCGCGTCAAACGCCTGTACCGCATCGACCTGACCGGCAAAGCCGATGGCACGACCCTGAGCAAAACCCTGGTGCGCGACCTGATGGCCGATCTGCGCGGCCCGGCGGGTTCTGTGCTTGAGAAAATTGAGGGCTTGGCACGACTTGCCAATGGCGATGTGATCATCGTCAACGATAACGACGGGGTTGATGACAGCAGCGGCGAAGTGCAAATGCTCAATCTGGGCAAGTTGCTGAACTGATCTTTCAAAAAGGTCCCCAGCATACCGGGATAAGGGGGCTGCCAAGTGCAGCCCCTTGTTAATATGCCCACCTTGGTATTTTTTCTGGGACACCTATGCAACCGACCAGCTGGTCGCCCGATGTGCTGCCTGGCTTTGAGCAAACCACCCTGAGCGGCCGCACGGCTTTTGATGGTCCGGCGGATGCCGTGCTGGTGCGTCGGCGCTGCAACAGCGCCAGCGCCAAAGCCGTCTTGTATGTGCACGGCTATGTGGACTACTTTTTTCAGATCCATCTGGCTGACTTTTATAACCAGGCCGGGCTGCATTTTTATGCGCTTGACCTGCGCCGTCACGGCCGGGCCCTGCGCGCCCGCCAATTGCCCAATTTCACGCGTAGCATCGACGAGTACCTGGACGATGTCGATGCGGCCATCCATGTCCTGAAGACAAGCGAAGCCGTTGACTGGCTGCTGCTCAACGGCCATTCCACCGGGGGTCTGGTGACTGCCCTGTATGCGCACCGTGGCGCACAGCGCGCAGCAGTGAATGCGTTGTTCCTGAACAGCCCTTTTCTCGACATGAACTTGCCGCTCTGGCAGGAGCGCTTTCTGGAGCCATTGCTGGCAGCCCTGGGCAAATGGTGGCCGCAACTGGTCATTCCGGTGGCGACAACGGTTTACGGCCAGAGCCTGCTCGCCGATCATCATGGCGAATGGCGCTACAACACGCTTTGGAAGCCCCTGGCGGGTTTTCCGATCTATGCCGGCTGGTTTCGCGCCATTCACCGCGCCCATGCCGAGGTCGCCCGGGGGCTGTCAATCGCATGCCCGGTGCTGGTGATGCACGCCCAGCGCAGCAGCTGGCTCAAGGCATGGTCGCCTGAAGCCATGACCACCGACGTAGTGCTGGACGTGGCCGACATGCAGCGCCTGGCGCCCGGC
>PFUD01000052.1 GCA_002789915.1 Comamonadaceae bacterium CG_4_9_14_3_um_filter_60_33 | reverse complement strand
CTGTCCCCTTGAAAATCAAAAAGCAGGTATCCGCAATCGGAGTGAACTTTTGCAGAGTGATTCACCCTTGTGCCTGCGACGATCAGTCGCTGCTTGCACTTGGCAGACCGGTCTAGACCCGTTGCGGTCAGCCCACATGCCGAAATTCCATATCCAAACCGGCCGTTCAGCTCTGCTTTTGCAGGTCAAAACACTATCCACATGTGTTTGAAGTGTTTCTAATTATTCCATTGAAGGAATGTATGCGACTCGCTATAGTCTACCTATGACTTGGGACGTTGAATACACAAATGAGTTCGGTGACTGGTGGACCAGCCTGTCTGAGGATGAACAGGAAGCTCTTGATTCGAGCGTGCGATTGCTTGAGGCTCGCGGGCCAGGGCTTGGCTACCCTCACAGCAGTGGCATCAACGGCTCAAGGCATAAACACATGCGAGAACTGCGCACTCAGCAGGGTGGAAAACCGTTGCGCACGCTGTACGCCTTTGATCCACGTCGCTCAGCAATTTTGCTGATTGGCGGGGACAAGACCGGGAATGACCGCTGGTACGACATCCACGTTCCTATAGCCGACCAACTTTATGACCAACATATCGCGCAACTTCGAAAGGAAGGACTTATCGATGGCTAATAAATTTAGTGAACTGCGTGCGCGTATGACCCCCCAAGCGCAGGCGCGCTCTGCGGCCAACGCGCGAGTGATGCTGGCTGAAATGCCTCTGAACGAATTGCGTCAGGCACGTGGACTTTCGCAAAAAATGTTGGCTGACGTGCTGCACGTTCAACAACCGTCCATCGCCAAAATGGAGAAACGAACCGACATGTATTTATCCACTTTACGCAGTCACATTGAAGCCATGGGTGGTCAATTGGAAGTGGTTGCACGTTTCCCGGACGGGGCTGTAAAGATCAATAATTTCGCCGAACTGGCTCAGCCAACGGTAGATTGAACCAATACCGTCCATCTGGGTTCGTAGCGTAGCGAAGATCGTTGAATTGGACTTCCAGGAACCTGTCATTCGTGCTGGTCGGCTTGCGCTGCGATCCGGATCCACAGATCTTTCCAGAACCGACATTCAACTTTGATGGTCGGCCTTCGGCAATCGTGAAATTCGCTTAAAGACCCGTCGCAGTCAGACATCCGATGCTTTCATCAGTCAAGACGGCAGCGGAAGCGGCCATTGAGGAGGCGCTCTAAAATTTTGTTATTGGCTTGATTGATGGATACCCGAGCGAAGCAGTGCCGGGAAGGTGTCGGCAACCTGGGCTGCCAAGCGCAGGGCATCGAGTTCAGCCAAAACAGCAACCCGCATGGCTTCACGGTCACACGCCGGGCTGCTACCGGCCGAAAGCTCGAACAAATACTCGTGATAGGCACTGCGCGTGTCCATGTTTACCACGGCATAGTCAAGCCAGGTTTCATAGCCAGCGGGCGGTGGGCAGGTTTGTGGTGTTGACAAAGTCATGGCGATAGCTCCATTAATCCGTCAGGCCGGGATAAATGCAGCTTCTATCGCAGCTTCCAACACCGCATCGAGCAAACGGTGGCTGTCGGTTTGGGTGATCTGCCTACCTATCCCGCCATTGCAGGCGGGATGGTGTTCACGCTTGGATCGCTTCATGCACGGGGCGTTCTTCATCGCAATCCAAGGTGCAAGCGAAGGCTGCGCTCGCCGCTGCAGCGGGTCGACAAAAGTTGTTGTGCTCACTTTGGAGGCTTATACGCCGCAATCGCCTTTGCCAAGTCTGCATATTCCTCGCAGCTGCGGTTGCCACAGATTTTCTCAAGTGCTGCCAGGTGACGTTCGGCTTCGGCCGGCTTGTTGTCCATCAGATAAGCCTCTCCAATGTACTCGTGTGCGCCGCGATGTAATGGGTTGAGCTTGAGGGCTTGCTGGTAATGTTCAAAAGCTTTGGGCAAATCGGGCTGGGCTTGCTTGCGGTAGCTAAAGCCCAGCAGGTTGTGTACGTCGGCGTTGTTCGGGGCTGTTTGCAATGCCACCCGCAGTTCAGTCAAGGCGCGTTGCCAGTCTTTAGCATCGATGGCGCTGCGGGCGTTTGCCAGACGCTCGGTCGCAGTCGGTTCTGGCGCAGCCAT
The DNA here is from genome assembly GCA_002789915.1 of Comamonadaceae bacterium CG_4_9_14_3_um_filter_60_33. Classification (GTDB taxonomy): domain Bacteria; phylum Pseudomonadota; class Gammaproteobacteria; order Burkholderiales; family Burkholderiaceae_C; genus Rhodoferax. The sequence continues at coordinate 2,609 of PFUD01000052.1, read as the reverse complement.
TGCGTCGGGCGTGTCAGCCGCGTGAACCTGGGTGATCAGGGCAAGCGCTAGGCAAATTGAAAGCAATCGGGGCATCATGAACATCTCCAGATCATGTGAAGCTTGGTAGGGGCTGCTCTATTGAAATACGACGTCAACCACCGTCAGAGTGGCAATTATTGCCCTGCCATGAAATCCTTTGGCCTTCAAGGGCTGCTGTGATCCATCAGCTTGTGTACAGCCGCAAGGCTTGATGACTGTGTTGAAGCGAAAGCCGTTGACAATCAGCCTTCAACACCCGAGCTGGCGCACCATCTGGCGCTTTGACCAGGTACTCTTTACCCACCTGAAAGTACATTCGATGAAAAAAATCTTGTTGGCCGTTGCTGTGCTGCTGGCATCGTCAGGCGCCACTGCCGAAACCGTGGGCGAAGTCAGCACCACATTCAAGCTGTTGAGTCCCAACGACAAAGTGGTGGTGGAGGTGTTCGACGACCCCGCAGTGGACGGGGTGGCCTGCTACTTGTCGCACGCCAAAACAGGCGGTTACAAAGGGGCGCTGGGCCTGGCCGAGGACACGTCTGACGCTGCGGTGGCTTGCCGCCAGATCGGCCCGATTGCCTTCAAGGGCAAGATCGCCCCGCGGGACGAAGTGTTCAATGCCCGCACCTCCTTCCTCTTCAAGCATGTGCGCGTGGTGCGCATGGTCGACAGTAAGCGCAACACGCTGGTGTATCTGGTGTACTCCGACAAGCTGATTGATGGCAGCCCGAAGAACAGCGTGACGGCCGTGCCGGTGCCGGCAGCGCAGCCCATACCGCTGAAATGAGCCGAGAGAACCTGCAAGTTTTTTCATCATCGCTGACCCTTGTCAACCGGGCGGTTCACTGCTTTTGGGACCAGCTCCTTTGACTTCGTAAAATTCAGTCATTCGTTTCGTTCAATCTGTTCAAGGCATTCCTCCATGGCTGAAATCATTCAAACCCCTCCAGCAACCCAAAGCACCGCGGCCGTGACCCCTGCCGACATGGCCAACGCCATTCGCGCGCTGAGCATGGACGCGGTGCAGGCCGCCAACTCGGGCCACCCCGGGGCGCCGATGGGCATGGCCGACATGGCGCTGGCGTTGTGGGGCAGCCACCTCAAGCACAATCCGGCCAACCCGAAGTGGCTTGACCGCGACCGTTTTGTGCTTTCCAACGGCCACAGCTCGATGCTGCTGTACTCGGTGCTGCACCTCACCGGCTACAAGCTGCCAATTAAGGAACTGAAGAATTTCAGGCAACTCCACAGCAAGACGCCGGGCCACCCAGAAGTTGATGTGACCCCTGGCGTGGAGACCACCACCGGCCCGCTGGGCCAGGGCATCAGCAACGCGGTCGGCATGGCGCTGGCCGAGAAGCTGTTGGCTCAGGAATTCAACCGTGACGGCCTGGATGTGGTGAACCACCACACCTACGCCTTCATGGGCGACGGCTGCCTGATGGAAGGCATCAGCCACGAGACTTGCGCGCTGGCCGGCGCCTGGAAACTCAACAAGTTAATTGCGCTGTACGACGACAACGGCATCTCGATCGACGGCCAGGTGAGCCCATGGTTCATCGACAACACGGCGCTGCGGTTTGTCGCTTACGGCTGGAACGTGCTCGGCCCCATCGACGGGCAAAATGCCACGCTGGTCGCCGAGACCATTGCCGAGGCCAAAAAGTCCAACGACAAGCCGACGCTGATCATTTGCAAGACCGCCATTGGCGCGGGTTCACCCAACCGCGCCGGCACCGCCAAAGCCCATGGCGAGCCGCTCGGCGCCGAAGAAATCAAACTCACGCGCGAAGCCATCGGCTGGACACCGGCGCCATTTGTGATCCCCAAGGACATCTACGCGGCCTGGGATGCCAAAGCCGCTGGCAGCGCAGCCGAGGCAGCCTGGAACGACAAATTTGCCGCTTACAAGGCCACCCACCCGGCGCTGGCCAAAGAACTGGTGCGCCGCATGAAGGGCGAGCTGCCCAAGAATTTTGCGCAGGTGGCGGTGGACACCGCCGTGGCCGCACACACCAAAGCCGAAAACGTGGCCAGCCGCAAGGCCAGCCAGCTCGCGCTCGAAGCCTTCACCGCCGCGTTGCCCGAAATGCTCGGTGGCTCGGCCGATTTGACCGGCTCCAACCTGACCAACACCAAGAGCACGCCAGCGTTGCGCTTTGATTCGCTGAGCGGCATCGGCAACGGCGGGCGCCACATCAGCTACGGCGTGCGCGAATTCGGCATGGCCGCCATCATGAACGGCGTGGCGCTGCATGGCGGGTTCATTCCTTACGGTGGCACCTTTCTCACGTTCAGCGACTACAGCCGCAACGCCATCCGCATGGCCGCGCTGATGAAGCTGCGCGTGGTGCATGTGTTCACCCACGACAGCATTGGCCTGGGCGAAGACGGCCCAACGCACCAGTCGATCGAGCATGCGGCTTCTCTGCGCCTGATTCCTAACCTCGACGTCTGGCGCCCCGGTGACACCGCCGAGACCGCCGTGGCTTGGGCCGTGGCGCTGCAAAACAAAGCCAAGCCCACCGCCCTGCTGCTGAGCCGCCAGAACATCATTTACGCCCCCAAGGCCAGCCTGGGCGACATCA
>PFUD01000109.1 GCA_002789915.1 Comamonadaceae bacterium CG_4_9_14_3_um_filter_60_33 | reverse complement strand
GCCACAGTTGTTGCGCCAGGCCGTCGGGCAGTCGCATCATCCAGTCGAGCACGGAAAACAGGTCCAGCACGCGCTGACGGCTCCAGCCGTGGGTGTAGAGCAGGCGCACCAGAGTGCGTGTGGCTTGGTAGCGCTGCTCGGGGTTGTGTTTGGTTTGCCGGGTGCGCAGGTGGGCTGCCGTGACCAGGGCAAACGGGTTAGGGTTGGCTTCAAGGTTTTGATCTTGATCAGCGTAGTCGAGCAGTTTGACCACTGGAAAGCGTATTTCGTGGGTGCAGCCCAGAGAACTCGGGGAAGGCGTGCTCCAGGATGTCTTTCCAGGGGCTGTCGAATTCGTCAGGGTGCGTTGTGGGCGTGGTCATGGTTTTGATATTAACGGGAATTAATGAAGTGCGATTGTCCTGCGCAACGTTTCCGAGAGTGCGTTGGGCGTGGGCGTCGCGGCAGCGGTGATTGTGTTGGCACGAATTCATTTGACCTGGCGTGATGCTCACACTGGTCATGCTCATCGATTACATGGTGAACCCGTTGGAGTGGCTGAAAGGCATTTAGACGCTGATTGACCAGGGCCAGTATTTTGTGATTCCTGCGCCGCGCCAGACCGGCAAGGCCACTTTTGGCTTGGCGTTGATGGAAAAATTGAACAGCGATGGGCGTTACACCGTGCTGATCAGTTCGATCCAGCCGGCGGCCCAGGGGCGCGATCCGGTGCAGGCGATGAAGATTGCCGCGCAATGCATTGCACAAGGCAGCCGTCTGTATCTGCCCGAAGCTGAGTGGGCACCTGCGGTGGATGCGAACCAACAGTTTCCTGAAAACGGCATGCTGAATTACCTACAGCAATGGTCGCAAGCCAACCCGAAGCCCATCGTGCTGCTGCTCGACGAAGTAGATGCCTTGCTGGATGCCAATTTTTTGGCCATGCTGTACCAACTGCGTGCAGGATTTACGGACCGAGTCAAAGGCGGTTTCCCGCATTTGATTGGCCTGATTGGCCTGCGCGATGTGCGCGACTACACAATCCGTGTGCGACCTGATGCACAAAGCCTGGGCACAGGCAGCCCGTTTAACATCAAGGCCAAATCCTTCTTTATGGATCGCTTTGACCATGACGAGATTGTTAGTTTGCTGCTGCAACACACCCAAGCCACCGGCCAGGTATTTGAGCCGCCTGCCATGGCCGCCATTGAGCACCTGACCCAAGGCCAGGCCTGGCTGGTGAATGCGCTGGCCTATGAGTTGGTGACCGAGATGTTGCACAACGATTTCGCCCAGCCCATCACCGAAGCGCTGGTCTGGAAAGCCAAAGAAATACTGATCCAACGCCGCGACACGCACCTGGATTCGCTTCTGGACAAGCTCAAGGAGGACCGTGTGCGGGGCATTGTCAGCGCAGTCATCAACGGCACCGAGCTCAGCGACGACCGGGTCAACGATGCCCTGACTGCCAGGACCTTGGCATCATCACCCGCAAGCCGCCATTCGTTTTGCCAACCCGATCTACCGCTACCTCACCCGGTTGAATCAGCCCCACGGTTACCTGCTATTGTTTGAGCTGGACGCAAGCGTGAGCTGGGACGCGCGCATTCAGTGGCAAGACCTGACGGTTGACGGCAAAGCCCTCACACTGCTAAACCCGCGTACTTAAGGCGTCATGTTCATGACTTCCTGGTAGGCGGCAACAAACTTGTTGCGCACTTGCACGCCCATTTGAAAGCCGATATTGGCTTTTTGCAGGTCAACCATCACATCGTTCAGGGCCACACCGGGCTTGCCCAGCTCGAAGTCCTGGGCCTGGCCGAAGGCTTTGTTCTGTGCTTCGCTGATGCGCGCCAGCGATTGTTTTAGTGCGCCTGAAAAGCTCACGTTGGTGGTATCGGCCGTCGGCGCGGCGACTTGGCCGGGGTCACCGGCCTTGGCCATTTCGCGCATCTGGCGCATTTGCGCCAGCACCGACTCAATCGAAGCATTTGGCGAGACTGACGAAATCGTCATGAGCAATTCCTTTGACGCGCAGGCGTCTTTGATTTAACAGATGCCCCAAGCGTAACAGCGCTCTGGTAGGTGCATCGGGTCAAAAGATGCCAAATCTCCCGGTTGTTCTGCCGATCAGCCAGCGCGCGCAGCACTCATAATCATGCACATGAGTACGGATGCCATCGCCCCTACACCGACCTGGCTGGAGCAGCTGCGGGCGAATCCGCGCTTGCCGCTCATGCTGGGGGCGTCTGTGCTGGTGGCCGCGTTGGCAGCGGCGCTGTTGTGGACCCGGGCGCCCGACTACGGCGTGCTTTACAGCAACCTGTCTGACCGTGATGGTGGTGCCATCATCGCCTCGCTGCAGCAGATGAATATTCCCTATAAGTTTACGGAAGGCGGCGGCGCCTTGCTGGTGGCGGCCGACAAGGTGCCAGAGGCGCGCCTGCGCCTGGCAGCGCTAGGTTTGCCCAAGGGTGGCAATGTGGGCTTTGAGTTGCTTGACAACCAGAAATTCGGCACCAGCCAATTTGCCGAGCAGATCAATTACCAGCGCGCCCTGGAGGGTGAGTTGGCGCGCTCCATCAACGTCATTTCTGCGGTGAGCTCGGCACGCGTTCATCTGGCGCTGCCCAAAGCGTCGTTGTTTGTGCGCGACCAGAAACAGCCAAGTGCCTCGGTGGTACTCACGCTGCATCCGGGACGCGTGATTGACGATGGCCAGATCAGCGCGGTGGTGCATTTGGTTTCCAGCAGTGTGCCCGAGCTTTCTGCCAGAAGCGTGACCGTGGTGGATCAGCAAGGCAACTTGTTGTCAAGCGCCAATGCGGGGGCGCGCGGCCTTGACACCAGCCAACTCAAGTATTCCCAGGAAATAGAGCAAGGCTATGTTCGCCGCATTGAGGCCATTCTGGAGCCTTTGATGGGCACGGGCAATGTGCATGTTCAGGTGTCAGCCGACATCGATTTTTCGGTCGTTGAGAGCACCGATGAAAAATACTTTCCCAACAATGACCCCGCGCGCGCCGCCATTCGTAGTCAGCAGATCAGTCAATCGGGCCAGCAAGGTGCGGGTACGGTGGCCGGTGGCGTGCCCGGCGCCTTGAGCAATCAGCCTCCGGCAAATCCACGCACCGATGTCGCAGGCGCAGCTGCACCGGGAGGCGCCAGCCTGATTAACAGCCGTAAGGATGGCACGACAAACTACGAACTCGATCGCTCCATTCGACACGTGCAATTCTCGGCTGGGGCGGTCAAACGGCTGTCAGTCGCGGTGCTGGTCAACCACCGCGGCACGCTGAGCGCGCAAGGCAAGCCCGAAACCAAAGCGCTATCGGCTGCGGATATGGAAAAAATAACCAATCTGGTCAAGGAAACCATGGGTTTCAGCACCGAGCGTGGAGATTCGGTGAATGTGGTTAACAGCCAGTTTGCCACCGAGCCCGTCGCTGAGGTGGCTCAGCAACCTTGGTGGCGCCAGCCGGAAAACCTGGAACTCGCCGGCCTAGCGGGTAAGAGCTTATTGTTTGGGGTACTCGCCTTGTCCTTGCTGTTTGGTGTGGTGCGGCCCCTTATGCGTAAGGCCCAGCCGGTGCAGGCGGTTGCCCAATCGTCAGGCGAAGTTGGCGCCTCTGAAAACGAAAACGAAGCCGAATCTGAGGCCGACGCCGAGGCCACCAGCGTCAATGTATCGGCGCAGGCCGAAGCAACCCAGGCCAAACGTCATCAGGACAACGTCAAGTATGCACAAGAAGCCGCTATCCACGGGCCGCAAATGGTGGCTATGCTCCTGAAACACTGGATGGGTCAAAAAGATGCATGACGGTATAAGAAAAAGCGCCATCCTGTTGATGACACTGGGGGAAGACGGTGCCGGCAACGTTCTGCAGCACCTGTCACATGAGGCGGTGCAGACGCTGGGTGAAGCCATCGCGACCTTGCAGCAGGTCCGGCACGACGAAGTGAATGACGTGCTTGAAGAGTTCCGTCAGGAAACTGAACAGTATTCGGCCATGCACCTGGACTCGGGTGACTATCTGCGTAACGCGCTGAAGAAGGCGATGGGCACCGAACGGGCGGCTGACCTGATGGAAAACATCAACCAGACAAGCTTGTCAGCCAGTGGCATTGAACGCCTGAACCACCTCGGCGCAGCTGAAGTGGCAGAACTGATACGCGACGAGCATCCGCAGATCATTGCCACCATGCTGGTTCACATGGATCGCACCAAGGCCGCCGATGTGCTGGAACAACTCTCGGAGCGGGTGCGCTACGACGCCATGCTGCGGGTTGCCACCTTTGGCGGCGTGCAACCGGCCGCGCTCAAGGAACTCACCGAGGTGTTGTCAGAAATGTTGTCGGGTGAAGGTGTCAAGCATGTTGGTCTGGGCGGAGTGCGGGCCGCTGCCGAAATTGTGAACCAGATGAGCAGCGTCCATGAAGAAGCCTTGATCAAGCATGTGCGTGAAGTTGATGAAAACCTGGCCCAGAAGATTCTCGACCAGATGTTCCTGTTCGAGAACCTGCTTGACCTCGAGGACCGCAGCATCCAGTTGCTGCTGAAAGAAATCGAATCCGAGTCGCTCATCATTGCGCTCAAGGGCTCGCAAAAGGAACTCTGCGACAAGTTCCTTAAAAATATGTCGCAACGCGCTGCAGAAGCCTTGCGTGAAGACCTTGAAATGCGCGGCCCGGTGCGGGTGTCGCAGGTTGAGGCTGAGCAAAAGAACATTTTGATGATTGTGCGTCGCTTGACCGACGCGGGTGAGATTACGGCGGGCGGCTCGGGCTCGGATGCCTATGTTTGAGCCCTTGCAGCAGCGCGAGCCACCAGCGACCATGAGCGCCTGGCAGCGCTGGGAAATGAGTGCCATCGCGTCAGCATTGGTGGCGGCCGAAGCCCCGGTGGACGAACAGGCCAATGCCTTGCCAGCCGAGTCATCGGCTGTGACGTGTGCATCGACCATCGTGATCGACGAAGAAGAGCTCAATCGCATGCGCCTGCAAGCGCAGCAGGCGGGCCAGGTCGAGGGGCACAAAGAGGGTTTTGAACAGGGTCATGCCGAGGGCTACGCTGCCGGACTGGCGCTGGCGCAAACGCAGGCGCAGGCGCTGCAAACCTTGCTGGCAGCGCTGCCGCAAGCCATGCGCACGGCCGAGGCCGAGGTAGCCGAAGACTTGTTGGCGCTGGCTATCGACATTGCCCAACAGGTGGTCAGCCAGACGCTGGCCTCCGATTCGCAGCACATGTTGGCGCTAGTGCGCAATTTGCTGCGCATGGAACCAGTGCTCAACGGCACACCGCGGCTGTTGCTGCATGCAGACGACGTCGCGCTGGTGCAGCAGCATCTGGCCGATGAACTGACTTCGGCCGGCTGGCGCATACGCACCGACCCCACCATTGAGCGCGGCGGCTGCCGTGTGCATGCCGCCAGCGGCACCCTTGATGCCACACTTGAAACGCGCTGGGAGCGGGTCACGGCGGCCTTTCAGCACAAGCCTGACAAGCCAAAGAGGACACCCAAGCCCAGAAAGCCCAAGGAGGCTGTCAATGGCTGAGGTCGCCGAGCCGCTCTGTGATAACCCCCATGTGCTGGCCTGGAAAGCGGTGTTAGCCGAGGCCCGCAGTGACGTGGCGCACAGCGTGCCGGTGCGCGCTTGCGGGCGCTTGACCCGCGCCGTCGGTCTGGTGCTTGAAGCCGTAGGGCTGCACCTGCCGGTTGGCAGCGATTGCCTGATTGAGCTGCCGCCCGGTTACGCCAACAAGACGGCCGAGGCCGAGGTGGTGGGCTTCTCTGGGGACCGCGTTTTTTTGATGCCGCAAAGTGAAGTCGATGGTTTGCTGCCCGGCGCGCGCGTTTATGCGCTCGAGCCGGTGCCGGGTCGCGACAGTGGCAACGGCCCCAGAACCAAAAGGTTACCGGTGGGGCAGGGCATGCTGGGCCGCGTGGTGGATGCCGCCGGGCGCCCGCTCGACGGCCTGGGCACACTCGACTTCACGCATGAAGTTGCACTGAGCGCCACCCCCGTCAACCCGTTGAGCCGGGCACCGATCGACAGTGTGCTCGACGTTGGCGTGCGCGCCATCAATGGACTTTTGACCGTGGGCCGGGGCCAGCGCATGGGCTTGTTTGCCGGCTCGGGTGTTGGCAAAAGCGTGTTGCTGGGCATGATGGCGCGCTACACCAGCGCCGACGTCATTGTGGTGGGCCTGATTGGCGAGCGTGGCCGCGAAGTGAAAGATTTCATTGACAACACCCTCGGTGCCGAGGGCATGGCGCGCGCGGTGGTGGTGGCCGCACCGGCCGACAACTCGCCGCTGATGCGCTTGCAGGGTGCCGCCTATGCCACTTGCCTGGCCGAGCATTTTCGTGATTTGGGCAAGGACGTGCTGCTGATCATGGACTCTTTGACCCGCTATGCCATGGCGCAGCGTGAAATTGCCCTGGCCGTGGGCGAGCCGCCCGCCACCAAGGGTTACCCGCCTTCGGTGTTTGCCAAGTTGCCCGCACTGGTCGAGCGCGCCGGCAATGGTGCGCGTGACGCGGATGGCCACGGTGGCTCGATCACGGCGTTTTACACAGTGTTGTCGGAAGGCGACGACATGCAGGACCCGATTGCCGATGCCGCCCGCGCCATTCTGGATGGCCATGTGGTGTTGTCGCGCAGCCTGGCCGAGGCTGGTCACTACCCGGCGATCGACATCGAGGCATCCATCAGCCGCGCCATGACCGCGCTGATTGACCCGGCACAGTTCAAGAAGGTAAGCCGTTTTAAGCAAAACCTGTCGCGCTACCAGCGCAACCATGACCTCATCAGCGTGGGTGCCTATGCGCCCGGCCACGATCTGCAGCTTGACCAGGCCATTGCCATGTACCCAAGAATTGAGGCTTACCTGCAACAGTCGATGCAAGAGCGTGTGGACTACCCGGCGGCGGCCAGCCAACTCAATGCCTTGTTTGACAACCAGCCCCGCACTGAAATTTCGGAGAAAACGCCATGAGTGAGAAATTACCGCTCGCCACCCTGATCGAATTGGCACAAAACAAGGCGGACGAGGCAACCCGGCGCCTGGGCCAATTGCAAACTGCGCACACCAGCGCTGCTGAAAAGCTTGAGCTCCTGAACAGTTACCGGCAGGAGTACCTGGACCAGTTGCAAACGCATTTGCACGACGGCGTGTCGGCGGCGCACTTGCGCAATTTCAGGCAGTTCATCAGCACCCTTGACACGGCCATCGAGCAGCAGCTCGCTTTGACAAACCAAGCCGATGCACGCCTGGTGCACGGGCGCAGCGAATGGCAACACACCCGCTGTCGTCTGAATTCTTTCGATACCCTGGCCGAGCGCGTGCAGCATCAGGAAGCGCTTGCCGAAAACAAGCGCGCGCAACGCGACAGCGATGAGCACACCTCACGCCAGTTCTACATGCGCTCAGCCTCTTCAGCCGGTTAAAACGCGAGGCCATACCATGTCCATGATGCTTAACGCCGCACCCGCACCCGCAATCGCAATTGCAATTGCAATTGCTCCTGGCGCTGTTTCGACCGGTCAGCCCAAGGCACTTAGTGAAGCACCGGAGTCGGATGGGTCGCCCAGTTTTTTTGAGGTGCTCGCCAAGTCGCTGCTGCCCGACACCGTGGCGCCTGGAAAAAACATGACCAAAGCGGTGGCGCCTGCGCGCCATCAAGACAAACAGACAAGCGATGACAAGGTCGACCCTACGGCGCTCCTCATGGGCATTAACCTGCCCATTTTCCGGCCTGAGCCCAAATCGGTTCATGTGACACCGGTCGGCGAAGCGTCTGCGCTAAAGGTAAATCCGAATGCCCTGACACGCAGCAAGGCACTGCTGCCAGCGGTGGCAGCAGCCAGCCCGGCGTTGCTCGCAGCAAGCAGCACTGCGCAAGAAGTACCAGCCCTCGGCGCGCCACTGGCCGAACCGCTGCCTGCTGCCACGCATGCGAGTCCGAATGACGTACTGACCGGGGAAGCTATGGGGCTAGCAGCCTTGGCGGCAAAAGCGCTGCCGGCAAATACTCAACCTAAAGAGGCGTTGGCAGAAATGGTTACTGTCAGGGGCGACCCAGGCAGCAATCTGCCCGTCTCGCCTGCTGCAGCCAGCGAACTGACGGCAGCAGTGCAAACCCTGACTCATAATCTTCGCCGCACGACCACAGAAACGGGCCAGGTCAAGGAAACTGGCCAGGCAAATGCACCGGCTGCTAAAAACGCCATCCCAATGGGGCAATCCGATCCAATCGCCACGCTCGTGCCAACCATCACCGCTGAGACTGCGCCTTTCAATTCCGCTGCTCGCGGCGAGCAGCCGCTCGAATCCGACACTTTCCTCAAGGCCGGGTTGAACACCAAACCGGACCAGCCCAGTCTTGGTGCCGACAAGGATGCCGCGCGGCTGGAGTCGGCTTCAGCCAAATCCGATGCACAGTTCATAACGACACTCACTGCAGCTACAGCTGTAGATCAAAGCGCTGTTGCCGTCCCCAATGCCGTGGGCGCCATGGTGCCCGCCAGCCCGGAGCCGGCTTGGGCCAGCAATGCTACAGCGATACAGACGCGTGCCTTCCTGGCTCCCGAAGTCGGTAGCCAGGGCTGGGACAAGGCGCTGAGTCAGCAAATGCTCAACTTGGGCAAGGCCGGTCATCAGATCACCGAACTCCAGCTCAATCCCCCCGGATTGGGTCCGCTGAAGGTGACGCTTGATTTGAACGACCACCAGATGCAGTTGACGTTTGTGTCAAGTCATGCCTCGGTCCGCGCAGCCGTGGAGGCCGCTGTGCCCCAATTGCGCGCCACCCTTGCTGACAGTGGCATCAATCTTGGGAACGCATCGGTCAATGCCGAAAGCCAGCCGCAGACCCAGAGTGCGTTTTCACAGGGGCAGGGCAGGGCGCCTGACCACAGGGCCTACCCGAGTCGCAGCCTGCCCGACAATTCTGCCCCGCTGGCGCAGGCCGCCGCAGTCGCCAGTCCGCAAGGCGGTGGTCTTGCGGTAGATACCTACGCCTGATCGCCCGGCTTGGCTCAGGGCAGGCTGGGTAGCGCAAAACGCAGGCAAACGCGGGAGCAAAAGCGTTTTAACCCATTTGATTGACCGATGCCCGCAGTCAGCTTGTTTCAAAATCGACTTACCAATTTAGCAGCGATAACATGGCCACCAGTACCGTCAACCCCCGCACTACCTCGCCTGCCAAGGTGAAAACACCCAAAGCGCGCAAGCTCACCATTTTTTTGCTTGCATTGCTGCTGATCGCTTGCGCTGCAGCCGTGGCGGGGTATTTCCTAAGAGACTACTTCAAGTCTGGGGAGAACGCGGATGCCATGTCGGTTCCCGCCGCCGATCCTATCTATATGACCATCGCACCCATGACCGTTAATCTGCAGGCCAACGACAGGCACCGTTTTCTGCATGTCGGCATCACGCTAAGGGTCACTGACACCAAGGCGCTCGACCATGTGAAGATTTATTTGCCCGAAATCACGAGTCGCATGCAAATGGTGTTGTCCAACCGACAATCCGAATTTCTGATTACCGCCGACGACAAGGCTAAGCTTGCAGCTGAAGTGCTTGCTGCCTTGAACCAGCCATTTGGGGCCAATCAGCCTAGCCTCAAAATTGTCAGTGTGTTGTTTCCGGTTTTCATGTTGCAGTGAGTCTCTTCAGAAAATATCGCCATGGCTTATGACCAACAGCTTTCGCAAGATGAAGTAGACGCCCTGCTCCAGGGGGTCGGGGGCGACACTGACCTTGCAGACGCACCCCCTGCGGCAGACCAGGGCCCGCCAATCTATAACCTGGGCACCGACGAGCGTATTGTGCGCGGGCGCATGTATACGCTGGAAGTCATCAATGAACGCTTTGGACGGCACCTGCGGTCTAACCTGCTGACTTTCATGCGCCGCCACGCCGACATTTCGGTCGCTGGCATTCAGATACAAAAGTACGGCGATTTCGTCAGACACCTGCCGGTGCCTGCCAATATCAACTTGCTGCAAATGAAGCCGCTACACGGCACGGCGCTGTTTGTGTTTGATCCCAAACTTGTTTTTCTGGTGGTTGATAACTTGTTCGGCAGCGATGGCCGTTACCATTTCCGCATCGAAGGCCGCGATTTCACACCGACCGAGCAGCGCATCATCAAACGCCTGCTCAATGTCACGCTTGAGAGCTACGGCGCGGCCTGGCAACCGGTCTATCCGCTTGATTTTGAGTACATACGCTCCGAAATGCACGCCAAGTTGGCCAACATTGTTGCGCCCAACGAGGTGGTGATCAGCACCACGTTCCAGATTGAGTTTGGTCCGATTGGCGGCGCCCTCAGCGTGTGCATTCCGTATTCGATGATTGAGCCGATTCGCGACCTGCTGTCCAATCCGTTGCAGGACGAAGTGGCCGTTGACAAGCGCTGGGTCAAGCAGCTTGCAAAACAGGTGCAGAGTGCCGACGTTGAACTGCTTGCGCATTTTCAGACGATGCGCTCAAGCATCGGTGCCTTGCTCCAGTTGCAGGTTGGCGATGTCTTGCCGATCGAGATTCCAGAGTCGATTACTGCCACCGTCAACGGGATTCCGGTCATGGAATGCGGTTACGGCACCTCCAACAACCATTACGCACTCAAAGTGCTGAAAATGGTTCGCCATGACATTGATTCGATCAAAGGAAACAGCGTATGACCGACGAAGCTATCAACGAGTCCACGCTGGTGGACGACGATATTTGGGGCAGTGCACTGGCCGAGCAGGCGCAGGCTGCCCCGTTTGCGCCACTGCCGCCCTCTGACATTTCGGCAAGCTCCGCAAGCCCAACCACTGCAGACACTGGCGCCAGCCTGGCCGGCCAGCGCGTGTTTCAGCCCTTGCCAAGTGCTGGCACTCTGGATATCGCACCGGGCGATATTGAACGTGTACTGGACGTACCCGTCCAATTAACGGCAGAGCTTGGGCGCGCGCGCATCACCATCAAAAGTTTGCTGCAGTTATCGCAAGGGTCAATTGTTGAACTCGACGGGCTCGCCGGTGAGCCGATGGACGTTTTTATCAACGGATATCTGATCGCGCAAGGTGAAGTGGTGGTGGTCAATGACAAGTTCGGCATCCGCCTGACCGACATCGTCACACCCTCTGAGCGCATGCAGAAGTTGAACCGTTAAGCGCCATGCGCACGCTTTGGCTTTTGGCTGTCAGCTTGACCGGCCTGTCTTTTCCGGCGGTTGCGGTGCTGCCTACCGTGCCAGCGGCTGCGCCGGCAGAAGCGGTTCCTTCTTATGCCGCAGCTGGATTGCTGCAGGCCGGATTGGGTTTGGCGTTGGTGCTTGCGCTGATTTTTCTGTTTGCCTGGCTGGTGCGACGCTTTGGCTTGCCGGGGCGCAGCTCTGACCGGCTGCTCAAGGTGGTGTCGAGTGTCATGGTGGGTCAGCGTGAACGCGTGGTGGTGGTAGAAGTCGGCAACTCCTGGCTGGTGCTTGGTGTGGCGGCAGGCCAGGTCAGCGCCTTGCACACCATGCCGGCTGAAAAACTGGTCACCCAAGGCAGCGCCCAGCCTGCCCCAACAGCGCTTGCTGAAGTTGTTTTTTCCCGGAACTTGCGCGAATCTCTACAACGCATGGGCCTGCGCGGAAAGTCCAATTGATGACTACCCACCGTAGCGGATGGCGCATCAGTGCGTGGCGACCCTGGTTGGCGCTGCTGTTGATGTTGCCCGTGCTGGCGATGGCCCAGGGACTGCCCGGCATCATCAGCTCGCCGGGGCCGGGTGGCAGCCAGAACTGGTCGCTCAGCGTGCAGACACTGGTGTTGCTGACCTCGCTGACCTTCCTGCCGGCGCTGCTGCTGTCCATGACCAGCTTTACGCGCATTTTGATTGTGCTGGGTCTGCTACGCACCGCCATTGGCACGCAGTCGTCCCCGCCCAACCAGATACTGGTCGGACTCGCCCTGTTTTTGACTTTTTTTGTCATGTCACCGGTCTTTGATCGCGTGCACACCGAGGCCTATCTGCCTTTTTCGGGAAACAAGATCAATGCCGAGCAGGCGCTGGACCGGGGTGTCGCCCCGTTCAAGGAGTTCATGCTCAAGCAAACCCGCGAGGCCGACCTGGCGTTGTTTGCCAAGCTGGCCAATGTGCCGCCAATGGACGGGCCGGAGCAGGTGAGCCTGCGGATTTTGCTGCCGTCATTTGTCATCAGTGAACTCAAAACTGCGTTTCAGATTGGCTTCACAATTTTCATTCCCTTCCTGATTGTTGACCTGGTGGTGGCCAGCGTGCTGATGTCCATGGGCATGATGATGGTGCCGCCAGCCACCATTTCGCTGCCGTTCAAATTGATGTTGTTTGTGCTGGTGGACGGCTGGCAGCTGCTGATTGGGGCGTTGGCCCAAAGTTTTTACACCTGACACCTTCTGCAGCGCTCTTTCGCAAGGATGAATCCACCATGACGCCCGAATCGGCAATGACACTTGGTTATGAGGCGATGCGCCTGGCGATTTTGCTGGCAGCGCCACTGCTGCTTGTGGCGCTTGTTACCGGCCTTGTGATCAGCCTGTTCCAGGCGGCCACGCAAATCAACGAAATGACCCTCTCGTTCATTCCCAAGCTTTTGGCAGTGTTTACCACCTTGGTGATTGCGGGTCCCTGGATGCTGGAAACCGTGCTGGACTACATGCGCAATCTGTTTAATTCGATCCCGCAACTGGTGTCCTGATGGCGCCCATCCTGTCGGTCAACTCGGAGCAGTTGAACCTGTGGATGGTGACGTTTCTCTGGCCTTTTGTGCGCATGCTGTCACTCATCGGCACGGCGCCGGTGCTGAGCGAGGCCGTGGTGCCGCGCACGGTCAAGCTGCTGATAGCCCTGCTGTTGGCCATTGTCATCAGCCCCACGCTGGCGCCCATGCCTGCGGTGCCCGTGATGTCGGCGGCTGGCATCTGGATTTTGGTGCAGCAAATTTTGATAGGCGCTGCCATGGGGTTTTCCATGCGCCTGGTGTTTGCTGCGGTGCAGGCTGCCGGTGAATACGTCGGTTTGCAAATGGGTTTGTCTTTTGCCTCGTTTTTTGACCCCACCAGCGGTGGCAACACCATGGTGCTGTCACGTCTGCTCAATATATTTGCCGTGTTGATTTTTCTGGCAACCGACATGCATCTGCTGATGATCAGGACGCTGGCAGAAAGCTTTCAGACCCTGCCGATCTCGGATGCGCCCCTGGCACGCAGCGGTTGGGCGTTTCTGGCTGTGGCCGGTGGCCAAGTGGTGACCAATGGCCTGATGCTGGCGCTGCCGCTGATTGCGAGCCTGCTGAGCTTGAATCTGGCCATGGGCATTTTGAACCGGGTGTCGCCCCAATTCAGCATTTTCTCGGTGGGCTTTCCGATCACGTTGCTCGCTGGCCTGGTCATGCTGCTGTACTTGATGCAGTACATCGGCCCTTTTCTAGGGCCGCGCTTTGCTGCCAGCCTTGACCTGATTCCGATTTTTTTGCAGGGAATTCGCCGCTGAAGTGGCGGCTTGACTCCTCAGAGGTAATTGAAAAGCGACAAGCCCTGAATCTTCACAAAGACTTTTTGGGTCGCTTCGAGTGCTGTCTGGCGCTGGTAAAACTCGGCAATGGCACTGGCATAGTCCAGGTCTTGCAGTTCTGACAGGTGGCTCTTGTCCAGCAACACCCGGTTGCCGCCGGTCACGTTGAGCGCGTCGAGCTCCTGCAGGCGTGAGCCAATAGAGGCGCGGACCGTGAGCACATTGTCATGGGCGTTGGTCATTTTGCGGTTGGCTGTGCTGAGTGCGTTGAGCAGGTTGGCTTGGCCAACGCCCGTGCTATCGGCTTCAATCGGCTTCTTGAGGGTCTTGATGATGTCGCTGATGGCGCCGAAGACGTCGGTGCCAGCATTTTTGGCAGTTTTTACGCTGAAGCTGTCGCCCGCTGCGGGCGTGCCGCTGATGCTCATTTGCACGCCGCCGAAGCTGATGGGTTCACCTGCGGTGTAGCTTCCCGAGGCGATGGGTGTTACTGGCGGTACGGTGTTGACCACGTAAGTACTTGCATCGGTAAAACTGATGGTGAAGTCTTTCCCAAAATTGGAATCGGTCGGGTCGGTCACCGCGTTACTGCTGAACACGCCTGTACCACTGTTGGTAAGGGACGCTTCACTGACATAACCCGCGCTGCGCTGAACAGACTGAAAGATGCTCCGACCGTCATCCGTGGCGGCCATCTGGCGCGACACATCGACCTGCATCAGGCGCTGGCCCTGGTCGCCGGTGTACGTTATGGTGCCGTCTGCTCCCGACGTAAACGGCGGGGTGCTGCTTTTGAAACCGGCAAACAAATACTGGCCATTGCCGTCATCGGTATTGGCCAGGCCCTGCAATTGCTTGTAGCTGCCTTCCAGCGCGGTTGCAATACTCGAGCGGTCGGTATCGGTCAGGCTGCCGCTGCCGGCCTGGATCACCAGCACCTTGATGTCCTGCAACACGGTGGTGACACTTTGCAGCACGCTTTCTTCCAGCGACAGCGACTGGATCGCCATGGTGCGACTGGTTTGGTACTGGGAGTTGATCGCGAGCGACTGCGACACCGCGAGCGCGCGTGTGGCGGCAACGGGGTCGTCCGAGGGTGACAAAATTTTTGTCATCGCGCCCATTTGCTGCTGCACACGCAACAGGTTGGTTTGTTGCGAACCCATGGCCTTCTGGCTTTGTTCGTAAAACGATTGAGTGCTGATACGCATCGTGTTCTCCTTGGGTGGGCTTAACGGGCAATGCCAAGGATCGCGTCGAAGATGGTGGACGCGGTCTGGATCACCTTGGCATTGGCCTGGTACATCTGCTGGTACATCAGCAAGTTGGCGGTTTCTTCGTCCTGGTTGACGCCTGAAATCGACTGCTGGGCCGCGCGAATCTGAGAGGTCAAACTGCTCTGGGCGGTATTTGAAATCTCGATCTGCCGGGTCTTGTTGCCTACTGTGCTGACCAGTTGGGCGTACGCGGCGTTGAAGCTGGCATTGCCCTCTCCGAAATCCTGGGCGGAATCTCCCCCAATGGTCTTCTTGTTTTGCAGCGCCGCCAGCAACAGGGCATTGCGGCCGTCTGAGACGCCGCTGGCATTGTGGGCGATGGTGAATTTGTCACCATCGGCTGGAGCACCATTGATGGTGAAACTGATGCCATTGAAGCTCAATTGATCACCAGCGTTAAAGGCCACGGTGCTTCCGTTCGGAAATCCCGAGAGTGTGTTGTCAGTGCTGTTATAGGCCAGCGTCACAGTGGCAGGGGGCATTGGCACATTGTTGGCATAGCTGGTGTCAATCGTGCCGCCGCTGATCGCGCCACTGCCCTTGTTGCCAAAAGTGTTGTCAACCACAATGGCTGCAGCGGCTGCGATTTTGGTGGGCTCGGTCATTTCCACGGCAAAGTCGCGGGCACCCGCTCGGGTTGGCTGGATGAAGAAGGAATCACCCGGTTGGGCGCTACCACTTTCAATTGTTAGTGTCAAGCCGTCGAAAGTGACCGTGTTGGCGGGTGCAGTTGGAAATCCTGTTGGTAGCGGTGGCTGTGTCTTGTCGGATAGCCGTGTCAGCCGGTAGCTGCCATCTGCCTCAACGCTGAGTTTGTAGTCGCTGGTGGTCAACTTTGACGTGTCAGAAAACTCTGCTGACAGTACCAAGCCGCCCTTGTTGTTTTCATTTTTAATCACGTCTGGCTCGGACTGCGAGAAGAAGGGCTCACCCAGCGTGCCATTCAAGTCAACCCCCAGCGCTTGTTGCGTGTTGAACGCGTCAGACAACGCAATCGCAAGCCGGCCCAGGGAATTCTGGGCGTTGCTCAGCGACTCGTTGCGAAATTGCAGCAGGCCGCCCAGTGCGCCACCGGTCAGCACGCTGTCCTGTAGTTCCATGGTGTTGCCGCCAGTGCCTGTCAGGAAGACGGAAGTTTGCATGGGGTCGGCAGACGACACGTCCGACTTCAAGGTCGCGGCCTTGTCACCCAGCACCAGTGTTTGACCATTGCCAATAAATATGCTGTACTGGCCGCTGGGCTGCACAACGAGCTTGGTGCCGACCAGTTTGCTCAGGTCGTTCACCAGCAAATCACGCTGGTCCATCAGGTCGTTCGGGGCGTGGCCTGCGCCGGCATTGCTTACCAATGCGATTTGGTTGTTCAAGTCGGCGATTTGGGTGGCGTAGGTGTTGATCAGGCTGACGTTGCCGGCGATCTGCTCGTTGACATCGGTGTTCAGGCCGGTCAAATACAAACTGGTGGTCCTGAACTGGTTGGTCATGGACTCGGCAGCGCCTAGCAGTTGTTGCCGTGCAGCCGTGTCAGCCGGGGTGTTGGCCACGGCCTGAACGCCGTTGAAGAGGCCTTGCATCAGGGGCGACAGACTGGCGTTCTGGTTGGCCAGCAGGTTGTCGATCTGGCTGATTTGGCCATACTGGGTGGTCAGGGACTCGTTGCTTGACTGCGCCTGGATGAGCTGACTGGTCAGAAACCGGTCATAACTGCGGGTGATATCGGTGGCTTGTGCACCGTTGCCAAAAAAACCGACGCCACCGACATAAGTGCCTGTGCTTGAGGCAACTTCAGCCGACTGGCGGCTGTAGCCCTTGGTGTTGACGTTGGCGGTATTGTGGCCAGTGGTCACCAGCGCAGCCTGGGCCACGTTGAGGCCGCTCAGGCCGGTGTAAAACATACCGAATGACATGGTGTTGCTCCTGTGGGTTAGCCCAGTATTGTTGGTTTTAGAACTCTTCCCAGTCGCCGCTGGCGGCTGCCGGGGCTGGCGTTGGGGTGTTGGCCAGCTTGCGGGTTGGCATTGACCTGAGTTCGCGTTGCTCGCGTTTCACCGGTTCGGCGGCGATTTTGGGGGTGACTGGCGTTGTTTGGCTGGCGCGGTCCTGAGAAAAGCGTGCGCTTTGGCGGCGGTCCAGCTTGAAGACACTCACCACCTGTGACAGGTTACCTGCCTGCTCCTGCAAAGAGGCTGCGGCAGCGGCAGCTTGCTCCACCAGCGCGGCGTTTTGTTGTGTCACCTGGTCCATTTGCATGATGGCTTGGTTGACCTGCTCGATGCCTACGGTCTGTTCTTCGCTGGCAGCAGATATTTCGGCCATGATGTCGGTCACACGCTTGACGCTGTCGACAATTTCGTCCATGGTCTTGCCGGCTTGTTCCACTTGTTTGCTGCCCTCTTCAACCTTGTTGACTGAGTCGCTGATTAACATCTTGATTTCCTTGGCGGCTGCGGCAGAGCGTTGTGCCAGGTTTCTGACCTCGGCTGCCACCACGGCAAAGCCGCGTCCTTGTTCGCCGGCACGCGCAGCCTCTACTGCCGCGTTGAGCGCCAGAATATTGGTTTGAAAGGCAATGCCGTCAATGACGGCGATGATGTCTTCAATTTTTCTGGACGACGCATTGATCGCCCCCATGGTGCCAACCACTTCGGCCACCACGCTGCCGCCCTTGATGGCCACGTCTGAGGCCGCCACAGCCAGTTGATTGGCCTGACGGGCGTTGTCAGCATTTTGTTTGACCGTGGCTGTGAGTTGCTCCATCGAGGCGGCCGTTTCTTCGAGCGAGCCCGCCTGTTGCTCGGTGCGGCCCGAGAGGTCAAGGTTGCCCGCTGCGATCTGGCTGGAGGCCGATGCAATGGTGTCGGTGCCCTTGCGCACCTCGCCAACAATTCGCACCAGGCTGTCATTCATGTTTTTGAGGGCCTGCATCAATAGCCCGCTTTCATCTTTGGACGTGACCTCGATGCGGCTGGTCAGGTCGCCGCCCGCGACCGTCTGCGCCAGTTTCACGGCGAACCGCAATTGGGCGGTGATGCCAACCGTCAGCCACCAGGCAAGTACGCAGCCCAGCAGCACAGCGACCAGCGCCAGCAAAGTCATGTAAAGTTTTCCATCTTGGTAGAAATTATCGATCTCGGTGGCGGTCAGGTCGATGTGCGTTGTTTGGTAACGCAGCAAGTCCCGAATCGAATTTTCGTAGGCGGTCAAAGCGAGCGCCAGCTTGTCCAGACTCGGCGCAACTGCCTGCTGCTGGTCATCATTTTTGAGTTGCAGCGCAGTGGCTCGCAATTCGACATAGTCGGCCTTTTTGGCGACGGTTTCATCAAACAGTTTGATCTCTTGTGGAGTTGTCAGCAAGGCCCGCATCAGCTCGGCATCGGCTGAGATTTCCATATTGGCCGTGGTGATGCTTTGCTGGTAGTAGAGCGCGTCTTCAGGATCAGAGACCTTGACAAGAGCCAGGGTGCGCACGCTGTTGGCGCTGGTTTTACGCAGCCATTCGGAGGCAAGGCGTTCCTTCACCAGCGTCTCGCGGCTCATTTCTTCGGCGGCGCTGGCCATCTTTTCCAGGCGCCAGACACCCATGCTGGCAATCACAACAACAAAGAAAAGCACCATCCCAAAGCCGATCCCCAGTCGCGTGCCAATTTTCAAATTGCTAAGTTTCATGTGACTCTTTCCGAAAACAATAAAGGGCGATGTGCCGTTAATTCAGTCAAGCTAATTCGACGTTGTGTCGCCCAAGCCCATCTCAGGGCTCGACACCAGGCTGTCAATGTCCACCAGGATCAGCATGCGCTGATTGATCGTGCCAAGCCCGATCAGAAATTGGGCATCAAGCACCGCACCCATTTCGGGCGCCGGTTTGATTTGCTCTGACGACATCGAGATCACATCCGACACGCTGTCCACCACCATGCCAACGATGCGGTTCGCGAGATTAAGAATGATGACTACCGTGAATTGGTCATAGCTTGCCGCTTCCAGATTGAATTTGATGCGCATGTCCACAATCGGCACGATGATGCCCCGCAGATTGATGACACCCTTGATGTGGGGCGGCGCATTGGCTATGCGGGTGACTGCGTCGTAACCGCGCAGTTCCTGAACTTTCTGGATGTCGATGCCATATTCTTCCTGGCCGAGCGTGAAAGCCAGAAATTCCAGTGGCGCGCTTGTCGTTGGCTCAAGCTGATGGGTTGTTGCGTGCATGGGCACTCCTTAGCTGTGTAACGGCAATCAGATGAAAAACTTTAGGGAATCCCGCACAAGAAGACATGGGTGTGTTTGGCACGGGTCAGCTGATCTGCTTCATGATGCGGATCAACTTGCTGCTGTACTGTGGGTCAGTTGCGTAACCGGATTGTTGCAAGCCATGCGCGGCTTCGTCGGCAGTCTTGGCGGCCCGCACGTTATCGTAGCGCGGGTTGTTGTTGATCAGTTTGGCATAGTCAGAAAACGCCGCCTCGTAAGAGTCGTAGGCCCGAAAGGCAGCCCGAGTTTTTTGCGCGACGCCGTTGACAAATTCGGTAGTCGTGGTCTCGGCAACCCTGCCTGTCCAGCCCTTGCCGGCCTTGATGCCAAAAATGTTGAAGCTGGCGCGGCCATCGTCGGCGCGTATCTCGCGTCGACCCCAACCGGACTCCAGTGCGGCTTGGGCCATGATCAGTTGGGCCGGCACACCGCTTTCCTGGCTAGCGCGCTGCGCTGCGGGCAACAGGTTTGACACAAACTGCTCCACATGCGCCTGCGAATAGACGCTGCGGCTCAGGGTGGCCTTTCCGGCGGTCTCTTCGTAAAGCGACAGGTCTTTGGGCGCAATGGGTGGCCGGGCAGGGTCTGTGGTGGCTGAAGACATTGGGGTCAGCATGGCCAGTTTTGGCGCGCTTGTAGCCATTGGCCTGGTGGGAACCAGCGGTGCTGGCTGGAAGCCGTTGGGTGTGGCCAGGGGCGTAGCCTGTGGTGTGGCATCTGGAAGATGACGGCTGAGCTGGGCGTACATCGCATCAGCCAGCCCCAGGCCTTTGCCGGACAGGTTTTGCGTCAACTGCTGGTCTAGCATTGACGTGAACATTTTTTCTTGTTGGTTGCCAAACAAGCCCTCGGTCGGTGTGGCGTCGCGCATGCTTTTGAGCACCATTTGCATGAACAGCGCCTCGAATTGCTTGGCCGCCTGTTTCATGCCCTCATCGGGGGAGTTGTGCAAGGTGCGGCGCAAGGCATCGACACCTTGCACATCGAATGACAGGCGCTGGTCGAGCACCCCGGGTGTCGAGCCGACGCCGCTGTTGAGCACTGGGAAAGTGGCGTTGCTCATGACCGCTGCCTCAGATGACCTCTAGCTCGGCACGCAAGGCACCGACGGATTTCATGGCCTGAAGAATCGACACAAGGTCTTGCGGGTTGGCGCCAAGCGCATTCAGGCCCTTGACCACATCAGAGAGCGAGGCGCCAGCCTGCACGATTTGCAGTGCGCCACCCTCCTGGCTGACTTCAATCTGCGAACGCGGGGCCACCACCGTCACGCCGCCCGCGAGCGGATTGGGTTGGCTGACAACAGGTTCGGTCTTGATGACCACCGACAAGCTGCCGTGCGCCACGGCACAATCATTGACTCTGACGCTCTGGTTCATGACGACCGAACCGGTGCGCGCATTGATCACCACTTTGGCACCGACCCGGCTGGGCGTTATCTCCAGGTTCTGGATGCGGGCCAAAAAACCGACGCGATCATCCGGATTGGCCGGCGCCCTGATCTGGATCACCCGGGCGTCGAGCGCCCGTGCGGTATTGGGGCCCAGGTTTTGGTTGATGGCGTCCACGGCTTTTTGTGCTGTGCCAAAGTCGCCGGCATTGAGTTCCAGCGCGAAACTGCCGTCGTCTCCCATGGCCGATGCCACAGCCCGCTCGACGATGGCACCAGCCGGGATTCGACCCGAACTGACCTGGTTGATTTTGACTTGGCTGCCCCCGCCCGAGGCGCCCACGCCACCGAGCACCATGTTGCCTTGGGCCAGCGCATACACCTGGCCATCGGCCCCTTTAAGCGGCGTCATGAGCAGGGTGCCGCCGCGCAAGCTTTTGGCGTTGCCCATGGACGAAACCGTGATGTCAATGGTTTGACCCGGCCGCGCAAAGGGCGGCAATACCGCTGTCACCATCACCGCAGCCACATTTTTGAGCTGCATTTTGCTGTCAGGCGGCAAGGTAATACCTAACTGCGTCAGCATGTTGTTGAGGCTTTGGGTGGTAAACGGGGTCTGCGTGGTTTGGTCACCACTGCCGTCCAGGCCCACCATGAGGCCGTAGCCAATCAGCGGGTTGTCGCGCACACCCTGAAAACTGGCGACGTCCTTGAGCCGGTCAGCCCGCGCTGGCGCGCCAGCGAAAAGGGGCAGTGCCAGTGCCAGGCAAAGTAGCAGGTGTTTGTTAATTTTCATTACAAGGGCAATACATTGAGGAAAAAGCGCTGCAACCAACCCATGGTCTGCGCTTCGTTGATGTAGCCCTTGGCGCTGTACTCAATGCGGGCATCAGCCACCTGGGTTGACAGGACGGCGTTGTTGGCACCTACCGTGCGCGGGTTGACCACCCCGGAAAACCGGATGAATTCGGTGCCCTGGTTGATCAGCATTTGCTTCTCACCACTGACCTGTAAATTGCCGTTGGCGAGCACGTCAACAATCGTCACTGTGATCATGCCGTTGAAGGTATTGGCCGCATTGGCGCCGCCCGCGGCTTTCATAGAATTGTCACCCGACACGTCGGCGCCTTGCTGCCCGGCAAACAGGCCTGTCAAAAAGCGCGGTAGCAGGTCCAGTGAGACACTGGCGCCGCTGGTCCGGCTGACGTTGGTGGCTGAATTCTTGCTGGCATTGACATTTTCCCGGACCAGAATGGTCAGGATGTCGCCAACGTAGCGCGGGCGGCGGTCTTCAAAAAGAGGTGTGTTGGATAAACCCGCCTGGTAAATGGAGCCGTGGCTTGCTGCGCTGGGCGCGACCGGGCGCACGGCCTCGGGGCGCACGGTCATGGGTTGCTGCACCAGCGGTTCGCGCGGCAACTGGGCGCAACCCAGCAGCAGCAGGGCGGTCAACCCACACCACAGCAAGCGAAACGCGGCATTCATTGCAAGTCTCACAGTTGCGACAGCTTGGCGAGCATTTGATCAGAGGTGGTGATCACCTTGCTGTTGATCTCATAGGCGCGCTGGGTCTGGATCATGTTGACCAGTTCCTCGACCACATTGACGTTGGAAGACTCGACATAACCCTGCGTGAGCGTACCAGCGCCGTCTTGCCCGGGAACGGTCTGGTTGGCGCCACCCGAGGCATCTGATTCGAGATACAGGTTTTCTCCCGCGCTCTGCAAACCGGTGGGGTTTAAAAAGGTGGCCAGCTGCAGTTGCCCCACCTGCACGCTGGCGGTGCTGCCAGCCTGAACAACTGACACCGTGCCATCAAACGCAATGGTCATGCTGGTGGTGTTTGGCGGCAGGGTGATCGCTGGCTGCACCGGGTAGCCGCTGGCGGTCACCATCTGGCCGTCTTGGTCGGTCTGAAAGGAGCCGTCACGGGTGTAGGCGGTGGTTCCGTCGGGCATCAGGATTTGAAAAAAACCGTTGCCGTTGATGGCGACATCTTTTGGATTGTCGGTTTTGGTGGGGTTGCCATCGGTGTGAATGCGTTCGCTCGCCACCACGCGCACCCCGGTACCAATTTGCAGGCCCGAGGGCATGCGCGTCTGGTCAGAGGTCTGGCCGCCGGTTTGGCGCAGGTTTTGGTACATCAGGTCTTCAAACACGGCGCGGCTGCGCTTGAAGCCCGTAGTGCCCACGTTGGCCAGGTTGTTGGCCACCACGTCGAGCTGGGTTTGCTGGGCATCAAGGCCAGTTTTGGCAATGTACAAAGAGCGGATCATGAGAAAACTCCTGGTTAGCTGTTGGAGAGCAACTTGTTGGCTGTCTGGTCGTTGGTTTCGGCGGTCTGCAAGGTTTTCATCTGCATCTCAAAGCGCCGTGCATTGCTGATCATGGCCACCATGGCCTCCACCGGGTTGACGTTGCTGCCTTCGAGCACGCCGCTGCGCACCGTAACAGCCGGGTCAGCCTGTGGCGCCGCAGCACCGGCACGCACGCGAAATAAACCGTCTTCGCCACGCTCCAAGTCGGCCGCAGGCGGGTTGACCAGCTTGAGCCGCCCCAACTCGACGCCACCCGTGGCCCCGTTGCCCGCCGCCTGTGCAATGACTTGGCCACTGTCGGTGACGGACACGGCAGAATCAGGCGGCACCACCAGGGCACCGCCGTCGCCCATCAGCGGACGCCCCGCCATGGTCTGCAATTGGCCGTCGGCGCCAACTTGCAGATTGCCGACCCGGGTAAACGCTTCGCTGCCATCAGGTGCCGTGACGGTGAACCAGCCGTCCCCCCGAATGGCGACATCGAGCGGGCGGCCCGTGGGAATCAAGGGGCCAGCGCTCATGTCGGCGCCAGGTGTGATTGCAGTGACAAAGGTGCGTGTCGGCAGCTCTTCGCCCACCACGGGAATCGCGCGAAAGCTGTTGATTTGTGCGCGAAAACCGGGCGTTGACACGTTGGCCATGTTGTTGGCAACCGACGCTTGCTGCTCGAGCGCCTGCTTGGCACCCGCCATGCCGATATAGATCATGCGGTCCATGGCGTCTCCTGTTTGGATTGCGAACTAAGCTGCTTGCACATCAAAAAGCCAGGGTCAGCGCAGGTTGATCAGGGCCTGCACCACCTGGTCTTGCGTCTTGACGGTTTGGGTGTTGGCCTGGTAGGTGCGCTGGGCAATGATCAGGTTGATCAGCTCGGAGGTCAGGTCAACGTTGGAGCCTTCCACTGCGCCGCTCAGCAGCGAGCCGCGCGATTTACCCATGCCGGGCGCGCTGGTCTCTGGCGAGCCCGAGGTTGGGCTCTCTGCCCAGACGTTGTCGCCCATGTTGCGCAGGCCGTTGACATTGTCAAACGAGGTGAGCACGACCCGCCCCAGTTCTATGGACTGCTGGTTGGTGTACTTGCCGGTCACATAGCCGTCTGGTGCAACTTCAATGGTGGTCAACTGCCCGGAAGCATTGCCGTCGGGTGCCATGTTTCTGACCTCGTTGTCAGCGGCGAATTGCGTTGAGCCAGTCAGCGTCATGTCAAAGGTCATCGGTGCCGAATTATTCGGGAATTGAAGACCGGTAAAGCTCAGCAGCGTGTCCGTTGCCGGCGCGGTCGGTGCCACCAATTTGCCACTTGTGTCAAAGACAAGTGGACCCGTAGCAAGCGCAGTTGCTGGGAGGTAGGTTGGCGGGGTTGTCGCCGGCGAGGTCGTGTCCTCCAAAGTCAATTTCCCGGCGTCGTCCAGGGGGCGGCCATCAGCCGTGCCATACACGTCCCAAGTGCCGGGAGCAGTCTTGGCAAAGAAAACTGACAACTCATGGGAAACGCCCAGTGAATCGAAGACCGAGACCGAGTTTGAGTAGTTGTAAGTCGTTGAATTTACGGGGTCGAAGGCCGTGGCCGCCGGGACTTCACTGCGCGCATCAATGTTGAACTGGGCTTCGATCTTGGTGGTTGCAGCAGGTTCGACAAAAGTCGGCTCGACCTTCAGGGCTGCAAGGCTGCCTTCAGCGCCGGCCACGTAACCGGTGAGCTGCATGCCGGAGGCATTGACGATGAACTGGTCCTTGTCAACATTAAACTGGCCGTTGCGCGTGTAGCGGACTTCACCGCTGTCATTGGTCATGCGAAAAAAACCGTTGCCATCAACAATGGCCATGTCCAGCGGACGGTTGCTGCGCTGTATGGCGCCGGCAGTGAAATCCTGGAATACGCCCGACACCTTGGTGCCCAGGCCGGCCATGGAGCCGGCATACACGTTGGCAAATTGCGCGCTACCCGCCTTGTAGCCCACGGTTCCCGAGTTGGCAATGTTGTTGCCGATCACATCGAGATTCGATGCGGCCGCATTCAGGCCACTGACACCTTGTGTAAAACTCATGATATTTCCTTTTTGACGAGTGGTTTAAAGAGATGCGACCGGTGCGCTGAGAATGGTTCTGACGTCGCTGAAACTGATGGTGCGTTTGTCCGCCAGTTGTAGAGCAACGCCACTGGGGCCCTGTGCAACGCTGCTGACGTTGGCGTAGGTCAGCGGCACGGCCACCAAATTTTCGCCCGCGCCGCTGGCTGTCACGCTGAACTGGTAGTTGCCGCTGGCAAGGGCCACGCCACTGTCGTTAGCGCCATCCCATGACAGGGTTTGCACACCGGCCGGCAAAGCGCCCAGATCAAGGTTGCGAACAACCTGGCCGGCGGCATTGGTGATGCTGACCTTGACCGAATCAGCAGCGGCTGGCAGATCGACAGCAAACGGCGCAGCCGCGTCAGCCTCAAGCGCCAGGCTGGTGCCCGGCGCGAGCACCGAGCGGTCAATCAAGCCCGCCGCTTGCAGCACCTGGCCCGAGCCGGTTTGCGCCAGCAGCGACTCCACGGTGCTGTTGAGTTTCTCGATGCCGCTGACCGTGCTCATCTGCGCAAGCTGCGAGGTGAGCTGGGCGTTGTCCAGCGGGTTCAGTGGATCCTGGTTATTGAGCTGTGTCGTCAGCAGCTTGAGAAAACGCTGCTCGCTGTCAGCGTTGGTGCTGGCAATGGTTGGGGCGGCAACGCTGGGCGCGTTGAGTGAATCAATTGCATTCAAGGCCATGAAACTGTCTCCTGATCAATAAATTGGGGTGTCAACGCGGTCTTATTGACCGACGGTGAGCGTTTTCAGCATCAAGGTCTTGGCCGTGTTGAGGACCTCGACATTGGCTTGGTAAGAGCGTGAGGCCGAGATCATGTTGACCATTTCCTCGACCACGTTGACGTTGGAGTGCGACACATAGCCTTCTGCGTTGGCAAGCGGGTGCTTGGGTTCGTACACCATGCGCAGGGGTGAGGGGTCTTCGATGACGCGGGCCACTTTGACGCCACCGATGGCTTGCCCCTGGGGCGCCGCGACTTCAAAAACCACCTGCCGCGCACGGTATGCCTCACCATCAGGACCCGCCACACTTTCGGCGTTGGCCAGATTGCTGGCGGTGACGTTCATGCGCTGAGACTGCGCCATCATGGCCGAGCCTGCAATGTCAAAAATTCCCATGGCTGAATTGGATATGGGCATGCGGTATCTCCTTGTGTTTACTGTTGGATGGCGGCCAGCATGCCTTTTATCTTGGCGCTCAGCACCGTCAGGTTCACTTCGTAGCGCATCGCGTTGTCGGCAAAATTAACGCGCTCGACATCCATCTCTACGGTGTTTCCGTCAATGCTTGACTGTGCGGGCGTGCGAAACATCAGGTCGGCGTCTGCACTGCCGGATGTCGGCGAGCCAGCCAAATGCAGCGGTGAGGTGCCTGTCATGGGCAAGGCGCCGTTGGACCGGGTGCGATCAACCGCGTTAGACAAGGCACTCTTGAAATCAATGTCACGCGCCTTGAAATTGGGCGTATCGGCGTGGGCAATGTTGCTGGCCAGAACCTCTTGCCGTCTGGCCCGCAGGTTGAGCGCCTCTTGATGAAAGCGGAGCGAAGAGTCCAACTTGTCTAACATGTAAATCCTGCTGTTTGAAGGGGGGGCACGGGAGGCCAAACCAATCTGCATGGAAATAATTCTAGGCAGGCCCACGGCAATCAATTTCTTGATTAGATGGGGTTTCAAGGCTTAATTCAGACTTTGCTGCCTGGGTTCGTGTTTCTAAAATCTGGCACATGAAACGACTCCCCCTTTGTTTTCAGCGTGTCTGTTCAGTCTGTGCCAGCTCAGTTGTGGGTGCCTTGTCGCTACTGGCCCTGGCCTTGGTTGTGCAGACGGGCAGCGCGGCAGCCAAGGCACTGCCAACCACGCCGCCGGTTAACTTGATGGGCCGCTTGATGGAGCAATTCGTGCTCGATCGGACCGCCGGGCTGCCGGGCAAAGTCGCAGTGCGTTTTGACAAAGCCATGTTGCAGGGCTTGCCCGCCTGCGTAGTCCCCGAGCTGTTTTTGCCCGCTGGTGCACGGTTATGGGGGCGCGTCTCGGTGGGTGTCCGATGCAATGCTGCACAGCCTTGGGTGCGTTACGTGTCGGCCTATGTGTCGGTGATCGGGGTGCACTATGTGGCAGTGCAGCCGATCACCGCAGGGCAAACGCTGTCGCTGGCAGACGTCGAGGTGCGTGAGGGTGATTTGACTGCGCTGCCTGCCAGTGTGCTGGTTGATGCTGCGCAAGTTGATGGCATGGTCGCGTCGAACCGCATTGCTGCAGGGGCGCCGCTGCGGCGCGAGTTGTTGCGTGCGCCGGTGATCGTGCAGCGAGGACAGAACGTCAAGGTGATGTCACAGGGTGCTGGTTTTATGGTCAGCACCGAGGGCCGGGCCATGACCCAGGCCGCGGCAGGTGCCTTGCTTCAGGTCAAGACCCGTGGGGGGGGCGTGATCAGTGGTATTGTTCGGCCAGATGGCACGGTAGAGCAGTCCCCATGATTTTTTCAATTATTTTTCTGTGTGCCCTAAAGTTCTGCTGTAAATAGCCGTAATACAGTTGAGAACCCTTAAAGGAAGCATTATGAAAATCGATCACAACAGCCCATTCATGAAACCTTTGGTAGATGCTTCCCTTGTGGGGGCGCCCAAAGACGGTGTCAAACTCCCAGCCGCGCTCGACAATGCTGCGGCGCTCGCAAAGCAGGAACCGCCGCCGTCCGTGGTGTCTGCATTGCCTTCAACACAAGGTGACTTTGACGTTGCCCGCGTCACCCGGATTCGTGATGACATCAGTGCGGGCCTCTACCAAGTGAACACCGAAAAAATTGCAGACGGCTTGTTGGCTAGCGTGCGCGACCTGATCGGCAGAAAAGTCTCATGAGCCAAGCGCTGCACGATTTGCTCAACCAGGAACGCGCAGCGATTCAGGCTTACATCGATTTGCTCGACGAAGAAGCCCAGGTTTTAGGCCAAAGTGATTTCTCCAGGTTGCCGGAGTTGGCCGCAAAAAAATCAGAAACTGCTTTGCAAATCACCGCGCTGGAGCAGCAGCGAGACCAGCTGCAACAAGGCCTCGGGTTTGCGCCGGGTCGCGCTGGCGCTGAGGCGGCCTGTGCTGCGTCTGGTCCCAAACTCATGCAGGCATGGCAAGGCGTGTTGGCTAGTGCCACAAATGCGCAAAGCCGAAATCACCGCAACGGCGTGATGATTCATACCCAACTTGACTTCACCCGGCAAACGCTCGGCTTTTTACAGGCCAGCGGCCAGCCGCTGTATGGGCCTGATGGCAGCCACAAGATCGGCGTGGGTACTGGCGCCAGCCTCGCCCAAGGCTAATTTCTAATAGCTAAGAACTAAACACCACACTGGTTGGCGCGCAAACCATTTCTGGTTTAGGCGCTCCAAAATTCACTAATCTCGCCCGCGGCGCGTGAGTTCCAAGTAAGTGATGAGCCGTTGCAGCTCTTGTTCTCTCGATTTCGGAAAGCCCACAAATCGGCAGCCAACGCGATAGACCGGGTTGGCTGTATCCCGAAGATTGCGCAAATAGGTGATATTTAAACCGGTCTCGACCATGCCTCGTTTGCCGAAGTTGAGCTGAGCCTTGTCCAGGATGCTGCCCATTGGGAGTGTGGCTAGTCGCATATCTCTGGTGCGCAGGCCCACCCCATCAAGCGAAAGATCAACAATATCAAAGTTGATCACATGCTCGTCTGGCATCACGGTGCTGCATGTATAAGATTCGACCAACGGCGCATTGGCCCGGAAAAATTCACGCCGCTGCACCCGATAAAGACTTTGCGGAAGTGGTGCATGGAATGCAAAGACGCCCTCAAATTCAATGCCCTTGGGTTGGTCGCTGACAAACTGTATGCGCACGCCTTCCTGGTTGCCAGAGAAATAATTTTCCTGTGCTTCCAGCAGACACCGGTTGTGTGTTGCATCAGGGCTGGCGTCATAGACGAAAGTACCGGCAGCCTGATCGACCGCCAAAATGCGCGTCACGATGCGGGCCGGGCGCTGGTTGCTTTCAACCGTCAGAAAATCCTTGTGGCTCATTAACAGACGTAGCACATCGCCAATCACCTTGGGGTGGGTGGTCCGAAAATCTTCCAGACCGGCAAACATTGTGCTGGCCGGTTTGGCGCCTGACTGGTCCGGGGCATCTTGCCGGGGTGACTGTTGTTGGTTCATGGTTGAGATTTTGACTGAGCTGATTGCCGAAAATTTTGAGCTGGTTCAATCGCCATTGTGACTTGGTCTGAAACTAAAGTGTGTGCAAACCATCAACTCACATTCTGGAGAATTTTTTGGCTTCTTCATAGAGGGGCGCCAAGTCCCCCAACGATGCACGCACCTCGTCCAGGGTGCCGCCGAGTCTGTTGGCGATAGGCGCCGGCAGCTCTTCGACACAGGCGTTGCCGGCAAAACCAAACCCCATTTTCTTGCTGATCTGATTGGCTGTGAAAACACACGCGATCATGGGTGTGTCTTTGATTTCGGGGCCATACTGGTAACGGATGGCTTCGATCAGCTTTTCTGGGAAGCGCCACTTTTCAACCAGCATGGCGCCAATGCTCGCGTGGTCAGTGCCCATGATGTCGCGCAGGCAGAGATGCAGTGAGGTTGAATTGGCGTGGCTACGCGTCAGCGCCTGTTTGAATTCGTCCGGGAAATACTGTGCCAGCACCAACTTGCCGAAATCATGAAGCATTCCGGCAACATAGCACTCCATGGGGTCCACATCTGTCACCCGCAGCGCAAGCAGCTGGGCAATGCCCGCACAGCTCAGCGAATGCAGCAGACATTGATGCCCATCGAAATCATCCGAGTTGTGTGCTGGCAGCATGCCGATGGCCGCCACGCCAAGAGCCAAGTTCTTGATGGTGTTGAAGCCCAGAAAAATCACCGCATGGTTGATGGAAGTGATGGGTCTGGGCAGGTTGAAGTAGGCGGCGTTGATGACCCTGAGAATCTTGACGGTCAGCACCGGGTCTTTCTCAATGACCAGCACCACATCTCTGGGTGAACAGTTCAGGTCACGCGTCAGGGCAAGCAACTCCTGAACGTTTTTTGGAAAAGCGGGCATGCGGTCAACGGCCGCAACCAATTTTTCAGCAAGGTCTGGATTCATGAGCACCTATTGGGCCTTCAA
Organism: Comamonadaceae bacterium CG_4_9_14_3_um_filter_60_33; assembly: GCA_002789915.1. GTDB lineage: Bacteria > Pseudomonadota > Gammaproteobacteria > Burkholderiales > Burkholderiaceae_C > Rhodoferax. Next base: position 4,089 of record PFUD01000109.1, on the reverse strand, counting down.
GTAAGAAAAATAGTCGCGGTCTGCCTTCAGGATGTGACGTGCAATGACATCGTGCGCAATGAAATTGAAGAGTTCGCCAATGTTGAGTGCACCTGCCTCAAAGCGTTGTGACAGGCCAGCTGCATCAGCGATCAATTTCTGATGCATCCTGGCGTGCATCGGCACGCCGGGGTAGCCTATAGCAGCAATAGTAACTTCTTCATCCCGAAAATGTTCCATAACATCGGCCAACAGGGTTTTGATGAGCCCTGCCACCTCATCGGGCGGCGTGCCTGACAACATCGCGCCCAGGATGTTGTTGGCGTCACGGAACAAGCCACGGTGCTGGTTGTCGATGACACTGTTGCCGCTTTCGTAGGCCGGATGCCAGGTCAGCTTGACAAAACTGGTTGCCATGTCGCCCTCAGGTTCGGGCTGTGCCGGGACCTCTGGGGCAAACTGAACCTGGTTGCGTCCACCCTCTTTGGCGCGGTACAGCGCGGCATCGGCGCGCCCAAGCCACTGCTCCCAGGTTTCAGAGCCTGTGCATTCAGCCACACCCAGGCTCACGGTCAAGTGTCCAACTTTGGGGAAAGTGGTTTGTGCCAAACGTTCACGCAGCCTTTCAGCAAGCACGGCCGCTGTTGACAGCTTGGTGTTGGGGCACAGCACAACAAATTCTTCGCCACCCCATCGCGTCAGCGAATCACTGGTACGCAGCCCTGACTGCACCACCGACGCCAGTGTGGTCAGTACCTGGTCGCCAACGTTATGACCATGTGTGTCGTTGACCTTTTTGAAAAAATCTATGTCGATGATCAGCACACTCAAAGGATGCTTGTAGCGCTTTAGCCGATCCATTTCGTTGGCCACGGCCTCGGCCAGACGCCGCCTGTTCCAGGTGCCTGTGAGCTTATCGGTGCTCGCCAAGTGGTCAAGCTCGAAAAGGCTTTTTTGTAGCTCCTGATTGTTTCGCTGCAGGCGCTCCAGCGCCTTCTGGAGTTCCACAACGTTTTGGTGTCGTCTCATGTCGATCACCGCCGCACCAACAAACAGCAGCTTTTCGTTAGGCCCATGGATCGGAAACTCGAGCCACAAGCATTGCACATACGAGCCCTTCACTGAAAAATTCAGCGCCTGATTGACCGCGACATCGCCTCCCATGATTCGCTGATCAGCGCGCGCGAGCTGGCTGACCGCTTCGGCAGGAAACAGCTCGCTGTCAACCCTGCCGGCCAGGTGCGGTGCGTCGCTGCAAAGCAAATCTTCCAGAGTCTTGTTGGTAAGTTGATATCGACCGTCCAGACCTTTTACGCCCAGGCCTGCGCTAAAGGTCTGGGGCATCAACATGGCTACCAGGCCGGCGGCCCCGATCGCATGTTGCCTGGCAAAGTTGTAGATCAAATCGTTTTCATTCATGCTCGCCTTCGTGTTGGCCTCCGTGCTGAAAGCCAAGCCTCCCGGTACGCATTGGGAGTAAGTAGACCTGATTTAACCAATAAATACGCTTGCCGCAGTGGCAAAGAAAAGGGGGAATAACCGCTCTATTCGATCAATCCTGGTGGCAGGAAAAGACGAAGATTCGGTACCAATAAGTGGAAAAGTTTTTGCAATTGCCATGTTATTTCCTTTTTAAGTGGATCTAAATCATGCCGCGCCGCCTGGGAGAACTTGATTGACTTTTTTTAAACGATCTGTCCCGCTACAGCAGTACCCTGCAATCTTGAGCCTGGTCAGCGCGCTTGCCATTGCGGCCGTGGGTCAGTTAAGTCTGGTCGCCATCATGCTGGCCGGCCTTGTTGTTGTGGCGGGTGTTGTGCTGACCAGGAAGTTAAAGGTCAGAGAAGCCGCCTTGATGGCATCCATTGAAACCTACCTCAATAGCCAGACCCAGTTCAGCGAACAACTGGCACCAGTGTGGAGCGGTCACATCGAAATGTCCCGTTCGCAGATGGCCAGCGCCATCGAGTCGCTATCCGAGCGCTTTTGCGGCATTGTTGACAAGCTTGACGCTGCCGTGCACACGTCGGCACTGGAAACGCAAACCATTGAAGACGACGACAAGGGCCTCGTCGCCGTCTTCAGCCGCAGCGAGCAAAAGCTCAGCGACGTGATCACCGAGCAAAAGGCCGCCATGAGCGGGCTCCTTGGCATGCTCGACAAGGTGCAAGGGCTGGGGCGCTTTACCTCCGAGCTCAAGGAAATGGCCGCAGACGTCGCCAAAATTTCGCAGCAAAGCAATTTGCTGGCGCTCAATGCCGCCATTGAAGCGGCGCGCTCTGGCGAGCACGGGCGCGGCTTTGCGGTGGTCGCCAATGAATTTCGCGTGCTCTCGGGCCAATCTGGCGAGACGGGGCGGCACATTGCCCGCAACGTCGGCATCATCAGCAGCGCCATTGTTGAAACCTGCACCGTGGTGCGGGAAGCGGTTGACCAGCAAGACGCATCGCTGCTGGCCGCGCAAAGCACCATTCATGCCGTGATGGCCGACTTTCAGGGCATCACCGATGCGCTGATGCGCTCGGGCGCACTGCTCAAGAACGAGAGCATCGGCATCAAATCAGAAATCAACGACTCGCTGGTGCAAATGCAGTTTCAGGACCGCGTCAGCCAGATCATGAACCACGTCAAGAACAACATTGAGAGCCTGCCCGCATTCATGCAGCAACACCAAAAAGACTACGCCAGTTCGCTTGTGCTGCAGCCACTTGATGCGCAAGACTTGTTGACCGAGCTCAAGGCAACCTACGTCATGTCAGACCAGCACGTGGTGCATGAAGGCGGTGAGCTTGCGCAAAAGAGCAATAACGACATCGATTTTTTCTAGAGGAAGCCATGGCTAAAACCATCATGATTGTTGACGACTCCGCCTCCATGCGCAGGGTTGTAGGTATTGCGCTAAAAGGCGCTGGGTACGACGTGCTGGAGGGCTGCGACGGCAAAGACGCGTTGAGCAAGCTCACCGGCCAAAAGGTCCACATGATCATCAGCGACGTCAACATGCCGGTCATGGACGGCATCACGTTCCTGAAAGCCGTCAAGCAAATGGCGGCCTACAAATTCACGCCCGTCATCATGCTCACCACCGAGTCTGAAGAGTCTAAAAAGCGTGAGGGCCAGGCCGCCGGTGCGCGCGCCTGGGTGGTTAAACCGTTCCAGCCGGAGCAATTGATCGGAGCAGTCCAGCGGCTGTGCTTGCCATGAGTGAAACAAACATTTTGCGCATTGAGGGCGAACTCACCATTTTTCGCGCCATGGAGCTCAAGCCCATCCTGCTGGCGATGCCCCCGGTCGATGTCATTGACCTGTCGGGCGTAACCGACCTTGACACAGCCGGCGTGCAACTGCTGATGCTGGCCAAGGAAACGGCGCTTGCGGCACAGCGCGACGTCAAGCTGGTGGCGCACAGCCCGGCGGTGATTGAGGTCTTTGAGCTGCTCAATGTGGCGGCTTATTTTGGCGATCACCTGGTTATGGATTCACGCACCGCCAGCGGTGCTGCAAGGAGCTGATGTGGATTTGGATGACGCACTTGAAACCTTCATTCTGGAAAGCCGCGAGCTTCTGGAGGACATGGAAACTGCGCTGTTGGCCATAGAAAGCGCAGATGACAAGACCGAGATGATCAACGCCATCTTTCGCGCGGGTCACACCATCAAGGGCTCTGCGGGTTTGTTCAGCCTTGACCATGTGGTGGCATTTACCCATGTGGTGGAAAGCGTGCTTGACAAGGTACGCAGCGGCAAGATTGCGCTGGCTGACAAACTGGTGGTGCTGTTGCTGGCTTGTGGCGACCACATTGGCGCGCTGGTTGACAGCGTGGCCGCTGGTGAGCACAGCGGCAATGCCGAACTACAGGCCCAAGGCGAACCATTGCTGGTCATGCTGCGTGACTACCTCGACCCGCCCAAAGCAGCGCCCGACCCAGCCAAGGTAGCGCACAACCTGCCCACCGCCGACACCGAGCAGGTGCAACGCATCAACGGCAACACCGCCAACACCGCCAATGCCGACCACTGGCATATTTCGGTGCGCTTTAGCCCCGATGTGCTGCGCAACGGTATGGACCCGCTGTCGTTCATCCGTTACCTCAACACCATGGGCCAGATC
>PFUD01000166.1 GCA_002789915.1 Comamonadaceae bacterium CG_4_9_14_3_um_filter_60_33 | reverse complement strand
ATACCGATTTCCGTCAGGAAATTGGGCTCTGACCCCAATTACGCTGACGGCCAGCGCGGCAATCGCATTGACGGATCAGCGGCGGGCCAAGGGCATGCCGACAGCATCCAGATCATCAACGCGCGTGAGCACAACCTCAAGTCGCTCAGCGTCAATATCCCGCGCGGCAAGTTCACCGTGGTCACCGGGGTTTCGGGCTCTGGCAAATCAACCCTGGCGTTTGACATTTTGTTCAACGAGGGTCAGCGCCGTTACCTGGAGTCGCTCAACGCCTATGCGCGCTCTATCGTGCAGCCGGCGGGCCGGCCCGAGGTGGACGCGGTCTATGGCATTCCGCCCACGGTGGCGATCGAGCAGCGCCTGAGCCGGGGCGGGCGCAAATCCACCGTGGGCACCACCACCGAAGTCTGGCACTTTTTGCGGCTGTTGTTTGTCAAGCTCGGTACCCAGCACTGCATCCATGACGGCACGCCAGTGGCGCCGCAAACGCCTGAAAAAATCGCCGCGCAGTTGATGAAGAACTTTCGCGGTCAGCACATCGGCCTGCTGGCGCCGCTGGTGATGAACCGCAAGGGCGTTTACACCGAACTGGCCGACTGGGCGCGCCCGCGCGGCTTCACCCATTTGCGCGTCGATGGCAACTTTTTGCCCACCACCAACTTTCCGCGGCTGGACCGCTTCAAGGAGCACACCATCGAACTGCCGGTGTTCAGCCTCGACGTATTGCCGGAGCAGGAAGCTGCTTTGCGTGAGGCGCTGGCCCGTGCCTTGCAACATGGCAAGGGCGTGGTGCATGTGTTGAGCGATCTGGATGGTCTGAGCGAAGCCATGCAAGCGGGCACTGCCACCGCTGGCATCGGCAAGCTGAGTGTGTTTTCCACGCTGCGCGCCTGCCCGGTGTGCAACACCAGTTATGCCGAGCTCGACCCACGGCTGTTCAGCTACAACAGCAAACACGGCTGGTGTCCGGACTGCGTGGGCACCGGCGTCAAGCTCACGCGCGAGCAGCGCAAGGTGTTCGACGACTCGGTGCGCGATGACGACAACAAGGGCCGCGAGCAGACCTTTGCCGAGCCCGAGGTAGAAGACCTGGCCGACACCGTGTGCCCGACTTGCCAGGGGACCCGGCTCAACGCGACGGCGCGGGCGGTCAGGTTTGGCGCGGGTGGGGCCGACTTCAGTCGGCCAGGTGGACTGAAGTCCACCCCACAATCGCCCGTTGACGGTGTGGCCATCACTGAACTGGCGCGCCTGAGCGTGACCGACCTGCGCGGCTGGGTCGAAACCATGCAAAAGTTGGGCCGCATGACAGGGCGGGAAAGCGACATTGCCCGCGACCTGATTCCCGAGATCAAGGGTCGGCTGGCGTTTTTGGAGCAGGTGGGGCTGGGCTACCTGACGCTGGACCGGGGCGCGCCCACTTTGAGTGGTGGCGAGGCCCAGCGCATCCGCCTCGCAGCGCAGTTGGGCAGCAATTTGCAGGGTGTGTGTTACGTGCTCGACGAGCCCACCATCGGTCTGCATGCGCGTGACAATCAAATATTGCTTGGCGCTTTGCAGACTTTGAGCGACCAGGGCAACACGCTGGTGGTGGTGGAGCACGACGTGGACACCATTCGCCACGCCGATCACATCATCGACATCGGCCCCAGCGCCGGCAAACGCGGCGGGCGCCTGGTGGCCGAGGGCGCGGTGGCGGACATTCAGGACGCCGCCGAGTCGCAGACCGGGCGTTATCTGCTGCACGCGATGAAGCACCCGCTGCAGCCGCGACGCGCAGTGAATTTGGCAAAACCCCAAGTCCAGGGGTCGGATCCCAATTTCGACCCACAGTCATCGAAAGCAGTCAAAGTCTTATCGAAATTGGGCTCTGCCCCCAATTTCACGGACCAAGTCACGCAACGCTGGATCACCGTCACCGGTGCCAACCTGCACAACCTGCAAGACGTCACCGCCAGCATTCCCCTGAGCCGACTGGTCGCCGTCACCGGCGTCAGTGGCTCGGGCAAGTCCACCCTGGCGCGCGACGTGTTGCTGGCTAACGTGCATGCCGCCGTCCAAAAACGCAGCACCAAGGCCGGGCGTGATGCGCTGGCCGCTGGCGAAACCATTGCCTGGGTCGGTTGTAGCGATGTCACCGGCTTCGAGGAGGTGGACCGCGTGCTGGAAGTCGATCAAACCCCGATCGGCAAGACGCCGCGTTCGTGTCCGGCCACTTACATCGGTTTCTGGGACACCATCCGCAAACTCTTTGCCGACACGCTGGAAGCCAGGGCGCGGGGTTATGCCGCCAACCGCTTCAGCTTCAACACCGGCGAGGGCCGTTGCCCGGGCTGTGAAGGGCAGGGCATCCGCACCATCGCCATGAGTTTTCTGCCCGATGTGAAGGTGCTGTGCGAAACCTGCAAGGGCGCGCGCTTCAACCCCGAAACCCAGGCGGTGACCTGGCGCGGCAAAAGCATTGGCGATGTGCTGCAAATGGAAGTGGACGAGGCGGTGGACTTTTTTGCCGCCATGCCGGTCATTTCGCATCCGCTGCAACTGCTCAAAGACGTGGGCCTGGGTTACCTGACGCTGGGCCAGCCGTCGCCCACGCTTAGCGGTGGCGAGGCGCAGCGCATCAAGCTGGTGACCGAGTTGAGCAAGGTGCGCGACGACATCACCCGGCGCGGCCAAAAGGCGCCGCATACCCTGTACGTGCTCGACGAGCCCACGGTGGGTTTGCACATGGCCGATGTCGAAAAGCTCATCAAGGTGCTGCACCGTCTGGTTGACGGCGGTCACAGCGTGGTGGTGATCGAGCACGACCTGGACGTGATCGCCGAGGCTGATTGGGTGATCGATTTGGGTCCCGAGGGCGGCAACGCCGGTGGCCGGGTGGTGGCAGCGGGCTCGCCCGAAACCGTGGTGGCATTGGGCACGCACACCGGGGTGGCGTTACAAGCCGTACTGGCGCGGTAGGCCGCTAATGTGAAAGCCCATCGTCATTGCGTACGCAGTGAAGCAATCTGCGACCCCAGACTGCATGGACTGCCGCGCTAAGCTCGCAGTGAAGAGGCCTCTGTTCAGGGTCGGTGTGCGGCAGGCTTACCCGCCTGATTCCACCTCGAACGCGTTGTTCTGGTCTTGCGCCAGCACCTGCGCGACTTGCTTGAGGGTGTCTTTCAAGGATTGTTTCAGGGTGTGCGGCGGATTGATGACAAACATGCCGCTGGCAGGCAGGCCCGGGCGGATGACATCACCGGCGTCATTGGTGAGCAGCTTGCTCGATTTGACCGTGAGCGTGGCGTTGAGCCAGGGCTTGCCAGCCTGGTTGGCCTGGGTTTTGAGCCGACGCGGCAACTGGTGCGCTTCGGGGCGCGGGATGATCGGGTACCAGACGGCGTAGGTGCCGGTGGCAAAGCGCGTCAGGGAATCCTCTACCATGACGGCCACGCGCTGGTAATCGGTTTTGATTTCATAACTCGGGTCGCACAGCACCAGGGCGCGGCGTGACGGGGGTGGCAGGAATTTCTTGATGCCTTCAAAACCGTCTTCGCGCAAAACGGCCACTTGCCGCCCGACATCGAGCTGGGCAATGTTGGAGGCCAGGGTTTTGGTGTCGGTGGGGTGGATTTCAAACAGCTTGAGCTTGTCGCGTTCGCGCAGCAGGCGCTGGATGATGAAGGGTGAGCCCGGATACACCTTGTGGCTGCCCGGTGTGTTGAAGCTGGCCACCATGTCGAGGTAATCTTGTAGCGCTGGCGTGGGCGTGATGCTGGCGAGCTTCTCGATGAGGCGCAAATAGCCCTCACCGGCTTCGCCGCTGGTGCTGGCGTAATCGCCATCGAGGCGGTACAAACCAGCCCCGGCATGGGTATCGAACACGGTAAAGGCCGTGTCTTTGAGCGCCATGTGGCGCAGGATGGCCAGCAGCGTGGTGTGCTTGAGAACGTCGGCATGGTTGCCGGCATGGAAGGCGTGGCGATAACTGAACATGCCAGGATGTTAACCGCAGAGCCCGGTATGTTTGTATAATGCTGGGCTTCGCAGCGCTTTTGTGGCTCCGCGGCGAAGCGTCTCAAACACGTTCCAATGGTGTCCCAGCGGACCGTGTGCCGAGTGAACCCTACCTAAGAGATTCCCGTCAGAGGAACGCCGACCGTAGAAAAGAGCCCGCCAAACCAACTCCATTAGGAATTTCTCATGTCAACTTTCAGCGCAAAACCCGCTGAGGTCGTGCACGAGTGGTTTGTGATTGACGCGACCGACAAG
>PFUD01000050.1:4381-6805 GCA_002789915.1 Comamonadaceae bacterium CG_4_9_14_3_um_filter_60_33 | reverse complement strand
CAGCATGCGCGCTGCAGCGCTGCCAATTTCCGAGCGCGGCGTGCGTATGGTGGTCAGCGGCGGCAGCATCTGGTCGCTGCCGGGCAGATTGTTGAAGCCGGCAATGGCCAGTTGCCCTGGCACGGCGATACCCAGGCGCAGGGCGGCCAGCAGGGCGCCTTGCGCCAGATCGTCGTTGCAGAAAAATATGGCGTCGACATTGGGCTGCGCCCGCAGAATCTGCGCCAGCATCTCTGCGCCCAGGGCCATGGACGAGGGTGCCGGGTTGAGCCATTCCAGTTTCGGGTCGAAGCGCCCGACCTGTTTGAGCGCCTGGCGCCAGCCAGCCAGCCGCTGTAGCGTGCGGGGGTCGAGTTGGGCCCCGGCAAAGGCGATGCGCTGCCGACCCCGTTGTAACAGGTGTTGTGTCATCTCTGCACCCGCCGCGGTTTGCGACAAGCCCACGCTGTAGACGCCCTCGGTGTCAGAGATTTCCATTAGGTGCACGCAAGGCACCCCGCTCTTGGCAATCAGCTGGCGGGTGGCCTCGTTGCGCTCAAAGCCCGTGACCAGCAGACCCGCCGGGCGATGCTGCAGCAGTTCGCGCAGCAGCAATTCTTCTTCGTTGGCGTCGTAGTGCGTCACGCCCATCAGCATTTGGTAACCCGCCGGGCGCAGCGTGCGCTGTACGGCTTCCAGCACATCCACAAACAGGGCGTTGGACAGCATGGGCACCAGCGTCACCACCTGCGCGCTATGGCGCGATGCCAGCGCGCGCGCCGCCGGATCCGGCACGTAGCCCAGCTCCTTGGCTGACGCCTGCACGCGCGCGACCAACTCGGCATCAACCGCCCGTTCACCACGCAGCGCACGTGACACCGTGATGGGGCTGACCCCCGCCAGATGCGCCACATCGGCCAGCGTGATGCGACCCGTGGCGCGGGATCGAGAGGTTCGAAGATCTGAAGACATAGGTTAAATATGGAGTTGCACAACGCATCATAGAGTGCTAGGATAGCGCTATCCGAAAGTCATAGTCAAGTTTTGTTCTGTCAAGGTACCCCGGCGATGGGGGAGTCGGCAAAATCGTAAAAATTGATTTGGCTTTTTATTTAGTATGGTGGGATAGCGCTATCCAAATCAATATGAACGTTTCTGTTGTGATCATGGGTGTGGCCGGTTGCGGCAAATCCAGCCTGGGCCGAGCAGTGGCGCAAGCCCTGCAGTTGCCGCTGGTGGAGGGGGACGATTTTCACAGCCCCGAGAGCCGTCAGAAGATGAGCCAGGGCGTGGCCCTGACCGATGACGACCGCGCCGGCTGGCTGGACCGCCTGAGCGACCAATTGCGCCAGAACCCCCGTGGCATGGTGCTGACCTGCTCGGCGCTGAAAAAGGTGTACCGCGATCGTCTGCGCCAAGCCGCGTCCGGGCTGCGTTTTGCCTTTTTGCAGATCAGCCGCGAGGACGCCAAGGCGCGCGTTGCTTCGCGAGGTGAAGCGCATTTTTTCTCCAGCAATCTGGTGGACAGCCAGTTTGCTACCCTGGAAGCGCCCACGGGCGAGCCCGGCGTGCTGACACTGGACGCGACTGTGCCGTTGCAACAACTGCAGGCTGAAGTAGCGGTTTGGATGACGAACAAGGAGTTGGCATGAGTACCGATTCACATCACACGCCCCCAGAAGGGCTCTTTCGGCGTTTGAGCAGCCACCTGATGGCGATTTGCCTAGGGGTAATGGCGGCTTCGGTGTTTGTCAATGTGGTGCTGCGCTACGGCTTTGGCAGCGGCGTGGCCGCCAGCGAGGAGCTGTCGCGCCTGCTGTTTGTCTGGATGGTGTTCATTGGCGCCACCGCTGCTTACCCGGCTGGCGAGCACATGGCCTTTACCAGCCTGGTGGGCTTGTTGCGCAAAAAACCGCGCGCCATGCTGGCCCTGACGCTGCTGATCCGTGTGCTGGTGATCACGGCCTGTAGCCTGCTTGCCTGGGGTGCCTGGCAGCAGGTGATTGTCGGGCTCGACAGCCATTCGGTGGTGTTGCGCTACCCCACGGCCTTGCTGCCGCTGCCGGCCTTTTTGTGCGCTACCGCCATTGACATCATGGCTTTGGTTGAACTGATCAAACGCACGCCCCTGCATCTGGGGTTTGGCGCGCAGCCGGAGTAACGCACCATGTCAAGCGAAGGTCTGGCTTTTGTTGTTTTTGTCGGCGGCATGCTGTCGCTGCTGGGTGTGGGCATGAACATGGGCCTGGCGCTGGTGCTGACCGGCGCTGCCATGTCCTTTGTGCTGGACTTTTGGGACACCCAGTTGCTGGCGCAAAACCTGGTGGCGGGGGTGGACAGCTTTCCGCTGCTGGCGGTGCCGTTTTTCATCCTGGCGGGTGAGTTGATGAACGCGGGCGGCATCAGCCAACGCATCATCACCATGGCGCAGGCCTGGGTTGGGCA
>PFUD01000050.1:0-4358 GCA_002789915.1 Comamonadaceae bacterium CG_4_9_14_3_um_filter_60_33 | reverse complement strand
GTTACCACCAACACCTCGATCTCCCAGCTATTCCTTTCGGGCATCGTGCCGGGCATCATCATGGGTGCTGGTCTGATCATCGCCTGGAAGCTGGTGTTGCGCGGCATGGACCTGCCCAAGGGCGAGGCACTGCCGATGAAGGCACGCTTCAAAGCCACCTTGAACGCCTTCTGGGCGCTGCTGATGCCCATCATCATCATAGGCGGCATGAAATCGGGCCTGTTCACCCCGACCGAGGCGGCTGTGGTGGCGGCGTTTTACGCGCTGGTGGTGTCGCTGTTCATCCACCGCGAAATGAAAGTGGTGCAGGTGCATGACGTGCTGGTGCGTGCCTCGCGTACCACCGCCATCGTGATGTTTTTATGCGCTGGCGCCCAGGTGGCCAGCTACATGGTGACACTGGCCGACCTGCCCAATGTGCTGACCGGCTGGCTTGGGCCGCTGGTGGAAAGCCCGCGCCTGTTGATGGTGGTGATGATGATGGTGCTGATCGTTGTTGGCACCTCGCTCGACCTGACGCCGACCATCCTGATCTTTTCGCCGGTCATGCTGCCCATCGCCGTCAAGGCGGGCATTGACCCGGTCTATTTCGGCCTGATGTTCATCCTGAACGGCTCCATTGGCCTGATCACGCCACCGGTGGGCACGGTGCTCAACGTGGTGGCCAGTGTGGGGCGCATGCCGCTGCACAGCGTGATTCGCGGCATCAGCCCGTTCTTGATTACCTATGTCGCCATCTTGGCCCTGTTTATTTTGTTCCCGCAGATCGTCACCGCGCCAGTAGCGTGGATGCGTTGACGTTTCCCTTCAACCCCCTTTCTTTCACGCGTTTTACTTCAACCACAGGAGATTCCTACCATGTCATTCCTACGCAGAACCCTTATCGCCGCCGCCAGCGTGGCCGTGCTCAGCGCCTCGTTTGCCGCCGTGGCGCAAGACATCAAGCCGCGCCTGATCCGCTTTGGCTACGGCCTCAACGAGCAAAGCAACCAGGGCCGCGCGGCCAAGGTGTTTGCCGACGAGGTGGCCAAGTTGTCGGGCGGCAAAATGAAAGTGCGCGCCATTGGCGCCGCCGCCCTCGGCCCGGACAACCAGATGCAGCAGGCTTTAATTGGCGGCGCGCAGGAAATGATGGTTGGCTCCACAGCCACGCTGGTGGGCATCACCGAGGAAATGGCCCTGTGGGATACGCCGTTTCTGATTGCCAACGTGAAAGAAGCCGACATCCTGCTGGACGGCCCGATTGGCGACAAGGTGCGCAACAAGCTGCCGGAAAAAGGCCTGATCGGCCTCGTGTATTGGGAAAACGGCTTTCGCAATCTGACCAACAGCAAGCAAGCCATCACCAAGATGGAAGACCTGCAAGGCATCAAACTGCGGGTGATGCAGAACAACGTGTTTCTGACCACCTTCCAGACGCTGGGCGCCAATGCGATCCCGCTGGCGTTTTCTGAACTTTTCAGCGCGCTGGAAACCAAGACGGTGGACGGCCAGGAGAACCCGTTCAACACCATTTTGTCGAGCAAGTTCTACGAAGTGCAAAAGTACATGACGGTGACCAACCACGTCTACAGCCCCTGGATCGTTACGGCCAGCAAGAAGTGGTGGGACCAGCTTTCCAAGGATGAGCAGAAGGTGCTGATGGATGCAGCCAAGGTCAGCCGAGATTTCGAGCGCAAGGACACCCGCGCTGAAGCCGCAAAAGCCATGGCCGATCTCAAAGCCAAAGGCATGCAGATCAATGAAATGTCACCGGCTGAGTCGGGCCGCATGCGTGAGAAGTTGACCAAGGTGTATGCCGGCATCGGCGCCGACGTCGGCATGGAACTGTGGAACGAAACCCAGGCTGAACTGAAGAAAATCCGCGCCGCCAAATAAGCGCCTACCCTCACAGGCGCATCAGCGCTTGCCGTCCGGCACCGTGGCACCTAGCAGCCACCGCGCCGGACGATTCGTTTCCGGGTTCGCCACTTCGGTGTTGACGAGTTGCTGATCAACATCGTCCTTCAGCCCCACGCCAGTGCGCTGCCCTTGGCGTGCCTGTGATAGCAGCCGGTGCAGCGTCTGCGCAGCCGCCTCCACCGCGAAGCCCGCCGGTCGCACGTTCGAGATGCAATTGCGCGCGGCGTCTGTAGTGCCCACCTGGGGCGCCCAGGTGAGGTAGAGCCCCATGCTGTCGGGTGAGCTCAAGCCTGGGCGCTCACCAATCAACACCACCACACAATTGGCGCGCAAGGCGGCACCCACTTCGTCGCCGATGGCGACGCGGCCCTGCGCCACCACGGCCAAGGGGGCCACCGTCCAGGTCTGCGTGGTGTCAGCTTGCAGGCGTTGCAGCATCAGTGACACCAGAGGTACTGCGTTTTGGTGAATCGCCAGGGGCGAGAGGCCGTCCACCAGCACAAAGGCCACGTCAAAGGCCTTCGCCGTGCCGGGCTGGTTTTGCCACCGAGCCAAAGTTTGCAGTGAGGCCGCATCGAGCCGCCGCCCCAAATTCGGGCGCTGCAGGTACATGGCGCGCTCAAGGGCCTGGCTGTGCAACCGCAGTGTCGGCAGACCCAGGTCTCGCAAGCTGGCTTCAATGCCAAGCGCGTCAAACGGCAAATGCACCGCGTCACGTGCCTGGGCGTGCGCCAGTTGAAACGCCAGGTGCGCGGCGGTCGGCAGGCTGACCCCGGCGCGGCCCAGGGCGATGCGCGCATCGGTGAAGTTTTTCAGCGCTTCCCAAGGCGTGGGCGTGACCAGCGCGGGCAGGGATGGCGAGGGTTCGATTTTCATGGGGAGCCCACAGAACCCACAGCAGACGCGAAGGTCGCGGGTAACGGGTCAGCCAATCGCAGCACATCACCCGGCGTGGTGATGCCCATGGCCTGTTGCCAGGCTTCAAATTCAGGGGCGGCGCGCAAGCCCAGCAACCGGCGCAACACCAGCGCGTCATGGAACGAGGTGCTTTGGTAGTTGAGCATGATGTCGTCCGAGCCCGGCACACCCATGATGAAGTTGCAGCCCGCTGCGCCCAGCATCAGCATCAGGGCGTCCATGTCGTCGCCATCGGCCTCGGCATGGTTGGTGTAACAGACGTCGCAGCCCATCGGCAGGCCCAGCAGCTTGCCGCAAAAGTGGTCTTCCAACCCGGCGCGGGTGATCTGTTTGCCGTTGAACAGGTACTCGGGGCCGATGAAGCCGACCACGGTGTTGACCAGCAACGGCTTGAAGTGGCGGGCCACCGCGTACGCGCGCGCCTCCAGGGTCTGCTGGTCGCAGCCGTGATGTGCATTGGCAGACAAGGCGCTGCCCTGGCCGGTCTCGAAATACATCACATGGTCACCACGCTGGCCATCGCCAAACAGGGTGCCGCGTTGCAGGGAAACCGCCGCCTCGCGGGCTTCTGCCAGCAGGGCCAGAGAAATGCCAAAGCTGCGGTTGGTGGCCTCGGTACCGCCAATCGACTGGAACACCAGATCCACCGGCGCGCCGCGCTCGATCGCCTGTAGCGTGTTGGTCACATGCGTGAGCACACACGACTGGGTCGGAATGCCGTAGCGCTCAATCACCTCGCCCAACATCTGCAGCAGTCGCACCACTTGCGGCACGTTGTCACTGGCCGGGTTGATGCCGATCACCGCATCGCCGCTGCCCAGCAGCAAGCCGTCAAGCAGACTCGCGGCAATGCCGGCCAAGTCGTCGGTCGGGTGGTTGGGTTGCAGGCGTGTGGCCAGCCGTTGTGGTAGCCCCAGGGTGTTGCGAAAGCGGGTGACCACTTCGCACTTGCTGGCGATCAGCGCCAGGTCTTGCAGGCGGCACAGCTTGCTCACAGCGGCCACCATCTCCGGCGTCAGGCCGGGCGCCACGGTAGTCAGGGTGGCGCTGCTGGCGTGGTCTGACAGCAGCCAGTTGCGCAGCTCGCCGACCGTCAGGTGGCTCACCGGCGCGAAGGCGGTGGCATCGTGGCTGTCAAAGATCAACCGCGTGACTTCGTCGCTTTCGTAGGGCACCACGGCTTCATGGAGGAAGGTGCGCAGAGGCACATCGGCCAGCGCCATTTGCGCCGCGATGCGCTCGCTGGCATCCAGCGCCGCCACCCCGGCCAACTGGTCGCCCGAGCGCAGCGGGCTGGCTTTGGCCAGCAGTGTGCGCAGGTCCGCAAACTGGTAGCGCCGGTGGCCGATGGTGTGGGTGATGGGCATGGTTTTGGAGTGTACCGATTTGCATCAATGCGGCGCGCTCAAGTTTGGCAATCCTCATGTGTATGTGGTTTCTGAACAAAATATTCGTCCCGATGCGGGCTCAAAAATTGCTAGTCCGTTCTTGTTCGATCTCAATAACACCTGTTTTTCTTTGTATCTTCAACTTGAAAC
>PFUD01000179.1 GCA_002789915.1 Comamonadaceae bacterium CG_4_9_14_3_um_filter_60_33 | reverse complement strand
GCCCAGCGCTTTGATGCGATGCTGGCCAGTGGCTTTCTCGACGAGGTCAAGGCCTTGCGCGCGCGCGGCGACCTGCACCCTGAGCTGCCCGCCATGCGCTGCGTCGGCTACCGTCAGGCTTGGGAGTATTTGGATGCGCATAAACTGCACGGTCTGGCTGACCTGCCGCCCATAAGCGAACTACGCGACAAGGGCATTGCTGCCACACGCCAGCTCGCCAAGCGCCAGATCACCTGGCTGCGCTCCATGCCAGAGCGCCAAGTGGTGGCGTGTGACAGGCCGGATGCGCTGGCGCAGTTGCTGGCATTGACGGCTGATTTCCTGCACAGCCGTCATCTGGCAGAAAAGACCGGGCGTTTTGATCCAGGAACGCCAGGTTGTGAGTTCGCCGCAGATATCACCTGACGGTGACCAGGTATTCACAGTTACCATGGCAGCTCTTGCTGTATCGCCATAAAGTCATTATTCAATCCCACAAAATTCAGCGTCGTCACATCAAATCTCGTCCCATGTCCCTGATCATTAACAATTTGAACAAGTGCTATGGCGATGTGCCGGTCTTCAGCCAGGTGTCGCTGCGCGTGGCGTCGGGCGAATTTGTCGCCATCGTGGGCGAATCGGGCGTGGGCAAATCGACGCTACTCAACTGCATGGCGGGGCTCGACAGTTGGGACAGCGGCACAGTGCAGCTTGACGGGCAAGACCTGGGCACGCTCAACGACGAGCAACTGGCGCGACTGCGCCGGGAGAAAACCGGTTTTGTGTTCCAGGCCTTTCACGTGCTGCCGCACCTGAGCGTGGCGCAAAACGTGGCCTTGCCACTGATGCTGCTGGGCCAACATGACGACAGGCGGGTGCAGGCCATGCTCGATGCCGTGGGCCTGACCGGCTTGGGCGAACGCCTGCCGCAGCAACTCAGCGGTGGCCAGTTGCAGCGCGTGGCCATCGCCCGCGCGCTGGTGCACCGCCCCATGCTGCTGCTGGCCGACGAGCCCACCGGCAACCTCGACCCCAGCACGGCCGCGCGCGTGATGGACGCACTGGTCGAGCAAACCCGCCAGCACGGAGCAGCCATGGTGCTGGTCACGCACTCGGTGGCCGCAGCAAAACGCGCCGACAGGGTGTTAACGCTGACAGCCACCGGACTGGTCAGCTACGCCAGCGACACACAGGTGGCCCAAAGTACCCACGGATGAGAGCGAACCGTATGCAGGTTCTGCTTGATTTTTGTGATCCGCATGGCCAGCAGGCTGCGCTGCGCTGCGCCTTTGACAAGCCTGAGCAAACCCTGGTGGCGCATACGCCCGCGCTGGTCAAACCACTGTTAGAAGCCGTCGATGCCCTGGCAAAACAGGGATTCTGGTGTGTGGGCTACGTGCATTATGAAGCCGCACTTGCTTTTGATGACGCATTCAAAGTGCATGCCACCGACGGCCCGCTGGCCTGGTTCGGCGTGTATGACAAGGCCTTGCCGTGGCCCGCTGAAACTTCGAATGACGATGACGCCACCCGCGTGCAGTGGCAAAGCGGACTGAGTCGACCCGACTTTGATGCGGCCATGGACCGTATCCACCAGGCCATTGCGGCTGGCGATTTGTACCAGGTCAACTACACCGCGCCACTGCATGGCGAGTTTTTTGGCGACCCGCAAACGCTTTTCAGGCGCCTACATCGGGCGCAACCCCAAGGCTACGCGGCTTTCATTAACAGCGGCTTCGAGCAGGTGCTGTCGGTTTCGCCCGAGCTTTTTTTTGACTGGCAAAACGGACAAGCTGGTCAAGGCGGGCAGTTGCTGACGCGGCCCATGAAAGGCACCGCGCCGCGTGGCAACAGCGCCGCAGAAGACGCCACGCTGGCCGCCGCGCTGGTGGCCTCGCCCAAGGAGCGCGCCGAGAACGTGATGATTGTCGATTTGCTGCGCAACGACGTATCGCGCATTGCGCAGCCACACAGCGTCAAGGTGCCGCATATTTTTACCGTGCAAACGCTGCCGACGGTACTGCAAATGGTGTCCGACGTAACCGCAGCCACCCGGCCCGGCACCACTTTATGCGACGTGTTTGGCGCGTTGTTTCCCTGTGGCTCCATCACCGGCGCGCCCAAGGTGCAGGCCATGCGAATGATTGAAGCGCTGGAGCCCACACCGCGCGGCGTTTATTGCGGTGCCATCGGTGTGGTGCGCCCTGGCGGCCGCGCCACTTTCAACGTGGCGATTCGCACCGTCACGCTGCGCAGCACATCGGCCACTTGCGGCATTGGCAGCGGCATCACGGCAGACGCCACAGCCGAGGCCGAATGGCGAGAATGGCGCATCAAGCGCGGCTTTCTGGCGCGCGCCAGCGAGTCGTTCAAGCTGCTGGAAACACTGCGCCTGGAAGGTGGCATCTTTCACCATCTGGAAGCCCATCTGGCTCGGCTGAAACGGGCAGCGGTGCATTTCGGATTTCCGTTTGATGAGGAGCACATCGGACTGACTATCCAACATTTGCGCACAAACCTTGACCCTTGTGGGGCAGACTTGAGTCTGCCATGGTCGACTGAAGTCGGCCCCACAACAAGCCCGAACACTGTGCTCAGGGACAGCGAAGCAACGTGGTCGGGGTCCAGTACCGCTCGCAGTGACCACCGTGTATGGCGGGTGCGCCTGCTTCTTGATGACAAAGGTCACGCCCAAGCGCAGGCCTTTGCGCTGCCGCCTTCACCATCGCCAGTGACGCTGCAACTGGCAAGTCGGCCTTTCGATGAAGCGCACAGCGAGTTCACCCGATTCAAAACCACGCACCGTGCGCACTACGAGGCCTTCGCCCCCACCGACCCCGCCGTGTTCGACACCCTGCTCCACAACGAAGCCGGCGAGCTGACCGAATGCACGCGCGGCAACGTCGCCCTGCTGCTCAATGGCCGCTGGGTGACACCGCTGCTGCGCTGCGGCTTGCTCGACGGCATCGGGCGGGAAATGTATTTGAAAGAAGGCCGCCTGATCGAAGCCGTGGTGCGGGTTGACGACTTGCCGCGCGTGCAGGCACTGGCTTTCATCAACAGCCTGCGCGGCGGGCTCGATGCCCGGCTGCCCAGATAATTCCAGCGCAAATCACCCAAAAACCCCAAGGAAGCCCACATGTTCATCGTGATTTTTCGGGCCAAAGTTCGCAGCACTGACAGCGAATACACCCAGGTCGCAGCGCGCATGCGCGAGCTCGCACTGGGCCAGTTCGGCTGTCTTGAGTTCACCGCCGTGACCGAGGGCCAGGACGAAATCGCCCTGTCTTATTGGCCTTCCGAAGCACACATCCGGGCATGGAAGTCACACGCTGAGCATGTGCTGGCCCAGCAGCTTGGCCGCGAACGCTGGTACGACTCCTACGTGGTGCAAGTGGCTGAAATCACGCGGGAATACCGGGTGACGCTTTGATTTGAATCCCGAACAAGCACGCATTCTCCCCAAGTTGTGATAAGGTATTACTTCATCATCCCAGACTGGAAGTCGCCATGACAGCAACCGCCACCCACCCCATGACCATCAAAATTGACACAAAAACCAAAGCGCGCGTACAACGTCTGGCAGAAGCGCGCCAACGTACATCGCACTGGTTGATGCGCGAGGCGATCAGCCAGTATGTTGAACGCGAAGAAAAACGTGAAACTTATCGACAAGAAGGCCTGCGGGCATGGCGCGACTACCAAGCCAACGGCCTGCACGTCACCGCCGCAGAGGCTGATGTCTGGCTGGGCAAGCTGGAAGACGGACAAGACGAAGATCCGCCCACATGCCACGTTTGATCTGGTCACCGCCTGCCCTGCTTGACGTTCGGCGCCTATATCGGTTTTTGGCAAGCAAAAATGCTGATGCCGCCAGAAGCGCGGTTAAGGCCATCCGGCAAGAGGTCAAGGTGCTAGCACTGCAACCCGGCATTGGGCGACCCATCGAAGAGATGCCACCCGAATTTCGGGAATGGCTAATTGACTTTGGTCACAGCGGCTATGTCACCATGTACCGCCATGACGGCGATGTTGTCACCATTCTGGCAGTTCGACACCAGAAAGAAGTGGGTTACAAAGATTGACTAAGGCGTTCGATTCCGATGTCAGCCCTGCTCAATTCGTGGTCGGCGACCCACCCCATGCTTGACCTACTCAAAACCTTCTCCTGGCAAGAGCTTAACACCACCCGTGGCGTAATTCGGCGGCGGTTGTGGCGGTGATGCTGGGCGTGGCGCTGGCGTTTTCGGTGCATTTGATCAACGCGTCAGCGCTCGATGCGTTCTCGCAGGCGGCGCGATCGGTGGGCGGGCAGCCTGACCTGGAGTTGGGTGGTGTGCAAGGCCAGTTTGACGAGACGCTGTTTGCCCGCGTGGCGCGATTGCCTGAGGTGGCGCTTGCCTCACCCGTGCTCGAAGTGGCACCTACGCTGTCACACCCGAGGACAAATGCAGCCTGAAAGTGGTTGGTGTCGATGCGCTGGTGGTGGCCTTTGTGGCGCCTGACCTGACGCCACAGCCGAGGCCGAATGGCGAGAATGGCGCATCAAGCGCGGCTTTCTGGCGCGCGCCAGCGAGTCGTTCAAGCTGCTGGAAACACTGCGCATGCAAGCTGGCATTTTTCACCATCTGGAAGCCCATCTGGCCCGGCTGAAACGGGCGGCGGTGCATTTCGGATTTCCGTTTGATGAGGCTGTCATCAGTATGACTTTGCAGCAACTGCACACCGACCGTGAACGAGAGTCTCGTCACTGCGAGCGAAGCGCGGCAGTCCATGACGCCTGAATTCATGGATTGCCACGTCGCTGACGCCACTCGCAATGACGACTCTACCCGGAGCGTGCGACTGCTTCTTGATGACAAAGGCCACGCCCAAGCGCAGGCCTTTGCGCTGCCGCCTTCACCATCGCCGGTGACACCGCTGCTGCGCTGCGGCTTGCTCGACGGCATCGGGCGGGAAATGTATTTGAAAGAAGGCCGCCTGATCGAAGCCGTGGTGCGGGTTGACGACTTGCCGCGCGTGCAGGCACTGGCTTTCATCAACAGCCTGCGCGGCGGGCTGGATGCCCGACTGCTGCCGGCACCTGTGGGAGATCGGCAAGACGGCTAAAGTAGCACCCACCTGAAGCGATGGCCCCGACATCAGTGCCTGCAATCGGGCACTTGTTCTACGGAATCAATCGGGGTGAACCGCTTCACAGCCACCGTCGTGAGCGAGGTCACATGAATCCCCCACAACCATCCTGTTTAAATTCTTTTATACTTTTTAGTGCAAATATTGCACTATCTATAAAATTCATGAATGCGATTTACCGCGACGGCAAAATGAAAATATCAGTCTATGCTGACCATGCGCCTACCCACTTTCATGTGCGCACGCCAGACGGTGATTCAGCGGTTGATCTGGCCACCATGGCGGAGCTTGCGGGGTGTGCCAACCGCAAGCTGCTTGCCAAAGCGATCACCTGGGCGATGGCGAACAAGCCATTGATCCAGGCCGAATGGGACAAATTGAACGGAGAATGAAAATGCGTGAAAAACTTCCAAGAATCACCAGCGCCAAAACGCTCGACAATTTGCGTGTGGCCGTCAGCTTTGAAGACGGATGGTCTTTTGATGTCGATTTATCCGGGTTTATAGCCAGCTTTAAAAGCCTCAAGCCACTGCTTGACGCTGCGCTGTTTTCCCGTGTTGCTGTCGAGGAATGGGGTAGCGGCCTGACGTGGGACGACGAGGGCCCACTGTCAATAGCGGCCACCACGGTTTACCGGCTGGCATCCGAACAGTCCGGCGACCCGGCGCGTGGCTTTGACGCCTGGATGATGCAGCACGGGTTTTCTGCTGCCAAAGCAGCCGACATGCTGGGCATGTCGCGGCGCAACATCATCAATTACCGCACCGCGACACGCCCCATTCCAAAGGTGGTTCGCTTGGCATGCAAAGCGGTAGACATGGGTATGGGCGCTCAAGACTGAGGTTTTTCAATTAATTTAGCACCCCATGCTTAACCTACTCAAAACCTTCTCCTGGCAAGAACTCAAACACCACCCGTGGCGCAACGCGGCGGCGGTGGTGGCGGTCATGCTGGGCGTGGCGCTGGCGTTCTCGGTGCAATTGATCAACGCGTCAGCGCTCGATGAGTTCTCGCAAGCAGCGCGCTCGGTGGGCGGCCAACCCGACCTGGAGTTGCGTGGTGTGCAAGGCCAGTTTGACGAGACTTTGTTTGCCCGCGTGGCGCGATTGCCTGAGGTGGCGCTTGCATCACCCGTGCTTGAAGTGGGCACTTACGCTGTCACGCCCGAGGGCAAGCGCAGCCTGAAAGTGGTCGGTGTCGATGCGCTGGTGGTGGCCTTTGTGGCGCCTGACCTGATGCCGCTGCCCAGCCGCCGCAGCGATCAGGGCAAACAAGACCGCTTCGCGCTGT
Source organism: Comamonadaceae bacterium CG_4_9_14_3_um_filter_60_33 (assembly GCA_002789915.1). Classification (GTDB taxonomy): domain Bacteria; phylum Pseudomonadota; class Gammaproteobacteria; order Burkholderiales; family Burkholderiaceae_C; genus Rhodoferax. The sequence continues at coordinate 14,860 of PFUD01000179.1, read as the reverse complement.
TTGCGCCGGGACAGGTGTTTTTGAACCCGGCCGCGCAAGCTTTGGCGGGGTCAGGACTGCAATTGCAAAGCGGTCTCGGGCTGCTGCCAGTGACCATTGCCGGCAGTGTGCGCGCCAGCGGCCGGGCGCTTGCGGTGATGGACATTGGCGCAGCGCAGGAGTTGTTTGGCAAGCAGGGCCAACTCAGCCGCATTGATCTGCGTCTGAAGACCGGCGTGAACCGCGACGACTTTGTCCGCAGCTTGGCCAGCGCGCCCGACTGGCCCGCCAACCTCACCCTGACCGTGCCCGGTGATGCCCAGTCGCAGATCAACAACCTGTCGCGCGCCTACCGCGTCAACCTGACCGTGCTGGCTTTTATTGCGCTGTTTACCGGGGCGTTTCTGGTGTTCTCGGTGTTGTCCTTGAGCGTGGCCAAACGCGCGCAGCAGTTTGCGCTGCTGGGGGTGCTGGGCCTGAGCGGGCGCAAACGGCTGAGCCTGGTGCTGTGGGAGTCGCTTTTTCTGGGCCTGCTCGGCAGCGCCGCTGGCATTGCGCTGGGCACGGCGCTGGCGGCGCTGGCGCTCAACGTGCTCGGCGGCGACCTGGGCGGCGGCTTTTTTGCCGGCAGCGCACCCCGGTTGCAATTGAGTGGCTGGGCCGCGCTGATCTATGGCGCCATGGGCGTGGCGGCCGCGCTGGTGGGCGGCTGGTGGCCCGCCCGCGCAGCTCAAGCCCTGCCACCGGCGCAAACCCTCAAGGGGCTGGGCGGCGCGCTGGTCAACCCGCACAGCCACTGGCTCAGCCTGATGCTGATCTTGCTGGGTGCGGCGTTGAGCCAGGCTCCGCCCGTTTGGGGTATTCCGGTGGCGGCCTACCTGTCGGTGGCCCTGCTGCTGGTCGGCGGCATCACCGCCCTGCCCTGGCTGATTGGCTTGCTGCTCGATCGCATCGCCCCGCTGGTGGCGCGCCAGACGCTGCCACTGCTGGCGGTGGCGCGCGCCCGGCACCAGCGCGAAACGGCTGCGGTGGCGGTCAGCGGCGTGGTGGCGTCTTTGAGCCTGGCGGTGGCGCTGACGGTGATGGTGGCAAGCTTTCGCGAGTCGGTCACGCAGTGGCTGGATCAAGTGCTTCCCGCCGATTTGTACGTGCGCAGCAGCCCCAACCTGGGCGCCAGCGACACGGTGTATTTCAGCCCGGACTATGTGCAGGCGGCTTCCGCCTTGAAGGGCGTCAAGCAATTGCAAGCGCAGCGCGTGGTATCGCTGCTGCTTAAACCGAGTCTGCCGCCGGTGGCGCTGATCGCACGCGAACTCTCTGACCCGGCCAAGACCCTGCCGCTGATGGGCGAGCCGCTGCCGGTGCCCGCCGGGCAGATCGGCATTTACGTGAGCGAGGCAGTGGTGGACTTGCATGGCGCCGTGATGGGCCAGACTTTTGCTGCGCTGGGCACCATGTTCAAAACGCTGGCGCAAACAGGGAAGGAAGCACAGCCAAGCTATTTTGTCGCTGGTGTCTGGCGCGACTATGCGCGACAAAGCGGCGCCATCGCCATTGACAAGGCAGCGTTTGTGCGCCTCACCGGCGACCAGCGCGCCAACGACCTGGCGCTGTGGTTAAGCGATACGGCCGATGCGCCCCAGCTTCAGCAGGCACTGCGTGCGCTGGCCGAGCAAATGGGTTCGGGCGTCGGCGACCTGATGGAGTTCGGCACACCGAGCCAGATTCGCGCTACCTCACTGCGCATTTTCGACCGCAGTTTTGCCGTGACTTACTGGCTGCAGGCGGTAGCCATTGCGATTGGCCTATTTGGCGTGGCGGCCAGTTTCAGCGCCCAGGTGCTGGCCCGGCGCAAGGAGTTTGGCCTGCTGGCGCACCTGGGGCTGACCCGGCGGCAAATCCTGACGGTGGTCGCTTTTGAGGGTGCCGCTTGGACGCTGCTTGGCGCGCTGGCCGGGCTGGCGCTGGGCCTGGTGGTCTCTGGAGTACTGGTGCATGTGGTGAACCCGCAAAGCTTTCACTGGACCATGGACTTGATGCTGCCCTGGCTCAAGCTGCTGGGCCTGTGCCTGGCGGTGGTGGCCGCCGGCACACTGACCGCTTGGCTGGCCGCGCAAGCCGCAGCGGGACAAGACGCGGTGCTGGCGGTCAAAGAAGACTGGTGACCCCGTCACTGCGATTGCCGCGTCGCCTTTCCATGAACAGCCCCGTCATTGCGAACGCAGTGACAGGGCTTTTTCACATCACATTTCGTCCGGCTCCAGCGGCTCTATGGATTGCATTTGTTGCGCCAGCACGGCCAGCGTGGCCTCAGACGCATCGTGCCCGGCGGCACTGCGCGCCAGGATGCGCTGGCGTAATTCCTCAGGGTTAGCTTGCGGCGCCAGAATGCTGAAAACCGCGCCCATTTGCTGGGCCAGCGATGAGAAGGCATCGCGGTCAGCACGCTTCAAAAAGGCGGCATCCACCACCACCGACCAACCCGCCTGGAGCAAGCTCTTGGCCTGCTCGCGCAAATGGGTGTACGTGCGCTCATGCGCATCAGCCGCGTAAATGCCGCCATCCACGCCTGAGCCGCTGGCCGCGCTGGGAGCCAGTCCGAACAAGCGCTTGCGCTCCACGTCCGAGCGTAGGCGCAAGGTCACCGCCTGCGGATCAGATTGCAGCAACGCGTCAGAGGCCACCGTTTTGCCGCAGCCCGACAAGCCATGGGTAATCACCAGGCGCAGCGGCACCGGCAGCAGCAGGCGCTCGGCCAACGCCACATACGCCTCAACCTCGCGGGCATCATCACGCGTTTGGGTTTGCACCCAGCGCAACGCCGCCACCTTGGCCCGCACCATGGCACGATAGACCGCGTAAAAGCGCAACACGCGCGCAGCCTCGTAATCGCCGCTGCGGCTCCAGACCTCATTGAGTAGCCAGCCCGCCAGCCCCGGTTGCTGGTGCGCCAGCAAATCGATATAGACAAAAGCAATTTCGCTTGCCACGTCCATCCAGCGCAGGTCTTCGTTGAACTCGATGCAGTCGAACAGTTGCACCCGTTCGTTGATCAGCACCATGTTGGCCAGGTGCAAATCGCCATGGCACTCGCGCACCCTGCCCGCTTGCTGGCGCGCCTGCATCAGCGGCGCCAGTTGTTCAAACTGGATTTGTGTCCATTCGCGCAAAGCCAACAACCGGGCCTGCAGACGCCCGTCAGGCAAAACGCGCAAAAGGTCACTGAAGTTGTCAAGGGCGGGTTGCAGGACGTGCTGGCCTGAACCAAAGCGCGAACCCGCCCGCGCCACCGCCGCCGTCTTATGAAACGCCTCTAGCGCATCCGCCAGCGCCGACATGTGGCTGGCCTGTAGTTCACCGCGTGCACACACATGGTCGAGGCGGGCCGATTCTTCAAAACGGTGCATCCTGACGGCAACTTCGAACGGCGCACCAGAACCATGCCATTGCGGGTCTTGCGGCGTATTGAAAATACCGACCACGTCCAGATAAAGATCAGGCGCAAAACGGCGGTTCAGGCGCAGTTCGTCATGACAATATTTTTGCCGCAGGGCCAGCGTGCTGAAGTCCAGAAACGACAGCTTGACAGGCTTCTTGATCTTGTAGGCAAAGTCACCGGCCAGCAACACCCACGAGATATGGGTTTGCACCAATTCGACGCGCGACACGCCGTCCGGATAACGTGCAGGGTCGAGCAAAGCTTGTATGAAGGGTGGCAAATCGGCATCCATGACTGTCATCATGCCAGATTTGGCCCTGACTTAGCGCATTTCGGGCATGATGATTGCGTGACCTAGTAGAAACCAACCCCTGCCCGGCTTTGGCCAGACCGTAGAATCAGTTTTTAATTTTTTATTAACCCGCCGGGTGTTCCCGGATTTCCCAAGGACACGTTATGAAGAAACTTTTGCTTGTTGCCGCTCTCGGTGTGTTGGTCGTCGCCTGCGGTAAAAAAGAGGAGGCCGCTGCGCCAGTCCAAGCGCCCACGCCTACGCCAGCACCAGCGCCTGTGGCTCTGGCTGACTTGAAGGTAGCGATTGATGCAACCTACGAACCGTTCACCTACAAAACACCTGATGGCCAGCCCACTGGTTTTGATGTGGACATTGCCAACGCGCTGTGCGAGCAAATCAAACGCAAGTGCGTGTTTGTTGAACAAGCCTGGGACGGCATGATCCCCGGATTGCTGGCCAAAAAATACGATGTCATCATCAGCTCGATGTCGATCACCGAAGAACGCCTCAAGCAAGTTGACTTCACCGACAAGTACTACAACACGCCCAGCAAAATCATTCTGAGGAAAGACATCGCCTTTGACGGCCCAGCCTCCATCAAGGACAAAAAGATCGGTGTGCTGAAAGCCAGCACTCAAGAAAAATATGCTCTGGGCGAGCTCAAGAAGGTGGGCGTTAACGTGGTCTCATACGAAGCACAAGACCAGGTTTATCTGGACATCAACGCCGGCCGTCTGGACGGCACCGTGGCTGACGTGATGGAAGTTACCGGTGGTTTCCTGAGCAAGCCAGGTGCCGAGAACTACCAATTTGTTGGCCCTGCGCTCAGCGACTTCGTCCAGTACTTTGGCACTGGTGCAGGCGTTGCCATGGCTAAGGGCCAAGACGATTTGAAGGCCCAACTCAACACTGCCATCAAAGCGATCCGTGACAACGGCACTTACAAAACCATCAACGACAAATACTTTGCCAAATATGGCATCGACGTTTACGGCGAGTAACCCACCAGCAAACAGCCGGCCTTTTAAGCGCGCGCCCAAGGCCGGTTGACTGGCACCGCCATGACTTCCACCACGCAGTCTTACCTTCTGGTTATTTTGCAGGGCTCCCTGCTCACGGTTGGCGTGTCGCTGGGCGCGCTGCTGGTGTCCGTGATCCTGGGGCTGGTCGGTGCCGCAGCCAAGCTCTCGGGCCGCCCTGTGCTGGTGACGCTGGGCACGTTTTACACCACCATCATCCGCGGTATCCCGGACCTGGTGCTGATGCTACTGGTGTTTTATGGTGGCACGATTGGCATCAACACCTTGCTTGAAAAACTGGGCAGCGCGGCCACGGTGGACATTGAACCGTTTGCCGCTGGGGTTATCACGATCGGCTTCATTTACGGCGCCTACATGACCGAAACCTTTCGCGGTGCCATTTTGAGCATCCCCAAAGGCCAGATGGAAGCCGCCTGGGCGTTTGGCATGAGTCGCTCGCAAACGTTTGTGCGCATCACGCTGCCGCAAATGGTGCGCTACGCTCTGCCCGGCTTTACCAACAACTGGCTGGTGCTGATCAAGTCGACCGCGCTGGTGAGCTTGATTGGTTTGCAGGAAATGACCTATCTGGCCAAGCAGGCCAGCGCCGCCACGCGCTCGCCTTTTGCCTTCTTCTTGTTCACCGGCGCCTTGTTTCTGGTCTACACCTCGATCAGCTTGGTGGCCCTGAAAAAGCTCAACGCCCGCTACAGCTTGGGCACAAAAAAGGTGCAACTGTAATGCAATGGGCCGTCATTTTCGAGCCCGAAAGCCTTGCGCTGTTCGGCAACGGCATCATCATCACGCTATGGTTGTTGTTCTCGTCGCTGGCCGTGGGCGCCGTGCTGGCACTCGTTTTTGCGCTGATCCTGACCGGGCCCTGGGCACCGCTGCGCTGGCTGGTGGGTGCCTACACCTTTGTGATTCGCGGCACGCCGCTGCTGATCCAGGTCTATCTGATTTATTACGGCCTGGGCCAGCTGGAGTGGATTCAGCAGCGCTGGGACGCTGTCTGGCCCTGGACCTACTTCAAGGAACCCTTCTTTTGCGCCTTGTTGGCCTTCAGCCTGAACACCGCCGGCTACACCGCCGAGATGCTGGCCGGCGCCATTCGAGAGACCAGCGCCGGTGAGATCGAAGCCGCGCACGCCTACGGCATGAGCCGTTTTCAGACCATGTGGCGGGTGGTGTTGCCAAGCGCCATGCGCCGTACTTTGCCCGCCTACAGCAACGAGGTGGTGATGATGCTGCATGCCACCAGTCTGGCCAGCGCCGTACCCAACATGCTCGACGTCACTTCGGCGGCCAGCCGAATTTATGCCACCTACTACCTCCCGTTTGAGGCCTATCTGGCGGCTGCGGCCATTTACCTTACAGCATCGTTCTGCCTGATCGGCTTCTTCCGATTCTCGGAAGGCCGCTTGCTCGCCTACCTGTCAACAAACAGGGGCTAAGGGCTCACAAAGCAATAACTTTGGAAGCTACCCATGAAACGCCTTGACCACCCGCTACTCTCGCCCAGCCTGGGCAGCCACAAAACACTCACCAGTTTTCACTTTGGCCAACCCGGCAGCGGCCGCAAAATTTACATCCAGGCCAGCCTGCACGCCGAGGAACTGCCTGGCATGCTGGTGGCGCACCATTTGCGCGCGCTGTTTGAAGCGCTCGAGGTGGCTGGGCAAATTCAGGGCGAGATTGTGATGGTGCCGGTGGCCAACCCGATTGGCCTGGCGCAGCGGCTAGACCACAAGCCGATGGGCCGCTTTGAGCTTGACACCTCGGAAAACTTCAACCGCCATTACCCCGATCTGGCAGCTGCAGTGGAGGCCGCCGTGATGAACCAGTTGGGTGACGATGCTGCGGCCAACGTGGGCTTGGTGCGGCGCGCCATGAGCGATTACTTGCAGAAATGGACGCCTGCGACCGAGCTGCAGAGCCTGCGCCGCACCTTGCTATTGCTGGCACACGATGCTGACTTCATGCTCGACCTGCATTGCGATTGCGAAGGCGTGCTGCACTTCTACACCGAAGAAGCCTGCTGGCCCCAGATGCAGGAGCTGGCGCACTTTTTGGGTGCCCGGGCCATTTTGCTGGCCAAAAGCTCAGGCAACCGACCCATTGACGAATGCCTGTCGGGCGCCTGGTGGCAACTGGCCGACCGGCTCAAAGCCAGCGGACGCGATGTGCCGCTGCCGCAAGCCTGCTGTAGCACCACCATCGAGTTGCGCGGCGAACTCGACGTGAGCCATGCCTTGGCCGCCACCGATGCGCGGGCCATCGTGGGCTGGCTGCAGTTCATCGGGGTGGTGGCCTGCCAGCAGCCGCCCCAGGTGCCTTCAGCCCTGTGCCAGGCGACGCCGCTTGCGGGCTCTGAATCACTTTACGCGTCCAGCCCCGGCGTTGTGGTGTTCGCGGCAGAAGTGGGCCAGCACCTGGAGGTCGGCGAGCTGGTTGCCGAAATCATCGACCCGATTGCCAACACCAGCCAGCGCGTGAACGCCGGTGTGGCCGGCGTGTTTTATGCCCGCATCCGCGACCGCTACATCACCGCCGGCGGCGAGCTCGGCAAGATCGCCAGCGCCCAGGCGTTTCGCAGCGGCGATCTGCTGGGTGCTTGAGGATTAATATGACCACCACGCTCAAACTCCAGGTAGAAAACATCCACAAGCGCTTTGGCACCAACGAGGTGCTCAAGGGCGTGTCACTGACCGCCCACGCGGGCGACGTGATCAGCATCATCGGCAGCTCAGGCTCCGGTAAAAGCACCTTTTTGCGTTGCATCAACCTGCTGGAAAAACCCAACCAGGGCCGCATCATCGTGGCCGGCGAAGAGCTGCACCTGAACCCCGACAAGCACGGTGAGCTGCACGCGGCCAACCCCAAGCAGTTGGCGCTGATGCGCACCAAGCTGGCCATGGTGTTCCAGCATTTCAACCTGTGGGCGCACATGACGGTGCTGCAAAACATCATCGAAGCGCCGCTGCATGTGATGGGTGTGCCACGCGACCAGGCCATTGACATCGCGCGCAAATACCTGGCCAAGGTGGGCCTGGATGGCAAGGAAGACGCTTACCCGGCACACCTTAGTGGCGGCCAGCAGCAGCGCGTGGCGATTGCCCGCGCGCTCGCGATGGAGCCCGAAGTCATGCTGTTCGACGAGCCCACCAGCGCGCTCGACCCCGAGCTGGTGTCCGAAGTGCTCAAGGTCATGAAAAACCTGGCACTGGAAGGTCGCACCATGGTGGTGGTAACGCACGAGATGGGCTTTGCCCGCGAAGTGGCCAACCACCTGATCTTTTTGCACAAGGGCCAGATCGAAGAAGAAGGTGTGCCGGCCCAGGTGCTGGGCAGCCCGAAGAGCGTGCGGCTGGCACAGTTTTTGTCGGGCAGCCTGAAATAAGCCCACTCTGCTCAAGCTAAGGACTTCAGGCCAAGCAGCGCTCGCGCTTCGTCGGGCGTGGCAACAGGCCGATCAAGCTCGCGGCTGATGCGGGCGATGCGCGCCACCAACTGCGCGTTGCTGTTGGCGAGCTCACCCTTGCGGTAATACAAGTTGTCTTCAAAACCCACACGCACATGGCCGCCCAGCAGAACAGCCAGCGTGCCCAGCGGCAGTTGCGCCGGACCTATTCCTGCCACGGTCCAGGTCGATGCTGTGGGCAATTGAGAGCGCAGGTACATCAACGCCTCAGGGGTGCCGGCCATGCCACCGGGAATGCCCAGCACAAAGTCGAAATGCTGCGGCCCGCTCAGCAGGCCTTTTTTGAGCCAACGACTGGCCGTGGTCAGCATGCCGGAATCAAAAATTTCCAGCTCAGCTTTCACGCCGTGGTCCCGCATGGCTGCGGCAAACATCTCCATCTCGGCCGTCGGGTTCATGAACACATCGCCGCCAAAGTTGACCGTGCCCATGGACAGCGTCGCCATCTCGGGCTTGAGCGTGACCGGGGCCAGGCGCTCTTGCGGTGTCATGCCAACGGCGCCACCGGTGGAAACCTGCACGATCACGTTGCAACGCTTTTTGACCTCAGCGATGATCTGCCGATAGATATCCTTGTCCTGCGTCGGTGTGCGATCGGGCAAACGCGCGTGCACATGCACGATGGAAGCACCAGCCTGGGCGCATTCATAAGCCGCGTTGGCAATTTCTTCTGGCGTGATGGGCAATGCCGGTTGCTGTGCGCGGGTCACTTCAGCACCGGTCAGCGCGGCCGTGATGATGAGTTTTTCCATGTCAGCAGGTGATGACGGCGTGGGCGATGCGCTGACACGCGGCAGGAACCACGCAGGTGCCGGAGGCCTTGCACACCAAAATCGGCTCAGCCAGCACATCGGCGGCTGAAGCCTGACCGGCCACACCGGCCGGGGCAATGACCTTGCGTGCCTCGAATTCCATGGTGCGCGAGGTCTTGCCCATGGCCACGATGCGGCCCGTGGCCTCGATGTAGTCACCGGCATAAACAGGCCACAGAAACTGCACGTTGTCATAGGCCACAAACAGGCCTTCGTCGCCGTCGCTGCGAATCAACAACTCGGTGGCCACGTCACCAAACAGCTGCAGCATCTTCGCGCCATCGACCAGGCCGCCTGCGTAATGGGCGTCATGTGCACTGATGCGCAAGCGGATCAGGCTGGTGAACTTTTCCATGTTGTTTCTCATTTTCAAAATCGACAGAGCATCAATTGTCCCGCGGGGTGATCGGCATGGGTGGTCACCGATTTCTGGTACCCCAGTATGAGCTGGCCGCCCATGCCGATCACCCCGCCAGCGGCTTACCAACAATGCCCGTCAATGCCTTTTAATCCATTCATGAATCGCAAAAGAGGCCACATCCTCGGCATAACTCTTGACACCAAAACCGGCATCGTAGCCGAGCTCCTTGGCCAGCTCGTGGCTGATGCGCGGGCCGCCCACCACCAAAATCACCTTGTCGCGCAGCCCCTCGGCTTCCAGCAGATCGGCAAGTTTGGTCAGGTTGTCGAGGTGAATGTTCTTTTGCGTCACCACCTGCGACACCAATATGACGTCGGCGTTTTCTTCAATGACCCGCGTCACCAGGTCTTCGGAGTCCACCTGCGCGCCCAGGTTGATGGCGCGGATCTCGTGGTAACTCTCCAGCCCCTTGTGGCCGTTGTAGCCCTTCATGTTCATGATGGCGTCAATGCCCACGGTGTGGGCGTCGGTCTCGATGCAGGCGCCCACCACCACCATGCGCCGCCCCATTTTTGCGGCGATGAGCGCGTTGATGCCTTCCTTGTCCATCACCTCGTACTCGGGTTTGACCACCGCGAAGCTATTCAGGTCGACCTGGTGTTTGCACTGACCATAAACCACGTAAAAGCTGAAGCCCTGACCCATGTCCTCGCAGTGCACCACAGCCGGTTTATTCAGGCCCATTTGTGCTGCCAGACGTTTGGCACCCTCCTTGGCACGTTCATCCAACGCCACCGGCAGGGTGAATGAGAGCTGCACGCGGCCGTCACCGAGCGTGTCTCCGTAGGGTTTGACCCATTGTTCGGGTTGTTTGGTTTCAAGCATGGTCTGCTCCTTGAGTTGGCAGCATCAGTTCAGGGAACGGGTTGTAGTAGTCAGGTGCTTTGGCGATCACACCATCGAGCCCCTTGCCGCCAGTGGGTGCGCGCGAAATTTCGGCAAACATGCCTTTGCCGATGGCACCAGGCAAGCTAATAGATTCGATCTCGGCCAGCATGGCCTCAGTTTCTGCCAGAACAGTTTGGGCGCGTTGCTCAATCTTGCCGCCGCGCTTGAATTCAATTTCCGAGTGCAAATCCTTCATCGTGCCAAACACGTATTTAGCGTTCTGGATGGCCAAAAAACGGTCTTGAATGAACGGCGTGTGGATAGCCTCGGTCATCATGCCAGCCAAGTGAATGTTTTGCTGCGTGACGGTGCTGACGATGTTGAACAGCGCGTCCTGCACATGGCCCTTGAAAATGTTGCCGGTCATGTGTTTGGTCGGCGGCATGTATTTCAGGCAGGCATCCGGAAAGACCTGGCGCACCAGTTGTGCATGGGCCAGTTCCCACAGAAAGCCATTTTCCAGCTCGGGATGAATTTCGAAGGCATGGCCCAGGCCCATCTGCTCTGGCTTCAAGCCCGACAACTCGGCAAACTGCTCGTTGATGAGCTGGGAAGCCAGCACGGTGTGCGCCGCGTCAAAAGCGTCGGCTGTGGTGAGGTAATTGTCTTCGCCGGTGTTGATGATGATGCCGGCATAGGCATTGACCATGCGCGAAAAAAACTGGTCGATGAAGGTGCGCTTCATGTTGATGTCACGAAAGATGATGCCGTACATCGAGTCGTTGAGCATCATGTCGAGCCGCTCGATGGCGCCCATGGCGGCAATCTCGGGCATGCACAGGCCCGAACAGTAGTTGGTGAGGCGGATGTAGCGACCCACCTTGACGCCCACTTCGTCGAGCGCGGCGCGCATCAGCTTGAAGTTTTCCTGCGTGGCATAGGTGCCGCCAAAGCCCTCGGTGGTGGCGCCATAGGGCACATAGTCGAGCAGGCTCTGGCCGGTGGAACGAATCACCGCGATGATGTCGGCCCCCTGCTCGGCGGCGGCGCGGGCCTGCACCACGTCTTCATAAATGTTGCCGGTGGCCACGATCAGGTAGAGCCAGGGGGTTGGGGCTTCGCCGCAGGACGCGATCTTCTCAGCGCGTTGGGCGCGCTGCGCGGCAATGTGGGCGCACAGGGTGCGAGCGTGCGCCTGCGCTGCGGCGCGCGCGGTGGCTTCATCGGCCGGGCGCGTCAAGGTCAGATTGCCGCTTGACACGGCCTCAGCGACCTGTTGCGCCGTCAAGTCATGCTGCTGCATGGCACCCGCCAGCACCGTGGCGGCACCGTGTTGCAGCAGGTTCTGTTCCTGCAAATGGTGCACCACCCGGTTCGGCAGCGGAACACCCACCTCATCGACACCATCGACGCCCATGAGGCGCAGCGTGGCGCGCTCCACGGTGGTGGTGGTGAAGCCCGACATGTCGTCGAAGACCTGCCGCGCAATGCGCCGCGCCGAGTCGCGGGCGCGGTCGATTTGCGCCTGGTCCAGGTTGAGATGGCTCATGCTGTTTCCTTGGTTTGATTCATTCTGGTCTCCAACATCACATCGCTGACACCGTAATCGGCAAAGGCCGCGCGTGCGCTGGCCAAAAATTGGGCGGCATCAAAACTCCCGCCCATCGGGGAAAACGGGTTCAGGGTGATGCCCGTTATGTGGATGCTGCGATAGGCCATCAGGCGAGCGCCCTGTTTGTCAAACGCTGTCAAGTCGGCCGCCTCGACAAACAGGCGCGTGCCATCGTTCACCACCACGCGCAGGCCCGGCTGGTGGTGTGCCAGTATCACCAGCGCGCGCCACAGGGAGCGCCCCACGGCGCCGCTGAGCGCTACTGTGCCCACATCAGCCTGCTGATATTGCAACAAGGTGGCGGCCGCATTGAGCGTCGCCATTTCGGTCAGCATCAGCGACTGGCCTGCGCTATTCCACAGACCGACGCCACCCAGCGCAAAAACCGGCTCGCACAGGCTGCGGGTGGCCTCGTCGGCTTGCGGGATGGCCAGAATGGCCAGACGGTCACGCGTCTTGCGGATCACGTCGCCCATGCCCCCGCCGATGGCGGCACCAGTCGCCAGAATCACGCCGTTGGCAATGGCCGGCGAAGCATGGTGGCTGCGCCCCAGCGCGCCGTCGAGCATCACCAGCGCGGCGCCACACTGCTTGAGGCGGGCAATCACAGTGAGTTGGTCCGAACTGCGCGAGGCACCGGCAATTTCCATCTCGCCGCGCTCAAGCACCTTGACCAGCAAAATTTCACCCATCGGGCTGTCGATGCCAGTGGCATCAATGGGCTTGTAGCGCACTTTGGCGCGCTCCAGGGTGGACCGTGCGGTGGCCACCAGGTTGCCGGGCCACACCACAATGGCGGGCTTGGGCACAAAAAATACCGCATCGCGGTCTTCCCCGTCGCGCCCGATAGACGTCACCCCCAGCGCCACGCCAGACGCCGCCGCCTGCGCCAGCAAATGGTTCAGCGCCACGGTTTTGCCGGTGTTCTTGGTCATGCCCATCACGGCCAGCGTGCTCATGCCACTGGCCTGGATGCGTTGCCAAAGCGGGCTGCAAGAAGTCGTCATTGCGAGGCACTCGAATCGGCCCGACACCGCACACGGACTTTGAATAGAAACTGCGTCACTGCGAGCGTAGCGCGGCAGTCCATGCAGTTTGGGGTCATGGATTGCTTCACTTTGTTCGCAATGACGGGCGTGTATTGTTTCCTCACGATGGCTCTCAAGTCAGATGAATGATTGCCAAGTCAGACATAAAGTTGTTCAAACAGCACGCGCAGTTTGGCGCTCTCGCGCAGCAGATTCAAGGCGTACTCGGCGTGCCCGGTGGCGTAGCCGTTGCCGACGATCATCTCCACATCCTTGCCGACACCTTCCGCGCCCAGCGCGGCTGCGGTGAAGCTGGTGGCCATGGAAAAGAAGTAAATCTTGCCGTGTTGTTTGGTCGTCAGAATGCTGCCCATTTCGGTGTTTTTAATATTGACGCAGTTGATCACCACGTCGGCCAGCTTGCCGTCGGTCACCTTCGATACAGCCTCCATCAAGGCCAGTGCATCGGTCGCATCCACCTTTAGCGCATGGTCCGCCCAACCCAGGTCCTTCATGCGCTGGCAGTCTTTGGCAAACGGCGAGACACCAATGACGCAACCGCTCGGACCAGCGCGCTTTTTGGCCTCATAGACACACAGCGTGCCCGACTTGCCACCACCGCCAATTACCACCACGGTGTTGCCCGCTTTAACCAGGCGGGCGGTTTGCGCCGGGGCACCGGCCACGTCCAGAATCGCCAGCGCCAGTTTTTCGTCGATGTCAGCGGGCAGCTTGGCGTAAAGGCCAGTTTCGAACAGGATGGCGCGGCCCTTGATCTCGATCTGGTCCTTACTCATGTGGATTTGGGTGATCTCGTCAATGCGTAAAGGCGTCAGCGACAAGGACACCAGCGTGGCGATCTTGTCGCCCGCCTTCAGGTCAATCTTGCCCGCCAATGCCGGGCCGATTTGCGCCACCGTGCCAATCAGCATGCCACCGGAACCGGTGACCGGGTTGTGGTGTTTGCCACGCTGGGCCACGATGTCTTGCACGTGTGCCGCAATGCGGGCCTCATCGTTCTGGCAGGCAGCCTTGATCTGCGTGAAACTGGCCGAATCGATGTTGAGCGCCGACACGTCGATCAGAATCTCGTTGTCATAGATGGCCATCGCGTTGTCAAGCCTCCAGGCAGGCTGGGGCAGCACGCCAAGCGGTTCAAGCACACGGTGTGTGCCGTAGGGGGAGCCGTGTTTCATATTTAGTTGCTCACACTGGGCAGGCTAAAGTCTTGCCCCAGTCCCGGCATTTCGACCGTTTTGCCGGCGTAGTTTCGGCATTTCACGGTGGTGCCACTGCCGTCGGGTAATGCCTCCTCGCGCACATAGCTCGGGATGATCGGCAACTTGCCCAGACCACCCAGGCCGTCGACGATGAAGGTGGGCACGGCCGGGCCGCTGATCCAGCCACGCAGGCCTTCGTACAACTCCAGCATGCGCCGGTGCGGCACGATGAAATGGTGCGCGCCTTCCACCATGTCGGTGGAGTACACGTAATACGGGCGCACGCCCATTTCGATCGACTGCATGAACAGCTCGCGCATCACTTCCACGCTGTCGTTCACGCCTTTCAGGCACACGGTTTGCAGGCCCATCATGATGCCTGCCTTTTGCAGCAACTTGACGCGACGGCGCAGTAGCGGCGTGATTTCCTTGGGGTGGTTGATGTGGATGTTGATCATCTGTACCCGGTGACGCTCCAGCACCGCGCACAGCTCGGGCGTGACGCGGGTGGGCATTTGCACCACCATGCGCGAGCCGATGCGCAAAAAGCGCACATGCGGCGCGCGGCTGCGGATCATGCCCAAAATTTCGCCGAGACGATCGTCGGTAAAGGTCAGCGGGTCACCGCCGGACAACAGCACGTCGTCGATATTCTTGTTGTTGGCAATGTAGTCGATCGACGCCTCGATCTCGTCCTTGTGCACCGAGCCGCTGGGCTGGCTGACC
>PFUD01000115.1 GCA_002789915.1 Comamonadaceae bacterium CG_4_9_14_3_um_filter_60_33 | reverse complement strand
AGCGTACCAACCTGCATCATTCAACCCCAGGCTGGCGGCAATACGCTGGTTCAGGCTGTTCACACCCCAAGGGCCGTCACGCACTGCGCACAGCACCTGAAAACTGGCAAACGCTTGCAGGGCGGCCAGTGCCTGGGTGTCGCTGCATGGGCTGTTTTTGAGGGGTGCAAGTTGTTCCAGCCAGGCTTGCCAGCCGTGTTGCACCAGGGCTTTCAAGCGCGTGTCGTTGGCTTGGGCGGGCCGGAGCCGGGTGACGCTGCCTGTCGCGTCAAGTTGCCAGAGGGGCGCTTGCTGCCAAAGCTTTGCTGCGCCGGCGCTGTCGCCCGCATTCACCGCGCGGGCCCATTGGCCAATGCCACTGTCGTCTGCAAAGCGGTGACTTTTGCGCAACATGACAGTTTGCTGCGCCAGGGCCGAGCCGTTGCCGGCCCAGGCGCTCACGTCGGCGCCGGTGGCTTGCGCCAGCCAGGTCAGCGTGTCGGCGGTGTAGTTGCCCTGGTCGGCAGCGGCACAGAGCTGGCCCATGACGGCACCGGCTTCGACCGAGGCTAACTGGTCCTTGTCGCCGAGCAAGATGAGGCTGGCGTTCAAGGGCACAGCGGTCAGCAGGCGGGCCATCATGTCGAGGTCGATCATGGAGGCTTCATCGACCACCACCAAATCCACGGCTAGCTCTGGCACCGCGTCTTGCGCCAGGTTGCTGCGCACTTGCAGCAACTTGTGCAGGGTGACGGCCTGGGTCGGAATGTTTTGCTGCAACTGAGCGGGCAGCTTTTGCACCGCTGAAGCAATCGATTCGCCCAGCCGCGCTGCCGCCTTGCCAGTGGGTGCCGCCAGCGCGATGCGCAAGGGCGCATGCTGGCGCGCCGGGTCGGCTTGCAGCAGCGCCAGCAGGCGCACCACGGTGGTGGTTTTGCCGGTGCCGGGGCCACCCGTGATGAGGGTGAAGCGCTTGCGCGCGGCCAGTGCGCAGGCCACCTTTTGCCAATCCGGCGCGGCGCTTGGCTGGCCTGCGTCGAACAGCAGTGACAACGTTTCAGTCAGATTGGAAGGCACCGGGCAGGCTTGTGCCAAGCGCGCAGCAATCGAAGTGCGGATGCTTTGCTCGGCCTGCCAGTTGCGGCGCAGGTACAGACGTGCACCGTCGCGCACCAACGGGCTATTGGCGCCTTCAGTCCAGGGCAGGCTGGCCGCGCTCTGGCGCAATTCCAGAGAAAGCGTGGCCAGATCCAGACAGGCGTGGCCGAGCCCGAACTGGTGGCTAACCTTGGCGGCCAACTCGCTGTGCAGCGGGTCAGGGCTGGGTTGAACGTCTTGCAGAAATGCTACCAGCGCCCGGTCCAGCCCGGTCAACTCTGCGGTGTCGGCTTCAGCGGGTAGGGCGTTCATGCGCTGGTTTCCTGGGTTGCTGTTGATGCTTGGCTGCCAGCAAATGCCGCGTCGAGCGCTTCGATCAGCGCTTTGGGTGGCTTATCAAAATACAAGCCAGCGCCAGCTTGGTCAATGCCACGCAAAAAGAGGTAAGCCGCACCGCCAATGTGCAAGTTGTAGTCGTAATGGACGCCCAGGCGCGATTTCAGCAGCCGGTGCAGCGCCAGCAAATACAGCGCGTATTGCACGTCGTAGCGGTGCGCCAGCATGGCCTGCTGAAGTTGCGCCGGGTCGTAGGTCGGCAGTTTGTTGGACTTGTAATCGAGCACGTAGTAGCAGCCCTCAAACATGAACACCAGGTCTATGAAGCCGGTGAGCATGCCCTCCAGTTGCCGCTGCTGCATAGCTTGGCGCGGCTGGCCGACCAGCACATGCTGTGCGATCAGGCGGTCCAGTTGTGCGCTGCCCAGCGCGCTGACCTTCAGGCTGAAGGCCATTTCGGCCCAGTGCTGGTCACTGTTCAAATGACCCAAAACCAGCTTGGTGGATGCCAACACTGGCACGGGCGTGTTGACGACGGCTGGCACCCAACTGCGCAGCAAGTCGCACTCGGATTCATCGAGCTTGAGCGCTTGCGCCTTGCGGGTCAGCAGCTTGTGCCAGTCAGCGGTGATGGCATCCGGCGGCGTGTTTTGCGCTGCTGGCCAGCCCTGTTGCGCTTGCCACTCCAGCAGGTCATGCAGCAGCGTGCCGTAGTGGCTGCCGGCAGGAAAGGCATTCAACGGCGGTGGCGGCAAATTGAGTTGATCGTGCTGGTCCCACAGCTCAGGCTGGTCTGGCAGGTCTGATTGCCCGGACAAATCGGTGTCTTGGGGCAGGGCGCTGTCAATCTGTGCATCGCCCAGGCGTTCGTCTTGCGCAGAACCTGCGGCCAGTGCTGGGCTTGCACTTGCCACATCACGCGTGAGTGCGCTGAAGCTGGCACTCCACCAGCGGCTAAAAAGCAAGCGATGCGGTCTCAGTGCCGGTTGCCAGTGCTTGCTGCTCGCGGCGGGTGTGTATGCGGTGGCATTGGGCTCGGGCGTGTCTTGCACCACGATGTGTTCAGTCTGCCAGGCTGTCAGGCACTGCGCCAGGTCGCCACTGGCTTGACGGCCCAACAGCGCCGACACCGCACTTTTGACCTGGATGGTTTTGCCCTCCACATCGCCCCGGGTGGCGGTGATGCCCAGCCACAACGCCTGCTCGGCGCGGGTCAGGCCAACGTAGAGCAAACGAATGTCTTCGGCCAGGCGCGGGCCATCGTCCTGACCCTTGTCAACCGCGCGGAAATTGGCCACAAAGGGCAAGAACACCAGCGGGTACTGCAGCCCCTTGGCCTTGTGCAGGGTGACGACCTGCACCAGGTCGGCGTCGCTTTCAAGGCGCAACTGGGCGCTGTCGCCACTGGCTTGCGGGTCGCGCAACTGGTCTTCCAGGTAGCGCTGCAGGGCAGCAACGCCCTGCAGCCCGAGGCTGGCGCTTTGCAGCAAATCGCCCAGGTGCAGCAGGTTGGTCAACTGGCGTTCGCCACTGTTGCCCTGCGGTTTTTGCTCGGCCTTGTCCTGCGCGAGCAAGCGCGCCGGAATGGCTTGGTCATGCAGCAACTGGTGCAGCATTGGCAAAAATCCCTGGCGCTGCCACACGGCTTGCCAGGCGTGAAAGCGCTCTGTCAGTGCGTCCCAGGCGGCCTCGTCAAGAAACAGCGCTTCCACCTCGCGCCAGGGCAGGCCCCAGAGCCCGGTGGCCAGCGCGGCCCGCACCCAGTGGCTGGCACGCGGGTTGGCCACCGCCCGCAAGATGCGCCACAAATCCAGCGCCTCGGGGGTGGCAAACACGCTGTCGCGCTCCGACAAATACACGCTGCGCACGCCACGGCTGGCCAGCGCGCCTCTAATGGCGCGGGCCTCGCGCCAGTCGCGCACCAGCACGGCCATGGCACCGGGCTGCGCCGCACCGGCGTTGAGCAAAGCGGTCATTTGTGTGGCAAAGCTGTCGGCCATTTGCCGCATCCACACCGCCTTGCGCTGGATGTGTGGGCTTTGCAAGTGCCAGACCGTCATGGCCACTTGGCGCTGGCCCGCCACTTGCAGCGGTTGCACCAGGGTGTTAGAGGCCGTCACGGTGTCAAAAGGCACGTCACCAAACGGCTTGATTGCATGCTCAAAGATATGGTTGACGGCCGCTACCACGCCGGGTGTGGAGCGGTAGTTGCCGCTTAGCGTGTGGATGGCCTGGGCTTGCTGGCGCGCGCTAAGGTAGGTGGCGAGGTCGGCGCCACGAAAACTGTAGATGGCTTGTTTGGGGTCGCCAATCATGATCAGCCCGGTGCTACCAGCGTCTTGCACTACGCTGCCGCAGGCACCATAGATTTTGGACAGCGCGCCGTACTGCCACGGGTCGGTGTCCTGAAATTCATCGACCAGCGCCACTGGAAACTGCGCGCGGATGGCGCTTGCCAACCGTCCGTCAGTGGCTTGCAGCGCGTGGTACAAGTTCTGCAGCAGGTCAGAAAAATCAAACTGCGCCAGCCGGGCCTTGGCCTGGTGGTAGGCGGCAGCCACCTCAAACGCGGCGTGAGCAAGCAGCAGCTCGGTCACCTGGGGTTGCTGGTTCAGGTGATCGCACAGGGCTTCGAGGTGGTCAAACACCGGCTGCTGGCAGGCGGGTTGCCAGCCTTTTTGGCGCAGCACGCCGGTGGCAAAGCGCTGCAGCAGGGTTTGTGCAGCATCGCGCTCCTTGGCGCTCATGTCGTCGAGCAGCGGCCCCTTGGCCCAATCCGCCAACTTCGGCGGCCAATCCTTGCGGTAGCCTTTGATGGCTTTTTGGGCGATGCTGTCGTTGAGCAGCGCGATGACGGTATCGGTGCAGGCGCTGCGTGCCGTGTCTTCAAGCTGTAAAAACCTGGTCTGCCAGTGTTCCCAGTCGCGAATCACCGCGTCTGGCGGAGCCGGTGTTGGTGCATTGGGTTGGGGCGCGCGTTCTTCGAGTTTCCATAGTGGCATGATTGCCAGCATCAGTTCCTCTGGCGTGTTTCCCAGGTCCTTGAGCGCCCCCAGTTGCGCGGCAGTTAGCGGGTAAAACCACTTGCGCCAGTAGTCTTGTGCCGCACTGAGTTTGAGTGCCGCGCTGTCTTCAACCCGGCTTTGCTGGAACAGGCTGGCGCTGTCAAAAGCGTGGGTTTTGAGCATGCGGCTGCTCCAGCCGTGGATGGTGAAGATGGCGGCTTCGTCCATCCACTGCGCTGCCAGGTCGAGCCGTTCGGCGCAGGCTGGCCAATGCGCTACCTCGATGTCAGCGCGCAGCTTGCGTAAAAAATCATCCACCTCAAAATCAGCTTGCTCGCCGTGTTGGAAAAAGCGCGCCGCTTGCGCCAGGCGCGCCCGAATGCGCCCACGCAGCTCGGCGGTGGCGGCCTCGGTGAAAGTCATCACCAAAATTTGCGGCGGGTACAAACCGCTGTCTGGCAGTGTGTGGCCCGGCGTGTGGCCCAGCACCAAGCGCACATAGAGTGCTGCCAGCGTCCAGGTTTTGCCGGTACCCGCCGAGGCCTCGATCACCTGCAAAGAGGTGAGCGGCAGCGTCAGGGCATCGAGTTTTTTTACGGCAGGCATGACGGCAGCTAGGGTGGGCGTGGCTTCGGTCATGGCTGGGTGTCCTCGCTGGCGGGAGCTTGCAGTTGCCGCGCCATGTTGCCATACAAGCATTCGGCCCAAGCGGGCAGCTCGGCTTCAAGCGCGTCATAGCTTTCAAAAGCGCGCGCCAGGTAGGCTGATTCGGCGCGTTCGCCAGATTGGTAAGCGCCGTCAAAAACCGCCTCTGCCACCTCATGCGGGTCTTTAGGGGTTTTGTCGGGCTTGTCCTCGGCCAGGCGCTCAGCCTGGCGCACGGCTTGCAGATACGCCCAGCCGGTCTTGCAGGCAGCAGGCAGCGGGCGCTGCCAAGCTGCCTGGTAGGCCAGTACCAGTTTTTCCAGCATGGCCCGTGCGTCGGCGGCAGTCATGGGCTGGAACACCACCTCGCCATCCAAGCCGAGTTGCACGCTGGTCAGGGGTAGGGCGCTGGCACAGGCTGCCAGGTGCTGCAGCCACAAGCCGACGACGATGTGGCAGCGCGCGGTTTGCTCATCCTTTTTGCCCTCCAGCACAGCGCCAACGCGTTGGTCGATTTGCAAATAGCCAAGGTCGCTGCCGTAAAGCCCGGTCAGCGTGCCGGTCAGATGGGCGTCACCCACGGTCAGGTCGATCGACTGCGCGGGCAGGGCGTTCGGGTAGCGTTGCAGCCAGTCGCTGCGCCGATCCAGCACCACTTGCGTTTTGGTTTGCAGCTCAGTGGCCAGGCGCTGGCCAAAGGCGGCCATCGGCAGTTGGCCCGATAACGCCAGTTTTTCCAGCGCCTGCGGCAAGTCAGCGGCATCAAGCAGCGCTTGCCCGACCTGGTGGTGCTGCAAGCCATTGAGCGCAAAAGGCTCCTCGGCTTGCTCAAGTTCATCGACCGTGTCAAGCCGCACTTGCAAGCGTGATTTGAAGAACACCTCGACCGGCTGGCGCAGCAGTTGGCGCAGATCGGCCAGCGTTAGCTGGCTGGGTGCTGCAACAATGGCGATGCTGTTATCGGGCGCCGGGGGTGTTGCACGGTCATGCACCCGCGCCCAGTCGGTGGCGTAGGTCTGAAAGCCTGATTCCTGCAAAAAATAGGCTTCAGAAAAGGCCTGCAAGGGATGTTGTTGAACTTTGGGCGCGGCTTGCCAGCCGGCTTGGAGGTGGTCGATGAGTTGTGCCACAAGTACCGAGGGCGGCTGCTCGGCGTTGTCGGCTGCGCTGTGGCCTTGCCAGCTCACATAAAGCTTTTGCCGTGCTGACAGCAGGGCCTCAAGAAATAAGTAACGGTCGTCCTCGCGGCGCGAGCGGTCACCGGCGCGCCAGCTCTGCGCCATCAGGTCGAAGTCGCGCGGCGCTTGCTGGCGCGGGTAGTCGCCGTCGTTCATGCCCAGCAGACAAATCACCTTGAAGGGAATGGCGCGCATCGGCATCAGCGTGCCAAACTGCACGCCGCCGCCAAAAAAGCGCTGCTGCAAACTGCTTTCCTCGATCTGCGCCAGCCAGTGTTCGCGCACCACGTCCAGCGGCAGCGGGGTGTCAAGCCGGGCCGCTTCGCAGGCTTGCAGCCAACTCTCCAGTGGGCTCAGACAGCGCTGGAGCAGGCGCTCGTCGGCATCGTCGCTGGCCGCAAAAAAGCGCGTGACCAGGTCGGTCAAAATTGGCCCCCATTGCGCGGCTGGCTTGTTACCGGTGAGCGCTTGCAGGGTGGTGTGGGTGGCTTCCAGCCAGTCGAGCAGGGCGCTGAGCACGGGCGCATCGAGCCCGCCCAGCGCGGGTTGCGGCAGCGTGGCGCCCCACGGCGCACCGGCGCCCACCGCGTAGCCCAAGAGCAGTCGGCGCAGGCCAAAGGCCCAGGTGTTCTGGTCCAGGCCCGTCACGCCTTCGGGCACGCCCCAGGCCATGCGGTGGCTGGCATCCAGCCCCCAGCGCACGCCGGCCTGCGCCAGCCAGTCGTGCAGCTGCGCCACGTCGGCCTCACTCAGGCCAAAGCGCTGGCGCACCGCTGCCACTTCAAACAGCCCCAGCCAGTCGGCCAGTGACAGGCGCGAGGTGGGCAGCGCCAGCAGTTGCGCCAGCGCCTGCACCAACGGTGACTGGCGCTGCGTGGTGTCGGCCAGCGCATAGGGAATGTGCCGCGCCTGCCCCGGCGCAAAACGGCCAAAGACTGCCTGGATGTGCGGCGCAAGCGCGGCCATGTCGGGCACCATGACCATCACATCGCGCGCTTGCAGGGCGGAGTCTTTGCTGAACCAGTCCAGCAATTGGTCGTGCAGCACTTCGACCTCGCGCTGTGCCGAGTGGCAACTGACCAAGCGGATCGAATCATCGGGGGTGTGAGCCCGGGGCGCGTCTGTCAAGGGCGCCAGGTTGAGCACGTCGGATTGCAGTTGCTGTAGCAGGCCGGGGTTGGGCTGGTTGGTGGCCGGATCGGTGAAGACATCGACCCGGTTGAGTTGTTGCCGGTAGCGCTCTGGCGCGTCAAAGCCGTCGAGCAAATGCAGGTAGTCGCGGCCCTGTTTGCCCCAGGATGCCAGCAGCGGGTGGCCTGTGCCGGGCAGCGGCTTGGGGTTTTGCCGATGCCGCACCTGAGCGCGCAACAGGTCATGCCCCGCCACGATGTCACCCCAGTAGTACTGACACGGGTTTTGCACCAGCAGCAGCACCTGGCAGACTTCGCCCAGCATGGCCAGCGCTTCGACGGTTTGCATTGGCAGCGACGAAATACCAAACACCACCAGCCGTGGCGGCAAACCGGCCGGGCGCTTGGCCGTGGCCTGGAATTGCTGTGTCTGTGCCTGGATCGTGGCCATAAAGCGCTCATGCACGCCAGCGCGCGAGGCATCGGCCAGCATTGGCCCGACATCGGCGCGCAGATCGCGCCACAACTGGGCTTGCCAGGCGTGCTCTGGGCTCAACGCGCCCGGCTGGCCGCGGTGGTCGCGCAACAGGTCATGCCCGGTTTGGCCAGTCGCCCAGTCGGTCAGCCAGTCGGCGCGGTAGCTTTGGTAGGCATCGAACACATCGGCCACTTGCAGCGCCAGTTGGTAGCGTTTGCGGCCGTCGGCATCACCCGCCAGGTAGCGCTGTAGCGGTGCATAAACCGGATTACCCGCTGCCAGTTCGGGCAACAGGCGCACCAGGCGCCAGAGCAACAGGTGCTTGTCAAACGGCATTTGCGCCGGAACGGCAGCCGCACCCAAGACCTTGCGATACACCTGCCACAGGTAGCCGCTGGGCAATTCGAGCCGGGTGGCGGCGCAAATGCCTAAAGCGCTGTCGTCGGCCAGCGCCATTTCCAGCCAGTGCTTCATGCCGTTGCTTTGCACCAAAATCACCTCGGGTGTTAGGGGCGGCAGTGGCTGGGCGTGCAGGAATTGGCAGAGCAGGTCGCGCAGGTCTTCTAGGCGGTTGCCGTGCAACACCATAAAGCCGGGTTTGAGCGATTGGGTGTTGGCGCTGGCGTTGGACATGGTCATATTTTGGTGCTACAGCGCGTCAAGGCGCTGGCGATGGTTTGGGCCAGCAGCGGCCCGAAGTGCTCGATTTCGGCCTGCGGCGCGTAGCCGTAGCCGATGATCAGACCGCGCAAGCGGGTTTCCTCAAGGCAATAGCCAGACAGCGGCCGCACCGTCAGCCCGAGCTTGGCCAACTGCTGCGCCAGCGCTTTATCGTCCAGTGTGTCGGGCAGGCGCAGGCACAGGTGCAGGCCTTGCTCGGCCCCGGTGATGCGGGCCAGCGGCCCCAGGCAGGGCTGCAATGCGGTCAGCAAACTGGCGCGGCGTTGGGCGTAGCTTTGCCGTGCGCGGCGCAAGGCGCTGGCGAAATGCCCCATCTCGATGAACTCGGCCAGCGCGGCCTGCAGTGGCATCTGGCCCGGGCGATTGAGGTCGTAATGGGCTCGCTTGAAGTCGGCAGCCAGGTTTTTGGGAACCACCAGGTACCCCAGTTTGAGCCCCGGGTAAAGCACCTTGGAAAACGAACCGAGATAGATCACGCGCTGGTCGGTATCGAGCCCGGCCAGCGATGAAATGGGCGGGCCGCTGAAGCGGAATTCGCTGTCGTAGTCGTCCTCCAGGATCCAGGCCTGGTGCTGGCGCGCCAGCGTGAGTATTTGATGCCGTCGGGCCAGCGACATGACGGCGCCGGTGGGGTATTGGTGCGACGGCGTGACATAGATCAGGCGCGGCGGTGTGGCGTCATCAGCGGGTCTGGGCGCAATACCCTGCTCGTCAACTGGCACCGCATGCAACGCCAGCCCGGTGGCCATGAAGGCCTTGACCGCTCCCCAGTAGGCCGGGTCTTCGAGCCAGACCGCATCGCTCTGATTGGCCAGCAACTGCGAACACAGCGCCAGCGACTCCTGCGTGCCGCTGGTGATGATGACTTGCTCGATGTCCAGCGGCACGCTGCGAAACACCCGCAGGTAGTCGGCCACGGCGCGGCGCAGCGGGGCGTAGCCGCCCGAGCTGCTGTAGTCGAGCATGTCGGGGTAGGTCATGCGCCAGTGCTTGTTTTGCAGGCGTTGCCACAACGCCACCGGAAACGCGCTGAAATCGGCAATGCCCGGCGTAAAGGGCTGAATCTCCAGCTCGGTGGCGCAAAACGTGCTGCTCAAGCGCATGCCGCGCTCCGACAGGCTGGCGTGCCGGCCGGGCGCGCCGCGCCGCTGCGGCGCAGCGATTCGGGGCACGTTGTCGCTGACAAAGGTGCCGCTGCCGATGCGGCTGACCAGGTAGCCCTCGACTGTCAACTGGCTGATGGCCGCCACCACGGTGTTGCGCGACAACTGCAGGTCTTGCGTCAGGTCGCGGCTGGAGGGCAGGCGCTCGCCGGCGGCCAGTTTGCCGTCAAGCATCGCGCGCCTCAGCGCCTCGTAAAGTTGCCGGTGCAGCGGCAGCCTGGAGGGCGGGTCCAGCCGGGTGATTTCGGTCAGCAGCAGTTCCGAGAGCATGTCGAGTGGAGAAGTGGCACCATGGCCAAGGTTTAAATGGCTCTGATTGTGAACCAATTTCAGGGCCACAATGATTTTTATAACAACGCGCAAAATAGGTGACACGTTTCACCCTGGAGCAAACCATGAATGCCAAGAAGTCAATGAATTTCAACGATCTGGAGCAATGGCTCAACGAGCGCCGCGTGACCGAGGTGGAGTGCCTGGTGCCCGACCTGACCGGTGTCGCCCGTGGCAAGATTTTGCCGCGCGTCAAGTTCACCGAAGACCGTGGCATGCGCCTGCCGCAGTCGGTGGTGGCGATGGGCGTCACGGGCGAGTTCCCCGAGAGCGGCCCCTATTACGACGTCATCGATCCCACCGACAAGGACATGCAGTTGCGCCCCGACCCCTCCACCGTGCGCATCGTGCCCTGGGCCAGCGACCCTACTGCTCAGGTCATCCACGACTGTTTTGACCACCAAGGCAACCTGGTGCCGTTTGCGCCTCGCAGCGTGCTGCGCCGGGTGTGTGACTTATTTGCCGCTGAGGGCATCAAGCCTATCGTGGCCCCCGAGCTGGAGTTTTACCTCACTGCCCGCAACACTGACCCCAACACGCCTCTACGCCCGCCCATTGGCCGCAGTGGCCGCAGCGAAACCTCGCGCCAGGCCTACAGCATTGACGCAGTCAACGAGTTCGACCCGCTGTTTGAAGAAATCTACGATTTTTCAGACAAGATGGAGCTCAACGTTGACACGTTGATTCACGAAATCGGTGCTGGCCAGATGGAAATCAACTTTTTCCATTCCGAGCCACTGGGGCTGGCCGATGAAGTCTTCCTTTTCAAGCGCACGGTGCGCGAATCGGCCTTGCGCCACGACATGTACGCCACTTTCATGGCCAAGCCGATTGCCGGCGAGCCCGGCAGCGCCATGCACGTGCACCAGAGCATGCTCGATGTGACCACTGGCAAGAACATTTTCAGCAACCCTGACGGCACGCCTTCCGAAGCCTTCATGTACTACATTGGCGGCCTGCAGCGCTATATTCCGGCGGCCATGGTGCTGGTGGCGCCCTATGTGAATAGCTACCGGCGCCTTTCGCGTAACACCGCCGCGCCGATCAACATCGAATGGGGCTACGACAACCGCACCGTGGGCATTCGCTCGCCGATTTCATCGCCCGAGGCGCGCCGGGTTGAAAACCGCGTGATTGGCGCTGACGCCAACCCTTACGTGGCGCTGGCCATGACGATGGCGTGCGGCTATCTGGGGCTCAAGAACAAGATCAAGCCCAAGGCCGAGATGAAAGGCGATGCTTATCTGTCACCGTACTCGCTGCCGCGCAGCCTGGGCGAGGCGCTGGACTGGCTGCGCCGTGAGTCTGATTTGCACGAGGTGCTGGGCAAGGAATTCATCACCGTGTATTCGGAAATCAAGGAGCTTGAATTTGACGAATTCATGAAAGTGATTTCGCCCTGGGAACGTGAGCACCTGCTGCTGCATGTGTAACGTGCTTTTCTTTTATCCCACCGTTTGTTGACTCAAGGACCGCCACCATGAACGCTTTCACCTCTGCGCAAGCTTTGTCCACCGCTGAAATTCAGGCCATGGACAGCGCCCATTTCATTCACCCGTTCACCGACCACGGTGACTTGGCCACGCGTGGGGCGCGCGTCATTGTCAAATCCGAAGGCATTTACGTCTGGGATTCCGAAGGCGAAAAAATGCTCGACGCCATGAGCGGCCTGTGGTGTGTCAGTGTGGGTTACGGCCGCAAGGAATTGGCCCAGGCGGCCTATGACCAGATGCTGACGCTGCCGTTTTACAACAGCTTTTTCCAGACCACCAACCTGCCGGCAGTCAAACTGGCCACGCGCCTGGCCGCACTGGCGCCCAAGGTGGGCGACCGCACCTTCGAGCATGTGTTTTATTCAAGCAGTGGCAGTGAGAGCAACGACTCCAACGTGCGCATGGTGCGCCGTTATTGGGATCTGCTGGGGCAGCCGCAACGCAAGGTCATCATCAGCCGCAAAAACGCCTACCATGGCAGCACCATGGCCGGGGCATCGCTGGGCGGCATGAGCAGCATGCACGCGCAGGGCGACCTGCCGATTCCCAACATCACCCATATCGAGCAGCCGTATTTTTTTGAAAACGCTCTGCCGGGCGAAAGCGCTGATGCGTTTGGCCTGCGCGCTGCCGGTTGGCTGGAAGAAAAAATTCTCGCGCTGGGTGCCGACAAGGTGGCCGCCTTCATTGCCGAGCCGATTCAGGGCGCTGGCGGTGTCATCATCCCGCCGGCCACTTACTGGCCCGAGATTCAGCGCATTGTGGACAAATACGGTATTTTGCTGATCAGCGACGAGGTGATTTGTGCCTTTGGCCGCCTCGGCCACTGGTTTGCCTATGAAAAATTTGGCTACAAGCCCGATCTGGTGACCTTTGCCAAGGCCGTCACCAGCGGCTACATACCGTTGGGCGGCGTCATGGTGGGCAATCGCGTGGCCCAAGTGCTGATCGACAAAGGCGGCGAGTTCAACCACGGCTACACCTACAGCGGCCACCCGGTGGCGTGCGCCGTGGCGCTGGCCAACCTTGACATCATGGAAAGCGAACAACTTCCGCAACGGGTGCGCGACGACATTGGCCCCTACCTGGCCACCTGTTTTGCAGCGATCGCTGAGCATCCGCTGGTGGGGCTTGCCGAAACCTGCGGCTTTACCGCAGGGCTGGTGCTGGTCAAAGACAAGCAAAACAAGACGCTTTTTGACGAAGAACTGGGGGTTGGCATGATGTGCCGGCGCCATTGTTTCGAAAATGGTTTGATCATGCGCGCCGTGGGGGATCGCATGATCATCGCACCGCCATTGATCATGACGCGCGCCGAGATCGACGAGATGATGCGACTGATTCGCCTGGCATTGGACTTGACGCAACAGGAATTGACCCAAAAAGGGCTGATTTAAGCGTTATCAGCGCAGATTTTGCTGGTCTGGTTTTTGCTAGGCTTAAACTGTTGTGGCGTTCACCATTTCTCTTGGTTTCTCTCAGTTCCTCTTATTTTTGGAGTGTTTTAATGATGAAAAAATACCTTTGGTCGTTTGCGCTTTCTGCCATCGTTCTGGCGGGTTGCGGCAAAAAAGAGGAGCCACCAACGCCGGCTCTGGCGCCAGCGCCGGTCGCCACTGCCCCGGCTGCGGCACCGGTCAACACTGAAGAAAAAGTGCTCAACATCTACAACTGGGCTGATTACGTGCCCGAGGGCATGATCGCCACCTTCGAGAAAGAAACCGGTATCAAGGTGAACTACGACACCTTTGAGACCAACGAGGCGCTGCATGCCAAGCTGGTGGCCGGCAACTCGGGCTATGACATCGTGGTGCCGGGCTCGGTGTTTGCCAAGCCGCAAATTGAAGGCGGCCTGCTGCAGCCGCTGGACAAATCCAAGATTCCGAATCTGGCCAACCTGGACGCGCCCATCCTGGCCACGCTGGCGGCCAAAACCGACCCGGACAACAAATACCTGGTGCCCTGGGCCTGGGGTTTCACCACAGTCGGCATCAACAAGACAAAAGTAGCCAAGGCGCTCGGCGCCATGCCGATGCCGGAAAACGCCTGGGACCTGGTGTTCAAACCCGAGTACACAGCCAAGCTCAAGTCCTGCGGCATTGCCTACCTGGACTCGCCCACCGAGATCATTCCCGTGGCCCTGCACTATCTGGGCAAAGACGCCTACTCGAATGATCCAGCCGACTACAAACTGGCCACCGAGATGCTGGCCAAGGTGCGCAAGGACGTTCGCATCTTCAGCTCGACCATGATCGACGACATCGCCGGCGGCAAGGCTTGTGTGGCCATCGGTTGGTCGGGTGACATCAACATTGCCGCTGTGCGCGCCAAAGAGAACCAGTCCAAGGACGAAATCGAGTCGATGTTGCCAAGTACTGGTGCGTTGATCTTTTTTGACACCATGGCCCTCACCAAAGACGCCAAGCACCCCAACAACGCGCACGCGTTCATCGACTTCTACCTGCGCCCCGAAAATGCGGCCCTGATGGCCAACGAAATGAACTACCCCACTGCCAACAAAGCGGCCATGGATCAAATCAATCCAGAAATCGCCGGCAACAAGACGATCTTTGTCGAGGCCGACTATTTTGCCAAGATGATTCCGCCGAGCAGTTTCAGCAATGAAGCGCGTGAGGCCATGGCCAACGCCTACAACAGCTTCAAAAAAGGCAAGTAAAGCAACGCTGAGATGCCGCCAAAGGGCTGTTTGTACGCGCGGTATGAACGGCCCTTTTTGTATCTGTTGTGATGTGCACAAGCAAAGGGCTGACCATGGCTGAAGTGGATTCCAAAAAAAACTACCTCGTCACCGAGAAACTGGTCAAACGCTTTGACGAAGCGGTGGCGGTGGACGAGGTTGACCTGTCCATCAACAAGGGGGAAATCTTTGCCCTGCTGGGCAGCTCGGGCTGTGGCAAATCGACGCTGTTGCGCATGCTTGCCGGCTTCGAGACGCCGACCTCGGGACGCATTCTGCTGAGTGGTCAGGACGTGGCCAAATTGGCGCCGTACGAGCGACCGTTCAACATGATGTTTCAAAGTTATGCGCTGTTTCCACATCTGGACATCTGGGAAAACGTGGCCTTCGGCCTGAAACGCGAGGGGTTGCCCAAGAGCGACATCAAGCAGCGCGTTGGTGAGATGCTTGATCTGGTGCAATTGGGCGCTTACGCCAAGCGCAAACCGCACCAGCTCTCGGGCGGGCAGCAGCAGCGGGTGGCGCTGGCGCGCAGTCTGGCCAAGCGGCCCAAGGTGTTGCTGCTGGACGAACCGCTGGGTGCGCTAGACAAAAAACTGCGCGAGCAAACCCAGTTTGAGCTGGTCAACATCATTGAAAAAGTAGGGGTGACTTGCGTGATGGTGACGCACGACCAGGAAGAAGCCATGACGATGGCTGGCCGCGTTGCCGTCATGAGCAAGGGCAGGGTGCTGCAGGTGGGTTCACCGCAGGAGGTTTACGAATACCCTGTCAACCGCTTCGTGGCAGATTTCATTGGCAGTGTGAACCTGTTTGATGGCACGCTCAGCTTGGACGAGCCGGACCACTGCGCTGCGCAGACCGCTATTGGCGAAATGCACTTGGGACACAGCCTCAGCGGCACACTGGGCATGCCTGTGGTGGTGGCGGTGCGCCCTGAAAAGGTGAGCATTAGCAAACTGCCACCGACGAATGTCAGCCACAATCTGTTTAGCGGACGCGTCAAGGAAATTGCCTATTTTGGCTCTTACAACACCTACATCGTCGTCACGCCCCAGGGCGTTCGGGTCAAAATCACCGAGCCCAACGGCTCGCACCTGGACTTGTTGGACATTACCTGGGAAGATGACGTTCATTTCTGGTGGGACGACACCGATGCCGTTCTGCTACGCAACTGAGGGGCATGGCTATGGCACATCAATGGGTTGCGCCGGGTCGCCGTTTCGTTATCGGCGTGCCTTTTGTCTGGCTGATTGTCTTTTTTCTGTTGCCGTTTTTGATTCTGCTGTACATCAGCTTTGTCGATATGGGCAACGACATTTCGCCGTTCAAGCCGATCTGGGATTCCAACACCGGGCTGCTCAAGCTCAAATACGAAAACTACTGGTCCATTTTTCGGACTGGCGACGGCGGCGCCCTGTTTCAGACCATCTACATCGAGGCCTATGTGCGCTCGATCTGGTACGCCCTGTGCACCGCGCTGCTGTGCCTGGTGATCGGCTACCCGTTTTCGTATTTCATCGCCCGCGCAAAACCCGGCGTGCGCCCAGCCTTGCTGATGATGGTGATGTTGCCGTTCTGGACCTCTTTTTTGCTGCGGGTCTATGCGTGGAAAGGCATCCTGGCAGACCAGGGCGTGTTGAACCAGATTTTCATGGGGCTGGGCCTGATCAACGAGCCGCTGCAAATGCTCTACACCGACGTCTCGATGCTGGTGGGAATGACGTATGTCTATTTGCCCTTCATGGTGCTGCCGCTGTACGCCAACCTGGTCAAGCTGGACCCGCGCCTGCTCGAGGCTGCCTACGATCTGGGTGCCTCGCCGCTCGGTGCGTTCTGGCTGGTCACTGTGCCGCTGTCCAAAGCGGGCATCATCGCCGGCTTCATGCTGGTGTTCATTCCGTCGGTGGGCGAATTCGTCATTCCATCGCTGCTCGGTGGCCCCGAGAACATCATGATCGGCCGGGTGGTCTGGGATGAAATGTTCAGCAGCAACAACTGGCCGCGCGCCACCGCGCTGGCAGTGCTGATGATCGGGCTGATCGTGGTGCCGTTGGCCATTTATTACCACTACACCGGAGAGAGGGAGTGACCCCCCTGCGCCGCTTCGCGTCACCCCCCCTTAACGGCCCTTACACGGTATTTTTGAAGGAATTTCAATGAATCGTTACCTTGAAAAGCACTTCGGCAAGCTCTGGCTCGGGGTCACTTTTTTGTTCTTGTACCTGCCCTTGTTTTTCATGATTGTGTTTTCGTTCAACAGCACGCGCCAGGATGCGGTTTTTACAGGCTTCTCGCTGCGTTGGTACGAGGCGCTCACGCGAGACAGCAAAATTGTCGATGGCTTCTGGCTTTCTATCAAAGTGGCCACCTTTGCTGGCGTTGCATCGGCCGTGCTGGCCACTTTTGCCGCTTTTGTGCTGGTGCGCTACCGGCGCTTCTCCGGCCGCACGCTGTTTTCGGGCATGGTCAACGCGCCGTTGGTGATGCCCGAGGTGGTGATTGGCCTGTCTTTGTTGCTGCTGATGGTGGGCGTGCAAAACGCTTTTGGCTGGCCGCAGCGCGGCATGCTGACGATTGTGCTTGGCCACACCCTGCTCGGCATGGCCTATGGCATGGTGGTGATCCAGTCGCGTTTGCTGGAAATGGATCGGTCCATCGAGGAGGCCGCCATGGACCTCGGCGCCAAGCCGTTGCAGGTGTTTTTTCTGATTACCATGCCCAACATTCTGCAGGCTGTCTTTGCCGCATTTCTGCTGGCCTTTACCCTGTCGTTCGACGATGTGGTCATTGCCGAGTTCTTGTCTGGCCCAGGCGTGAATACCCTGCCGCAAGTGATTTTTGGCTATGCCCGGCGTGGCATCAACCCGACCATTTACGCGGCGGCCACGCTGCTGATCGTGTCGGTGACGCTGGTGGTGATCGGCTACAGCGTCTGGGTGGCGCGCCAGACACGCCGCCATGAGCGTGAGATTGCTGCAGCCACGCGCGCCGAAATGGCTGCACTGCAAGCCGGCTAACGTGAAAGAACGTCGTCATTGCGAACGAAGTGAAGCAATCCAAGACTCCCGAAGGCATGGATCGCCACGCTACGCTCGCGATGACGCTGCTCTTTCATATTTCGGGGTGACTTGAATGCCATCACCTCTAGCAATTTTTCACACCTCGCCTTTATGAGGCAAGTTTTTTTACTTTTGAGCTTAACCAAATGACAACACACATTTATGACGGCCGTGCACTGATCAACGGTGAACGCGTACCTGCGCAGGACGGGCAAACCTTCGACTGCATTTCGCCCGTCGATGGCCGCGTACTGACGCAAGTGGCGCGCTGCGGCCAGGCCGATGTCGATTTGGCCGTGGTGGCGGGGCGGGCGGCTTTTGACGACAAACGCTGGTGCGGTCTGGCGCCGGCGGTGCGCAAACGCATCATGATCAAGTTCGCCGACCAGTTACTGGCCCACGCCGATGAACTGGCGCGAATGGAGACGCTCGACATGGGCAAGCCCATCCAATATGCCCGTAGTGTTGACGTCAACAGTGCAGCCAATTGCCTGCGCTGGTACGGCGAGGCAGTGGACAAAATCTACGACGAAATTGCGCCCACCGCCAGCACTGCGCTGGCGTTGATCCAGCGCGAGCCGATGGGCGTAGTCGGCGTGATCGTGCCCTGGAACTACCCCATGATCATGGCTGCCTGGAAGATTGCCCCGGCGCTGGCCGCCGGCAATTCGGTGGTGCTCAAACCCAGCGAAAAATCGCCTTTAACAGCGCTGCGACTGGCCGAGCTCGCGCTGGAAGCGGGCATGCCACCGGGGGTGTTCAACGTGGTTCCAGGCTTTGGCGTTGAGGCTGGCTCGCCGCTCGCCCTGCACATGGATGTCGATTGCATCGCCTTCACCGGCTCCACCCGCGTGGGCAAGCAAATTCATGTGATGGCAGGGCAAAGCAACCTCAAGCGCGCCTGGACCGAGTTGGGTGGCAAGTCGCCCAACATCGTGTTTGCCGATTGCCCCGATCTGGACCGCGCGGTGCAGGCCGCGGTTGGCAGCATTTTCTTTAACCAGGGCGAAAGCTGCAACGCGCCCTCACGCCTGTTTGTCGAGGCCAGCATCCGTGAGCAGTTTCTGGAAAAAGCCCTGGCACTGGTGCCCGGCTACGCGCCCGCCAACCCGCTCGACCCTGGCACGGTGATGGGCGCCATCGTCGATCAGACACAAATGAAATCAGTGCTGCGCTACATTGAACTCGGCAAGCAGGAGGGCGCGGCACTGCTGGCCGGCGGCGAACAGGCGCTGCTTGACACCGGTGGCTGCTACGTGCAGCCAACTATTTTTGCTGGTGTCACGCCAGGCATGACCATTGCTCGCGAAGAAATTTTTGGGCCAGTGCTCTCGGTGCTGTCGTTCACTGACACCGCTGAAGTGGTGCGTCAGGCCAATCAAAGCATTTATGGCTTGCAGGCAGCAGTCTGGACGCGCGACATCAACAAGGCGCACGGCGTGGCGCGCGCGCTCAAGGCCGGCACGGTCCACGTCAACCAATACGACGAAGACGACATCACCGTGCCGTTTGGTGGCTACAAGCAAAGCGGGGTAGGGCGCGACAAGTCACTGCACGCGTTTGACAAGTACACCGAAATCAAGACCACCTGGATTCGCATCGACAGTCCGGTCTGAAACCATTGCCTCTTTGAGCCAGCCACACCATGCCACAACCCGACTCTATTCAAGCCACCATCGACGACTTGTCGGCGCAAGGAATTCACAGCATCCTGACCCAGTTTTGTGACTTGCACGGCGTTGCCAAAGGCAAGCTGGTGCCGCTCGACGATTTGAAGGAATGGGTGGAAAACGGCGCCGGGTTTGCCGGCCCGAGCATCTGGGGCACCGGTCTGGGGCGCTTTGGCGCGCGCAGCGAATACTATGGCCGCGTGCAAGTCGAGTCGTTGCGGCCCTTGCCGTGGCTGCACGGCGTGGCCCATGCCGTTTGCGACGGATTTGCGGGCGGTGAACCCTTGGCCACCTGCTCGCGCCAACTGCTCAAACGGCAACTCAGCCGTCTTCAGGCGCGCGGCTGGACCCTGTGGGTGGGTATCGAGCCCGAGTTCTTTTTGTTGCGCCAGGATGAGCAAGGCGATTGGCACGGTGCTGACTCGCGGGACAGACTGAGCAAACCCTCGTACGACCTGAAGGCCATTCATCGCAATCACGCGTTTCTCGACAACATGCGCCAGACCCTGACGCAACTCGGCTTCAGGCTGCAGCAAATCGACCACGAGGATGCCTGTGGCCAGTACGAAATCAATTACTGCTTCCATTCGGCGCTGGAAGCTGCCGACCACTACATGCTGTTCAAGATGGCGGCGCACGCGGTGGCGCAACAGCACGGCTGCGTTTTCAGCTGCATGCCCAAGCCCTTTGCGGCCATGCCGGGCAGTGGCCTGCACTTTCACATGAGTATCACTGACGCGCAGGGACAGGCTATTTTTCAAGACAAAAGCGATGCACTGCAACTCAGCCCCACGGCCTACAGTTTTATCGCCGGCTTGTTGCAACATGCCGACGCCCTGAGCGCCCTGTGCGCACCCAGCGTCAACAGCTACAAGCGGCTGGCTTGCAGCGACAGCGCTTCGGGCAGCACTTGGTCACCGGTTTGGAAAGCCTATGGCGACAACAACCGCACCTGCCTGGTGCGCAGCGTCGCCGGACGACTCGAATGGCGCCTGCCCGATCCGTCTTGCAACGTCTATGCGGCCATCGCTGCAACGCTGGCCGCCGGGCTCGATGGCATTGATCAAGGCACGATTGCCCCAGCCCCCTGTGATGAAGATTTATACGAACGATTTGCCAGTGGCCAGGCCATGCCCGCACGGCTGCCGCGCGACTTGAGTGCCGCGCTGGATGCGCTGGCGTCTGACACGGTGCTGATGGACGCCGTCGGGCAGGACTTCTGCCAGCAGTTCCTGGCCATCAAACGGCAGGAGTGGAGCGGCTTTAGCCAGTCGGTGAGCGATTGGGAGCTCAGGCGTTACGCTGGCTTCTATTAGTTTTGCAATGCGGTAAATTAATTCCGTATTGCGAAATTACGCCATCGTGAACCTAACGAATTAAATCGACGAATAGAAAAAAGCGTTTTGCATTGCAAAATTAAAAACGCAAGTCATTGAAATAATTCAATTAAATAAAAGTCTTGTATAAGACATAAGATGTAGAAATAGTCTTCTATAAGACTAAAATAAATATCAAGACGTCGGATGCTTCACCCAGCAGATGACCCATTTTTTCATCAACTCAGGAGTGACCTCATGCCACAAACCGTTACCGAACAATTGAGCCGCGAACAACAAATTGCCGCCCTTGAAAAAGAATGGGCCACCAACCCACGCTGGAAAGGCATCAAGCGCGGCTACAGCGCCGCCGACGTGGTACGTCTGCGTGGTTCTTTCCCCATCGAGCACACCCTGGCACGCCGTGGCGCCGAAAAACTGTGGGATTTGCTGCACAACGAAGACTACATCAATTGCCTGGGTGCGTTGACCGGTGGCCAAGCCATGCAGCAGGTCAAGGCCGGCGTCAAGGCGATTTACCTGTCGGGTTGGCAAGTGGCGGCTGACGGCAACACGTCGCTGTCGATGTACCCTGATCAGTCGCTGTACGCGGTCGATTCAGTACCAACCATGGTCGATCGCATCAATAATGCTTTCCGCCGTGCCGATGAAATCCAGCACTCCAAGGGGATCGATGCAGGCGACAAGGGCTACACCGATATGTTCGCCCCGATCGTGGCCGACGCCGAAGCCGGTTTTGGCGGCGTGCTCAATGCGTTTGAATTGATGAAAAACATGATCCGTGCTGGCGCAGCTGGCGTGCACTGGGAAGATCAGTTGGCCTCGGTCAAAAAATGCGGCCACATGGGCGGCAAGGTGCTGGTGCCCACCGCTGAAGCCATTCAAAAGCTGGTGGCTGCCCGCATGGCTGCTGACGTCTGTGGGGTGCCTACTTTGGTGATTGCCCGTACCGACGCCGAAGCCGCCGACCTGCTGACCAGTGACTACGATGCCAATGACAAGCCGTTCCTGAGTGGTGAACGCACTGCCGAAGGCTTTTACCGTTCTCGCAAGGGTCTGGATCAGGCCATTAGCCGAGCAGTGGCCTACGCCGATTACGCCGACCTGGTGTGGTGCGAAACCGGTACGCCTGATCTGGAAGTTGCCCGCAAGTTTGCCGAAGGTGTGCATGCCAAGCATCCCGGCAAGATGTTGGCCTACAACTGTAGCCCGTCGTTCAACTGGAAGAAAAACCTGGACGACGCCACTATTGCCAAGTTCCAAAAAGAACTCGGTGCCATGGGCTACAAGTACCAGTTCATCACGCTGGCCGGCATCCACTCCATGTGGTTCAACATGTTCGACTTGGCGCAAGACTACGTCAAGCGCGGCATGACCGCTTACGTTGAACGCGTGCAAGACCCTGAATTTGCAGCGCGTGACCGTGGCTACACCTTTGTGTCGCACCAGCAGGAAGTGGGCACCGGTTACTTCGATGATGTCACCACCGCGATCCAGGGTGGCAAGTCCAGCGTGACCGCGTTGACCGGCTCCACCGAAGAGGCACAGTTCCACTAAAAAACTGACCCGAGGAGGTCAAGGGCTGGCGCTCCCTTCATGGGAGTGACCAGCCTTTTTTGAGGTTGACGAGTGCGGGTAAAATCGCACCACACAAACGCGGCACTTGCCGCGTTTTTTAGTTACCTGGACGCTTCAAAACCATGCTTTACATCACGCTCCCCGACGGCTCGCAACGCGACTACGATTCTTCTGTCACCGTGGCAGATGTAGCGGCCTCCATTGGCGCTGGTCTGGCCAAAGCTGCGCTGGCGGGCAAGGTCGATGGCAAGGTGGTAGATACCAGCTTTGTGATCGACAAGGACAGCAGCCTGGCCATCATCACTGCCAAAGACGCCGATGGCCTGGAGGTCATTCGCCACTCCACCGCGCACTTGCTGGCCTACGCCGTCAAGGAGCTTTTCCCCACGGCGCAGGTCACCATCGGCCCGGTGATTGAAAACGGCTTTTTCTACGACTTTGCGTTCGAGCGCCCATTCACGCTGGACGACCTGGCCCTGATCGAAAAGCGCATGACCGCTCTGGCTGCCAAAGATGAACCGGTGGTACGTCGGGTGCTGCCGCGCGATGAGGCTGTGGCTTATTTCAAAGGCCTGGGCGAGCACTACAAGGCAGAAATCATTGCCAGCATTCCTGCTGGTGAGGATGTCAGCCTGTACCGTGAAGGCGCTTTTGAAGACTTGTGCCGCGGGCCGCACGTGCCTAGCACCGGCAAGCTCAAGCACTTCAAGCTGATGAAGGTGGCGGGTGCCTACTGGCGCGGTGACCATAAAAACGAAATGCTGCAGCGCATTTATGGCACGGCCTGGGCTACCAAAGACGAGTTGCAGCAGCATTTGACGATGCTCGAAGAAGCCGAAAAGCGCGACCACCGCAAGCTGGGTCGCGAGCTCGACTTGTTTCATGTGGACGACCATGCGCCCGGCATGGTGTTCTGGCACCCCAAGGGCTGGGCCATTTGGCAGGCGGTGGAGCAGTACATGCGCCAGGTTTATCGTGACAACGGCTACCAAGAGGTGAAGGCGCCACAACTACTCGACAAGGGCCTGTGGGAAAAAACTGGCCACTGGGACAAGTACCGCGACAACATGTTCACCACCGAGTCCGAAAAGCGTGACTACGCGCTCAAGCCCATGAACTGCCCGGGTCACATCCTGATCTTCAAGCAAGGCCTGAAAAGCTACCGTGATCTGCCGCTGCGCTATGGCGAATTCGGCCAATGCCACCGCAACGAAGCCACCGGTGGTCTGCACGGCATCATGCGGGTGCGCGGATTTACCCAGGACGATGGCCACATCTTTTGCACCGAAAACCAGATTCTGGCCGAATGCGTGGCTTACACCACGCTGCTGCAAAAGGTGTACCTGGACTTCGGCTTCAAGAACATCATCTACAAAATTGCCACCCGGCCTGAACAGCGCATTGGCTCCGACGAGAGCTGGGACAAGGCGGAGCATGCGCTCATCGAGAGCCTGCGCGCCTCGGGGTGCGATTTTGAACTGTCGCCGGGCGAGGGCGCCTTTTACGGCCCCAAGGTTGAGTACACCCTGAAAGACGCCATTGGCCGCCACTGGCAGTGCGGCACCATCCAGGTTGATTTCTCCATGCCCGAGCGGCTCGACGCCGACTATGTGGGTGAAGACAGTGCCCGTCATCGCCCGGTCATGCTGCACCGGGCCATCGTTGGCAGCCTGGAGCGTTTCATTGGGATTTTGATTGAAGAAACCGCTGGCGCCCTACCAACCTGGCTCGCGCCGGTGCAGGTCGAGGTGCTCAATATCACCGACGCACAGGCCGAATATGCCAAAGATGTCGTCAAAACGCTGCAAAATCAAGGCTTTAGGGTAGGGGCTGATCTTCGCAATGAGAAAATCACGTATAAAATACGAGAGCATTCAATGCAGAAGGTGCCTTATCTGGTCGTCATTGGCGACAAAGAGATGGCCTCTGGTGCTGTTGCAGTGCGAGCCCGAGGTGGACAAGACCTTGGCGTGATGTCGGTAGCCGAGTTTGTTGAAAAGCTTTCGGCTGATGTTGTGCACAAATCAATCGTTTGATTTTTTGAATTGTTCAGGGGCTGGCTTTGCCAGTTGTTGCCACACCGGATGTGGCAGTTTTTGTAAAGGATTTAGTCATCGCTACCGAATATCGTGATCGCCGTCACCGCGAAGAACGCAAACACCGATTGAATCGGGAAATCATGGCGCCGGAGGTTCGCCTCTCGGGTGTGGAAAACGAACCCCTGGGTGTGGTCAACATCAATGACGCGCTGCGCATGGCGGGCGAACTCGACGTGGACCTGGTCGAGATTGCTGCAACCGCCAATCCGCCAGTATGTCGGTTGATGGATTACGGCAAGTTCAAGTACCAAGAGCAAAAAAAAGCTGCTGAAGCCAAGGCCAAGCAGACCGTGATCGAAATCAAAGAGATCAAGTTCCGCCCCGGTACCGATGAAGGCGACTACAACATCAAGATGCGCAACGTCCGGCGCTTTTTGTCCGAAGGCGACAAGTGCAAGATCACTCTGCGGTTTCGGGGTCGCGAGATTACGCACCAGGATTTGGGAATGGCCTTGCTTAACCGCATTCGTGATGAGTTAGGCGATTTGATTTTGGTCGAGCAGTTTCCCAAGCTCGAAGGGCGTCAGATGATCATGATGATCGCGCCTGGGCGTAAGAAAGTGGCTGCGCCCAAGCCGGTGGTGACCGAAGTCGCGGCCAGCACGTAAAGAATTGGGGCAAGCACCCGTAAGGTGTTTGTCACTTTAAAAGTGGCTCGGGGCCATCAAGGCTGCAAAGTGTTTGCAGACGCCTCACGAGCACAATGTAAGAAGGAGCATGAAAATGCCCAAAATGAAGACCAAAAGCGGCGCAAAAAAGCGTTTCCGCGTTCGTCCAGGTGGCACCGTTAAACGCGGTCAAGCCTTCAAACGTCACATTTTGACCAAGAAGTCCACCAAGCTCAAGCGCCATCACCGTGGTACGTTGACTGTTCGTGAGACCGAAATGGGTCGCATGGCACAGATGCTGCCCGGCCGCGGCCTTTAATTAACGACGAACAAGGAGTACTCACATGCCTCGCGTCAAACGTGGTGTAACGGCTCGCGCCCGCCACAAAAAAGTTCTGGCCCTTGCAAAAGGTTTTCGCGGTCGCCGCGGTAATGTCTTCCGTGTCGCCAAAGAAGCGGTCATGAAGGCTGGGCAATACGCCTACCGTGACCGCCGTACTAAAAAACGTGTCTTCCGTCAGTTGTGGATTGCCCGTATCAACGCCGCTGCTCGTCAGTGTGGTATGACATACAGTCAATTCGCCAACGGTCTGAAGAAAGCCAGTATCGAGATCGACCGCAAGGTTCTGTCTGATATTGCGATCCATGACATGGCCGCTTTTGCCGGTATCGTCGAACAAGTCAAGGCCAAACTGGCTGCTTGATCAGTAATGGTTGCTATTTAACCTATAGCTCCTTGCAAAACAGATAAGGGCTAGAGCTTGAAAAGGCCCTAGCCCTTTTTCCTTGGATTTGTGTTTTCTAGAGAAATTATGAACGACTTGACCGCTGTTGTTGAACAAGCCCGTGCCGCTTTTGAACTGGCCCTTACCCCGGCTGATCTTGAAAACAGCAAGGCTGTTTTTCTGGGCAAGTCCGGCCGTATCACCGAACTGATGAAAGGCCTGGCCAAGTTGCCGATTGAAGAGAAAAAATTGCAGGGTGCCGCTATCAACCATGCTAAACAGGGCATTGAGACCGCACTCAACGCGCGCCGCCAGGCGCTGTCCGACCGTGAACTGCAGTTACAGTTGCAAGCCGAAGCGCTCGACGTGACCCTGCCCGGGCGTCAGCGTGGCACTGGTGGCCTGCACCCGGTGTCGTTCACCCTTGAACGCATCGAGGCCATATTTGGCTCGATGGGTTTTGAGGTGGCGCAAGGCCCCGAGATTGAGTCTGACTGGTTCAACTTCACCGCGCTCAACACCCCCGAAGACCACCCGGCGCGCTCCATGCACGACACCTTCTATGTCGAAGGCGGCAGTGAGCACGCACCCAATTTGTTGCGCACCCACACCAGCCCGATGCAGATTCGCCACGCGGTGCAGCACGTCAAAAAACACCGCCTGGCCCAGGGGCATGCCGTCGATAGTGGGCTTTACAGTGGTGCCATGCCAGAGATCCGTGTCATTGCGCCCGGGCGCACCTACCGCGTCGACAGTGATGCCACCCATTCGCCCATGTTCCACCAGTGCGAGGGGCTGTGGGTGGGCGAGGCCATCAGCTTCAAAGACCTGAAGTACGTCTTTACCGATTTCTGCCGCACCTTCTTTGAAAATCCTGACCTGGTGTTGCGCTTTCGGCCGAGCTTTTTTCCGTTTACTGAGCCCAGTGCCGAGATCGACATCCAGTTCCCCAGCGGCCCGCTGGCCGGGCGCTGGCTCGAGGTGGCGGGCTCCGGCCAAGTTCACCCGAATGTGATCCGCAACATGGGCCTGGACCCCGAGCGCTACATCGGCTTCGCCTTCGGCATGGGCCCGGACCGGCTTACCATGCTGCGCTACGGCGTCAACGACTTGCGGCTGTTTTTTGATGGCGACATCCGCTTTTTGTCGCAGTTCCGTTGATCTGTCCGGCGATGTTCCATTCGTTGGTGTTTGCTGGGCAAAGACCGCTACCGCAGACTGGGCGGATCGCGTTTAGATAAATTATTTGATTGACTGACTATGCAATTTCCTGAATCCTGGTTGCGTGAATTTTGTAACCCCGCTTTAAGCACCGCTGAACTCGCCGACACCCTGACCATGGCCGGCCTCGAGGTGGAAGAACTCAAACCCGTGGCGCCGCCCTTCAGCCACATCGTGGTCGGTGAAATCAAGGAAGCGGTGCAACACCCCAATGCTGATCGCCTGCGCGTTTGCCAGGTGGATGTAGGTCAGGCCGAACTGCTGACCATTGTCTGCGGCGCGCCCAACGCCCGCGCCGGCATCAAGGTACCTTGCGCACTGGTGGGTGCTGAATTGCCGCCCGGAGACGACGGCAAGCCGTTTCTGATCAAGGTCGGCAAGCTGCGCGGCGTGGAAAGTTTTGGCATGCTGTGCTCGGCAAGCGAACTCAAGCTCTCGCAAGACCACGGCGGTCTGCTTGAACTGGCCGTCGGGGCAGCAGTGGGCCAGGACATCCGAAAGCATTTGCTGCTCGACGACACGCTGTTTACCCTCAAGCTCACGCCCAATTTAGCGCATTGCCTGAGCGTTTATGGTGTGGCGCGCGAGGTATCGGCGCTCACGGGTGCGCCCTTGAACACACCAAATTTTCCCAAGGCCAACTGTGCCGGCACTGAGGTGCTGGCGGTCAAGGTCAGTGCAACTGATTTGTGCGGTCGTTTCTCTGGTCGGATCATTCGCGGCGTCAACCCCAAAGCCGCCACGCCGGCCTGGATGGTGGACCGCCTCGCGCGCTGCGGCCAGCGCAGCGTCACCGCGCTGGTTGACATCTCCAACTACGTGATGTTCGAACTGGGTCGGCCGTCGCACATTTTTGACCTTGACAAAATCCATGGCGGGCTTGATGTGCGCTGGGGCCAACCAGGCGAACAACTCAAGCTGCTCAACGGCAATACGGTCACGGTCGACGCCCAAGTGGGGGTGATTGCAGACGCGGTCCAGGTCGAGTCCCTGGCCGGCATCATGGGCGGCGACGCCACTGCAGTGTCGGATGACACCCGCAACATTTTTGTTGAAGCCGCTTTCTGGTGGCCCAAGGCCATTGCCGGACGCTCGCGCCGCTTCAACTTTTCCACCGATGCCGGTCACCGCTTTGAGCGCGGGGTTGATCCTGAACTGACCGTAGAGCACATTGAGCGCATCACCCAGTTGATCATTGACATCTGTGGCACGCCAGACACAGCATGTGGCCCGATAGATGACCAGCCTGTCGCCATGCCCCAACCCGTCAAAGTAGCCTTGCGCGTGGCCCGTGCAAGCAGGGTGCTGGGCATGACCCTGACGCAGGACCAATGTGTGAAGGCGCTCACCGGTTTGGGGCTGCCGGTGACCGAAGGTGACGGCGTGATCGAAGTCACCGCGCCGTCTTACCGCTTCGATCTGCAAATTGAAGAAGACCTGATCGAAGAAGTCGCCCGCATCATCGGCTTTCACAACTTGCCGCAAACGCCGCCGCAAGCCCCCATCACGGCCAAACTTCGCCCCGAGAACCAACGCTGCCCTTTTGCGGTACGCCGCGCACTCGCGTCCTTGGGCTACCAGGAAACCATCAACTTCAGCTTTGTTGAAGAACGCTGGGAGCATGAACTGGCGGGCAACCTGAACCCGATCAAATTGCTCAACCCGATTGCCAGCCAGATGAGCGTGATGCGCTCAAGCCTGCTCGGCTCGCTGCTGCAGGTGCTCAAGTTCAACCAGGACCGCAAGGCGCAACGCGTGCGGGTTTTTGAGCTGGGCCGTGTTTTTCTGCGCGACGCTTCAGTGGGGAGTTCTGACACCACGGTGCAGGGCTTTGACCAACCGATGCGTGTCGCCGGAGTGGCCATGGGCGCGTTGGATGCGCCTGAGTGGGGCAGCAAAGAGCGCCAGGTTGACTTCTTCGACGTCAAAGGCGACCTGGAAGCCCTGTTCGCGCCGACCCGCTTGAGCTTTGAGTCCGCCGAGCACCCGGCCATGCACCCCGGGCGCTGCGCGCGCGTGCTGTGTGCCGGATTGGCGGTGGGCTTTGTCGGCGAACTGCACCCCAAGTGGCGACAGTCGCACGACCTGGTGCAAGCGCCAATCATGTTTGAGGTGGATCTTGAGGCGGTGCTGCGCCGCCAGGTGCCGCGCTTTGAATCGGTACCCCGCTTCCAGGCGGTTGAGCGCGACATTGCGGTACTGGTCAATGAATCGGTGACCCACGACGCCCTGATGCAAGCCATCTGGGCAGCTCCTTGTGGAGGTGTGCTGCAAGATGCCGTGCTGTTTGATATTTACCGACCCAAACCCGCAACTGCAGCAACAGAGCAAAGTGCGCTGCCCGAGAAAAGCATGGCAATCCGTTTGACTCTTAACGCACAAGAAGCTACGCTGTCCGAGCAGCAAATCGACGCAACGGTTGCGGCAGTGCTTACCACCTTGAGCGAAAAATTGGGCGCGCGACAGCGTGCTTGAATCCGCTATCACCACCTAGCCAAAGAGCGAGACATCAATGGATATTTCGGTTCAATCCCTGGAAACGCCAGCCCTGACCAAGGCGCAACTCGCAGAACTGCTGTTTGAACAAATCGGCTTGAACAAGCGCGAGTCCAAAGACATGGTGGATGCTTTTTTTGATCTGGTGTCAAGCAGTCTGATTGAGGGTGATGACGTCAAAATCACCGGTTTTGGCAATTTCCAGATACGCACCAAGTCATCGCGGCCTGGACGCAATCCGCGCACTGGCGAGGCAATTCCTATTGCCGCGCGCCGGGTCGTCACGTTTCACGCCAGCCAAAAACTCAAGGAACAAATCCAGAACGGGTCTGGCTCAAGTGCATCTGGCG
The DNA here is from genome assembly GCA_002789915.1 of Comamonadaceae bacterium CG_4_9_14_3_um_filter_60_33. Taxonomy (GTDB): domain Bacteria; phylum Pseudomonadota; class Gammaproteobacteria; order Burkholderiales; family Burkholderiaceae_C; genus Rhodoferax. Next base: position 688 of record PFUD01000115.1, on the reverse strand, counting down.
TTTGACGACCAGTTAACAACATGAAGCCAAGCCGTCTTTACAGCCGGGTTGTACTTGGAGTACGCTCAACGTTTTGTAGCTCAGATTGTTGATTCGCATGGAGAATTCGCTCCCCCTGATTCCGGCCAAACGCTACTTCACCATTGGTGAAGTCGGTGAACTGTGCGGCGTCAAGCCGCATGTGCTGCGCTACTGGGAGCAGGAATTCACCCAACTCAGGCCCATGAAGCGGCGCGGCAATCGCCGTTACTACCAGCACCACGAAGTCCTAATGATCCGGCGCATTCGCGATTTGCTCTACGACCAAGGCTTTACCATCAGCGGCGCCCGCAACAAAATGCAGGAACTGCAGCATACCGGAAACGGCGATCAGGACCACGATGTCAGCCTGTTGGAATCTTCTGCAGACTTGCCCGAAGGCGACGTTCTGCTACAGACCTACCCCGAGGCTCAGGCATCGCTGGACAAACATGCACAACTTGATTCCTGGCGCCTCGTGCGTCATGAGCTCAATGAAATCAGGGACCTTCTGAGACTCGATTTTTAATGCGCCGAGGCGTAAATTCACAAGCCCAAAATTACTACTTTCCATGGCTATAATTCAGGGCTTCGGTGTGTGGCGCAGCCTGGTAGCGCACTTGCATGGGGTGCAAGGGGTCGAAGGTTCGAATCCTTTCACACCGACCAT